>DASYBR010000199.1:0-77920 GCA_036500645.1 Mycobacterium sp. | reverse complement strand
GTTGCCGGACGCGCTTGCCAAGCCGCTCATGCAGAAAGCGGGCGTGGATCGGCTCAGCGCCCTGTACTCCGCCATCGACGTCGTGCGGCGCGGCGGAACGATCTCGCTGATCGGGGTGTACGGCGGAATGGCCGACCCGCTGCCGCTGCTCACGCTGTTCGACAAGCAGGTGACGCTGCGAATGGGGCAGGCCAATGTAAAGAGGTGGGTCGACGACATCATGCCGCTGCTCACCGACGACGACCCGCTCGGCGTCGACGACTTCGCGTCGCACGTGCTGCCTCTCGACCAGGCCCCGCACGCCTATGACATCTTTCAGAAGAAGCAGGACGGTGCGGTGAAGGTCATACTCAAGCCGTGATCACCTGTGCCGCAAGGCTTTCCCGAGTAACACCGAGAAGATCACTGGACGCTGCCGTTTGACGGCCACGGACGCAGGGTATTGAATGCGCCATGACCTCCGCACAGGCTGCTGCCCCCACGCCCACAGGCGAAGTGTGGCCGGGTAGGGCCTACCCCCTCGGCGCCACGTACGACGGCGCCGGCACCAATTTCGCCGTATTCAGTGAGGTGGCCGAGCGGGTGGAGTTGTGCCTATTCGACGCCGACGGCACGGAGAGCCGCGTCACCCTGCCCGAGGTCGACGGATTCATCTGGCACGCGTACATACCCAACATCGAACCGGGTCAGCGCTACGGCTATCGCGTGCACGGTCCGTACGACCCGCACGCGGGGCTGCGGTGCAACTCGAACAAGCTGCTGGTGGACCCGTACTCGAAGGCCATCGACGGCAGCTTCGAGTGGAACCAATCCCTGTTCGCCTACAACTTCGGCGAACCCGACAGCCGCAACGACGACGACTCCGCGGCCAGCATGCCCAAATCGGTGGTGATCAGCCCGTACTTCGACTGGGGCAACGATCGCCCGCCGGACCACCACTATGCGGACACGGTGATCTACGAGGCGCACGTCAAGGGCCTCACCCAGACGCATCCGGACATTCCCGAGCCCCTGCGCGGCACCTACGCCGCGGTGGCGCACCCGGTGATCATCGAGCACCTGAAAAGCCTCGGCGTCACCGCGATCGAGCTGATGCCGGTGCACCACTTCGCCAACGACTCCACACTCATCGACAAGGGGTTGTCAAACTATTGGGGCTACAACACGATTGGATTCTTCGCACCCGACTTCAAGTACTCCAGCGCCACCACGCCGGGCGGACAGGTGCAGGAGTTCAAGGCGATGGTGCGCTCCCTGCATGAGGCCGGCATCGAGGTCATCCTTGATGTCGTCTACAACCACACTGCGGAGGGCAATCACCTGGGTCCGACGCTGTCGATGCGCGGCATCGACAATCCCGCGTATTACCGGCTGGTCGACGACGACAAGCAGTACTACATGGACTACACGGGCACCGGGAACAGCCTGAACGTCGGGCATCCGCACGCGCTGCAGCTGATCATGGACTCGTTGCGCTACTGGGTCACCGAGATGCACGTCGACGGCTTCCGCTTCGACCTCGCCTCGACGCTGGCCCGCGAGTTCTACGACGTGGACCGCCTGGCGACGTTTTTCGAACTCGTGCAACAGGATCCGACGGTCAGCCAGGTCAAGTTGATCGCCGAGCCGTGGGACGTGGGGCCCGGTGGATACCAGGTGGGCAACTTCCCGCCGCAGTGGACCGAGTGGAACGGCAAATACCGCGACACCGTCCGCGACTTCTGGCGCGGAGAGCCCGCCACCCTCGACGAGTTCGCCTACCGGCTGTCCGGGTCGGCCGACCTCTACGAGCACACGGCACGGCGGCCGGTGGCCTCGATCAACTTCGTCACCGCGCACGACGGGTTCACGCTGCGTGATCTTGTCTCCTACAACGAGAAGCACAACGAGGCCAACGGCGAGGACAACAACGACGGCGAAAGCCACAACCGATCGTGGAACTGCGGTGTCGAGGGACCCAGCGACGACCCCGAGATCGAGGAGCTCCGAGGGCGCCAGCAGCGCAATTTCATCACCACTTTGCTGTTGTCCCAGGGTGTGCCGATGATCTGCCACGGCGATGAACTCGGTCGCACGCAGAACGGCAACAACAACGGCTACTGCCAGGACAACGAGCTCACCTGGATCGATTGGGCCAAAGCCGACGACGGCCTGCTGGAGTTCACCCGCGCGGTATCGGCATTGCGGGCCGACCACCCGGTGTTCCGCAGGCGCCGGTTCTTCTCCGGCAAACCGGTGGGCCGGCGCGGCCAGGACGGCCTTCCCGACATTTCCTGGTTCACCCCCGAGGGCACCGAGATGACGGACGAGGACTGGGGTGCCGGTTTCGCCAAGTCTGTCGCGGTCTTTCTCAACGGGCACGGCATCCCCGACCGCGATGCCCGCGGTCAGCGACTCCTCGACGACTCGTTCATGCTGTGCTTCAACGCCCACCACGAGGCGATCGAATTCACCCTTCCGCCAAAGGAATTCGGTGCCAACTGGCGCACCGTGGTGCACACCGAAACCCCGGAGGCGGCGGCGACCGCGGAACTGTCCGCAACGGACAAGTTCACGGTGGACGCCCATACCGCCGTGGTGCTGCAAGCTGTTCCCTTGGACTAGGCGAGACTGAGCGAGGCCAGCCCCGTTTGCTGATGTCGCGGTATCGGTTAGTTTTTGCAGACAAGATTCATGCCGCCGAACCGCTCGGCGTCGCTATTCCGACACCGGTGTCAGACGCCGCCCGGGAGGGAAGGGGCAGCTGATGGAAAGGCCCGGCCCCGACGCGCACGTGGAAGCGGTGGTGGCCCGGTATCGAACCGTGGCCGTGCTGGTCGTCTTTGCCGTCACCACCTCGACGTGGGTGGGCTGGGCGACCGGCATCGAGCCGTTGACGCGGATCTACCCTGGCTGGCCGCCGATGACGCCATGGACCGCGGTGTGGCTGGGCGCGCTGGGGGCGGCGATCCTGCTGCAATCGGGAGATCCCAGGCCCGCCCGCATGTGGGCCGGGCGCGGCTTGGCCGCGATCGTAAGTGTCCTCACCGTGGCGGTTCTCGCCGAGTACGTGACCGGTGGGGCATTCGGCTTGGACCGGGTGTGGTTCGCGGAAGCGGTGCGGTTGTGGCAATGGCCGCGGCCGGGCCGTCCTAGTCCGCAGACCTCGTCGGCCATCCTGCTGCTGGCCGTCGTCGCCGCGCTGATCCGGGTCGATCGGTGGGATCGGGGGACCCGCCTGGCCTGGCCCATTTGCGTTGCAGGTGCCGCGTCCATCCCGTTCATCACCATCGGGGCCTACCTGTTCGACGCGCTGGCCCTGGTGGGCGTCACGCCGTCCGCGGGCGAGGCGATTTCGACAGCGTCCTCGTTGTTGCTGCTCGTCGCCGCGGTGTCGCTGGCGCGGGTTGACCGGTTCCCCCTCGGCTGGCTGCTCGCCCGTCCCGATTGGCGGTCACTGGTGCGATTGATGTGCATCCTCGGCGGCTTCCCGATCGTCGTGGCGTTGTCGAGGCCGGCCTTCCTGGCCCTCGGTGTGGGTGCGCAGGCGGAGTGGACCTTCTCGATCCTGTTGGGCACCGTCATCGTCGGGGCGGTCACCTTCTACTTCAGCCAGCGCGAACAGAAGCTGCTGATCGAAAAGCAACTGGTCAGCAAGGAACGCGCCGACGCCGAGATGCGCTATCGCATCCTGGCCGACAACGCCGTCGACATCGTCATCCACCTGCGCGGCGGCGACGTCGCGTGGGTCTCGCCCTCCGTCGAGGCCGCGCTGGGGGGACCAGCGCAGCAATGGACCGGTGCGGGTCTTCGCCGCCGCATTCACCCCGACGACCGCGACACTCTTGCCACCGCGCTGCAGCGGATCGCCGGCGGCGAAGCGGTCCTGCACCGGTTCCGGGTCCGCGCCATCGACGAGGAGTACCACTGGGTCCACGGCCACGGAAAGCCCTACGTCGACGCCGAAGGCAACACGGACGGACTGATCGCGGCGCTGCGCATCGTCGACGACCAGGTCGAGGCCGAGCAGCGGCTCGAACGGCTGGCCCGGTTCGACACCCTCACCGGATTGGCCAACCGGGCCGAGGCCATCGGCCGGCTGGAGGCCGCTCTGGAGCAGCCGCGACGCCCCGGAACGGGCGTGGGCGTGCTGTTCTGCGATGTCGACTACTTCAAGGAAATCAACGACACGTGGGGGCACGGCATCGGCGATGCCGTGTTGGCCACCCTGGCGGCCCGGATCCGCGCAAGCGTCCGTCAGGGGGACACCGTCGGCCGGACTGGCGGCGACGAGATACTCATCCTGCTGCCCGGCGTGCACAGCATCGACGAGGTCGCCGAGATCGCCGAGAAGATCCGCTGCCGCGCAGCTGAACCGATCCAGGTTTCCGAGCAGATGATCCGCGCGACCCTGAGCATCGGTGCCACGATTGCCCTTCCCGGGGAGCCGGTTTCCTCGATCACGGCCCGCGCAGACGCGGCGATGTACAAGGCCAAGTCTGGTGACAAGAACACCGTGATCCGGGTTTAGGTTAAGGCGCGCAACATCTTTCGAGAGGCCCGTCCGTGGGCCGCAATCGTGCCCGCCGCCACGACCCTGCTGGCTGCTTCGCCGGCACAACCGATCAGGTAGGTTTTTGCCGACAGCATCTCCCATGGTGTGCTGGACGTGAAAGGGCGGATATGTCAAGGACAGTGGTGGTTGGCGCGTCAAGTGGTCTCGGGCGCTGCATCGGTGTCGGTCTTGCGCAGCGTGGCGACCAGGTTGCGCTGCTGGCCCGGCGTCGAGAGCGCATCGAGGCTGCGGCGAACGACGCGGGCCCGAACGCGATCGCCGTCGAATGCGATGTCACCGATGAGGCGTCGTGCCGAGCCGCGGTCGACGCGGCGGCCGATGCGATGGGCGGCATCGACAACCTCGTCTACACACCGGCCGTCGGGCCGCTCGTGAAGATGGTCGACACCGATGCGGAGACCTGGCGGAGCGTCTTCGACACCAATGTCATCGGCGCGGCGCTGGTGACGGCGGCGGCGATGCCCCACTTGACGGAGTCCGCGGGCAAGGTGATCTACCTGGCATCCGATGCCGGAACCTTCGGGCCGCCCTGGCCGGGGCTCGGCGCGTACGGGGTCAGCAAGGCGGCCCTCGAACGACTGGTGGAGGCTTGGCGCGCCGAGCACCCCGACGTCGGATTCACCAACCTGATCGTGGGGGAGTGCGCCGGCGGTGAGGGCGACGGCCAAACCGGAATGAACATCGGCTGGGATATGGACCTGGCCATGAAGGCCGTGCCCCTGTGGGCCTCCCGTGGCTGCATGCCGGGCAAGTTGATGCCGGTCGAGGACCTCATCGAAGTGGTGCACACGATCCTGCGGACGGACTCCGCGACCTCGATGCCGCTGGTGGTGGCCAGGGGAGCGCCGGCCAGCCCCGCGGCCTTCGCGGACTCCGCGCAGTCCTGAGCTCTGGGGTCAGTTACGACCCAACCTCTCGCGGACCAGGTCGGTCACAAAGCGCCGGGACGACGTGGGATTGAAGGCGCGCGCGGCGTCGGTGAGCGCGTCGCGCGAACTCGTCGGCAGTTCGATGTCTGCGGCCGCGACGTTGAACTCGAGTTGTTCGACGCTGGACGCCCCGGGGATGGCGACGACGCCGGGCAGGCTGATCAGCCAGGCCAGCGCCACCTGCGCCGGTTTGGCGTCGACTTCGGCCGCGACATCGCGCAGCGTTTGCAGCAGCGGTTCGAGGCGGCGCAGGTTCTCGGTGCTGAACAGCTTGTTCAGCGCGCGAATGCCGCCGGGGCGGTTGTGCGGGCCGTACTTGCCGCCGAGCAGCCCCTGCGCGAGTGGGCTGTAGGCGATGACGATGCGGTTTTCGAGCTCGGCGAAGGGCACCAAGTCCGCCAGCGCATCGGCGTGGGCCAGCGAAAAATGCACCTGATTGCTGATGACCGGCCGCCCGAGTGCCGCGTCGGCCTTGCGCCAGCGCGCGAGCGAATAGTTGGACACGCCCGCCGCCCCGATCTGGCCGCCGTCGAGCAGCTCACGCATCCCCGGCATGATCACCGAATCCGGGACGACCGGATTGGGCTGGTGGACCTGGTACAGCGGGATACGGTCCAGTCCCAGCCGCCGGGCGCTGGCGCGCTCGCGCTGCTTGATTACGGCGGGGAAGGGAGCGACCGGGAAAACCTTGCTGGCAACCGCGACGTCGGCGCGTTCGTCGCCGAGCGCCTCACCGAGGATCCGTTCACTCTTGCCCAGCCCGTACACCTCGGCGGTGTCGAACAGTGTTACCCCCAGGGCGCGGGCCCGGCGCACGATGTCGCGTGCGGCGCCGCCGGCATAGCCTTCCCCGTAACCCCATTCGCGTGACCCGAACTGCCAGGTGCCCAGGCCGATTCGGCTGACCGGCCCCACCCCGTCGACGTCGACGTACTTCATTACGCACCCCCTGGTTACGCCCCACCCTAGCCCGGGATCTTGCCGAGGATGTCGTTCGCGATGCTCACCGACGCCAGCCGCGGACGCTCAGCGTCCCCGGTGCCGCGGGATGAGACCAGCAGGTCGACGACGACGTTCGCCTTGGCCGCGATTGCGCGAGCGGAGCGCACCTGGATGCCTTTAGGAGTCAGGTCCAACGTGGTGATCCCGTTGCCGGCATCGGCGGGGACGCCAACGGAAAACGGAATCGGCTGCCCGCTGGGCATCGTCGCGTTAACGATGGTGCCGCCGCATTGGCGCCATCCCGCCAGCAATTGCCCCAGTTGCGATTGGGCCGTTGCGGGATCGCGGAATGCCGCGACGCCCTCGATGATCTGTATCGACTTGAGAAACGTGCGGGTATCGGTGAATTCCTGGGCGCGATAGCCGGCGATGCCCTCGGTGTATGCGTCCGGAGTTCCGGGGGCGATGCTGCCCCAACATTCCGGGCGGTCGATTGCTCCTTCTTGATCGGAGGCGGCCGGCTTGTCCCACGTCGTGCCGGCCTCGAGGTTCTGGTCATCCGCGATGTTTTTGAGGGCATCCAGCCCGGGCAACAGCGTGGCAACGGTATCCGGCGCGACGGTGGGCGGCGCGGGGCCCGGGGCTTCCTGGGAAGAAGTGGGGGACTGAGCCGTCTCAGTGGACGTCGAGGGAGTCAGAACGCTCCACGCGGCCAGAACGACCACGGCAAGGGTGATGAACGCATACGACAGCACCAAGCCCGCCAGGGCGCGCCCCCGGCCGGGCTCCCCGGTGCGACGGATCTGTGCCAGCCCTCGGTGTCCCAGAATCGCCCCCACGGGCGCGCACACGAACGCGAACAGCAGCGACATCGTCGCCAACGGGTTGACCGGCGGGCGCCGCGGCGGTGCGGGCGGCGGCGCGAGGGCCGGCGGCCCCGTCGGCGGTGGGACGGGCGGCTCGCGGCCGAGCGGGTCGTAACTCAGGGGGTTCTGCCAATAAGAATTTTGCGGGTCGGTCACGCCGATACCTCCTCCGCGAGATCCTGCCGCGACTGTAGTGGACACCGACGTCGTTGCAACGGACGTTTCGCTTACGGACCACTCGGGAGGCACCTATTGGGGAATGCGACGAGGACGGCCGTCCGCATCACGAGCCACCAGGCCGTCCGCCTCGAAAGCAGCCAGCCATCCCGGCATGGGCCACCAACCCCAGCGCTCGTGAAATATCGGGGCGTTACGCAGTATGTCGTCGAGATGCTGCACCGGCGGGTCGGCCGTGAGATGGAATTGGTGAAATGCGTGGGCGCCGCCCACCCAGCGCATCGGCACCCGTCGCTTGGCAGCGGATTGCGCAAAATCCGTATCCTCACCGCCGTAGCCGCGATACCGCTCGCAGAAGCCACCGATCTTCTTCCAGGTGCCCGCGGTCACCGCGAACGAAAGTGACCAGAACAGAGCGTAATCCGTCGTGGACAGCACGTCGCGGTCTGGCGGTGCGGGCCGTGCTGGATGCGGATTGCGCCGCAGTTCGCTGATTGCGTAGCCGTGCGGTCCCGGCGGGTCCAGATAGGTGACCGGCCCGCACAGCAGGGCGTCTTCATGTTCGGGCCGGGTTGCGGCGTCTTGATAGCGGCCGATCAGCCCGGCTTCGGGAATGCAATCGACATCAAGGAAGACCAGAAGCTCAGCCGATTCGCTTAGCGCGGTTGCGGCTCCAACGTTGCGGCCCCGCGCAATCGGTATGGGTTCGGTGACATCAAGCTCCACGAGCACGGCAGACGGGTCTTCTTCGGCGAGGACTTCGGCGACGTGGCGATCGCCGAGCGCAACCACGATGTGCGAATCCGGTCGCTGAGTGCTCTGCGCCAATCCTTGGATCTGACGGCGCAAATGATCCTCGCGACCGCGCACGGTGGTGATTACCGCGGTCTTCACACCGCCGCCGTTGTCGCATAGCGCTGTGCTGTCGATTCAATCGCTCTGGCAGCGCGTGCCGCGGCCCCTTCCACTTGCCAGCGGTGCCATCTTTGTGGCTCGCTGGCCAGCGCACGGGCGAGCAGCCTCGGCCATTTCTGCGCGTCCGGCCACTCTCGCGCGACCGTCGCGAGTTTTCGCCGGCGCAGCATTGCCGCGGTCGCCCACTGTTCGTCAAACGGGCGTCGAGCCGGGATCACGACAGCAGGTCGTCTGGCCACGGCGACGTCGGCGACGCTGCTTTGGCCCGCATGCGTGACGATGACGTCGGCGCCACGGATCTGGGGCCACGGGTCCGCCGTCCATGAGCCGTTGGTTCCGCCGAGCGCTGTCCATGTCGTCCCCGGGCAAGCCTGTGCACAGTTGTCGATCACTGCTCCGAACGATTCGCTGGCCCCGCCAAGAACGAGGACTTGGGTTTCGCTGTCGGACAATCGCTTTCGAGTATCGCCGACATCACCGTCACCACGGCCGTCGAAACGGCTGATCCCCCCGACATAGCTCGTCTTCTGCGCGTGCACACGCAACCACACCGGTACGTACAAGTCCTGAGGCCATGCCGCGACGATGTGATCGGCAAGGCGGTGTGCAAGCCGATGTGGGGCGTCGACGCGTTGGCCTGGCAGCGCCACCACGATCATGGGCACGCCCAGTAGCCGGACGAAGGCCGCAATCTCTACCGACACGTCGGTGACGAATGCCTCCGGCCCTGCGTCAGCGACCCAGCGCGCCACCGCGTTCATCCGTGCCGCGAAACCGCCGTCGTGGTGCGGCGCCCAGTGCAGGGCGCCATGCGCGGTGGGCTCGCTTACCTGCCCGGCTTGGTCGTCACGCGGAAGCTTCACGACCTCCGCGAACGGGTGGGGGTCGGGAATGTCCAGCGAGCTCAGTGCGGTGACCGGGCATTGCAGGTGCGCACAGATGCTCGTCGCCCGCGCCAAGTGTCCGAAACCCTGATGATGGATGTAGTAACCGATCATTGTTGCCCTCGTTGTGGTTGTCGACCATGTTCTCGTACAAGTCGAGATAGCTGCGCAGCATCGTTTCCGCGGAGCAGTGCCGGACGGCGTGGTTGTGCACCTGCATTCGCGAAAGCCGTTGCACCCCAGGTATAGCGGCCGCCATCGCGTCGGGATCACCCGGTGCTACGAGCCGTCCCGATTCGGGTCCGACGAGTTCGGGGATACCGCCGCGGTCGAAGGCCACCACGGGTGTGCCGCAACACATCGCCTCGGCGACCGCCAGTCCGTAAGGTTCGTCCCACATCGGGGTGGCCAACGCGGCCGTGGCCGCGCCGACCAGCCGCGCCAACTTGCCCTGATCCAGGTGACCGGCGTATTGGACACCGCTACCGAGTTCTGGCGCCACCCGTGTTTGGAAGTAGTGCGGGTCGGAGATCGGGCCGGCGAGCACAAGTGGCATGCGAGCGCGTCTGGCGGCGGCGATCGCCAGATGAGGTGCCTTCTCGGGGGTAATTCGGCCGAACCACACCAGGGGACCACCGCCTTGCCCCAGCGACCAATGCTGGACGTCAATCCCATTGGGCACTACGGAGATACGCTCAATGGTCTGGCGCCACGCCGCGGCCGTGTGCTCTGAGACCGCCGCGAACCGCGTACCCACGCCATGGGAAGTATTGATTGCCGACTCCAGCCACGGTGTCGGTGGCGTGTGGACCGTGGTGAGCATCGGCGTGGACAACATGGGTGCCATCGCCACTGGCAGATAATGCAGGCTGTGGTTGTGGATGATGTCGAAATCGTCGCGGGCGCAACCGGCTAGCTGCAGCATCAGCGTCAGGTAGGCATGGTGATCCGCCATGAAGTTCGCCTGGGGCATGGACACGTCCGAGCGCGCGGCATCGGACAGCTCCAGTGGCCGAACCGCGATGGTGCGACAGTCCAGGTCCTCGTCGGAACCGGTGGCGGCGAAAAGCGATACCTCGTGGCCACACCGGGCGAGCGCGTGTGCCAGATGCCACACGTGTGCTTCGAGTCCGCCCGCGAACGGCTGGCTGATGGAAAAGCGGCTCGAGGCGATCAACGCGATACGAAGCGAGCCCGTCATGCCAGCACGCCCCGATACAACCCGCGATGGGCCGCGGCGATCTCGGTTCGTTCGGTGCGCCGGGCCGCCCAGGTTGCCCGCGGAGCGGGTGTGCCGCAGACCCATTGGCAATACGCTTCATTGACGCAGCGGCGCAGGGACTCCCGGTCGAAGTGGTCTTCGTCGAAATCGAACACGCCACATGGCCGTTGCTGATCGTAGAATCCACAGCTGGGGACAACCATGGCCGTGCCCAGATCAAAGCAGGCTTCAAGCCAGCCCGAATGACTTCCGAAGCGATAGGGAAGCACCGACACGGTCAGCGATTCCAGATAGTCCCAGAATTCGTCGTCGCCGAAGTAACGGTGCACCCGCACCCTGACGTGGTCATGCCGGTCGTAGTCCAGAAGCGCCGCGCCGACCTGGGGCGCGAACCAGTGGCTCGCCGGGTCGAAGATCTCGTCGTGCACATTGATCTGCAACACCGCCCGCGGCAGCACCGACACGATCTCCACCAGTGCATCCACGATCGGCAGCGGATCCATATTGGCACGCAAACTCTTGGCGTGGACACCCACCACAAAGCGTTCGCCGGCACGCCGCGGCCGTTCGATCCGATCGCTGCCGAGCACATGTGGGTGCGGAAGTACGTGGCATCGGCGCCTCCATCTCTCCCAAATGACCTGCGCGGCACCGGGTGTCAGGGTTATCAACTCATCGGCGGCCGTGACCAGGATCTCTTGCTGCTCGGCGTGCGCCTGCGACTCGGGGTGGTGTGGGTTACGTAAGTCGTGGACGGTGTACACCAAGGGCTTGCCGTGATTGTCGAGTTCTTCTACCACCCCGGTCAATATGTCGGGGCCGATGGCGTCGAAGCCAAAGTGCACATGGAACACATCGAAGCGATCGTGGTTCCGGTTGACCCAGCCCGGCTCGAGCATCAGTGGCGGCCACCAGCCCCCCGGTACCGTCCGGCCATCGGCGGGTACCGGATCCGGAAGTCGCACAACACTGTCGATCCCGCCGGGTTCACACAGATGCCGGACATAAACATGCGAAGCCGGCACCGAGGCAATGCGCAATTGACTCAATCCCCCTCGAGGAAGATGGTCAAAGGACCGGGGAGCCAAGCTCCCGCAGGGGTTGGTGGGTTTGGATTGCGGGACGATTCCTGGGTCCTGAAGAATGCCGCAGACCCGTGGTACCCGCGCCCCGGCCGACGAAACGTGCCTGCGAGTCGTCCATCGGAGACCGGGTACCCAGGGAGACGGCGGACGCAGTGGCGCTCTCATGAACCCCTATCTCGCACCCGAGCTGGAAAACGTTTGGCAGCTGTGGTGTCGGGTAGCCGCTAAAAGCGTGTATCACAGCCCGCGCGCTGACGCGCCACGACATGGGAAGGACATCATGACGACTCACTCAGCTGTCACGTCACCCACCGATGTGGCCGACTTTCTGTCGGGCCAGCACGAACAGATCAAGTCCTTGTTCGCCAAAACACTTGCCGCATCCGGTGAAGCACGGGAAAAGGCGTTCGTCGACCTTCGCCGGATGCTCGCCGTCCACGAAACGGTCGAGGAAGAGATCGTTCACCCACGGGCCAAGCGGAAGATCGCCAACGGCGAAAACGTGGTAGACCGGCACCTCGAGGAAGAGCACGAGGCCAAGACGGTTCTGCAGAAGCTCGAGAAGCTCGATGTCAACACCGAGGAGTTCACTCAGCTGCTCACCGAACTTCGCGACGCGGTGCTCGATCATGCTCAGCACGAGGAGAACGACGAGTTCACCAAGCTGGGAGAGCAATTGAGCAGCGATGAGCTCGAAAGCATGGGCCGCGCCGCCAAACTCGCCGAGGCGATCGCACCCACCCGGCCACACGCCGGAGTCGAGTCGCAGCTGGCGAATCTGGTTGCGGGCCCGTTCGCGGCCATGCTCGACCGGGCCCGCGACGCCATCATCGGCAAAGGCTAGCGGCGGGAGCCTCCAGGCTGCGGGAGCGCGGATTTCATGGCCGCTACGTCGAAGGCGCCCGGTGCCGCCCGCTATCTACCACAAGACCGGGGGCTCAAATCGCTTGAGAACGCCGCGGACCGATGCCATGGCTGTTCGTTGTTTGAGGATGCGACCCAAACGGTTTTCGGCCATGGCCATCCGCGGGCGGCAGTCATGTTGGTGGGCGAGCAACCAGGTGATCAAGAGGACCGGGCAGGTGAGCCGTTCGTCGGCCCGGCCGGTCGACTGCTCACCCGAGCCCTCGAGGATGCCGGCATCGACGCCGAATTGGTCTACGAGACCAACGCGGTCAAGCATTTCAAGTTCACCCGCAAAGCGGGGAAGCGGCGCATCCACCAGAAGCCCAGCCGCACCGAAGTCGTGGCGTGCCGTCCTTGGCTGATCGCCGAGATCGAGGCGGTGCGGCCTCAGGTCATCGTGTGCCTCGGCGCCACGGCGGCGCAATCCCTGCTGGGAGCGGCGTTTCGGGTTTCCGCCGAGCGTGGCAAGGAGCTGCGCCTTCCATCGACGGTTGATCTGCAGCTGACGCCTGAGCCGACGGTGGTGGCGACCGTGCATCCTTCGGCGGTACTGCGCGATCGCAGCGATCAACACGACGAGGCCTACCGGCAATTCGTCGCAGACCTGCGCAAGGCGATTAGCGTGCTCGCCTAACTCTTTTTGTGCGGCAGGAACTCCTGTGCTTTGGTTTTCAGGCCGACTTTGATGAAGCCGACGCGGTCCTCGTCCCCGGACAGCACCGCAGCGGTGGCCGCCTTGAACTCGTCCCAGGTTGCGTGCGGCGGGATGGGCGGCATGTCCGGGTCGGTGTAGACATCCAGCACCGTGGGACGGTCGGCCGACAGCGCGTTGCGCCAGCCATCCGCCAGTTGGTCGGGATCTTTGATGGACAGCGCGTTGAGACCCAGACCGGCGGCGAACGCGGCAAAGTCGATATCGGGAAGCGTCTGGGATTCTGCGAATTTCGGCGCACCGCCCATTGCACGCATCTCCCAGGTGACCTGGTTGAGGTCGTTGTTATGCAGGATCGCGATGACCAGTCGGGGGTCTTCCCACTCCTGCCAGTACCGCTTGATCGTGATGAGCTCTGCCATCCCGTTCATCTGCATCGCGCCGTCACCGACGAGCGCGATGGCCGGGCGTTGCGGGAGAGCGAACTTTGCGCCGATCGCATACGGCACCCCGGGACCCATCGTGGCCAGCGTGCCCGACAAAGAGCCGCGAATGTTGCCGCGGAAACGTAAGTTTCGCGCATACCAGTTGGCCGCCGACCCGGAATCGGCTGTGACAATCGCGTTGTCGGGAAGCTGGGGGGAGAGTTCGGCGAACAATCGCAGCGGGTTGATCGGGTCGGTACCGACCTGGGCCTCCATCTCCATCGTCTTCCACCAGCGGGCCACATTGGCCTCGGTGGTTTCGCGCCACTTGCGGTCCTCTTTGCGGTGCAGGAGCGGAATCAGCGCCTGCAGTGCGGTCTTCGCGTCGGCGACCAGGTTGACTTCGTATGGGTAGCGCATGCCGATATACCGGCCGTCGACGTCGATCTGCACCGCCCGCGATTGCCCGTATTCGGGCAAGAACTGCGAATAGGGAAAGCTGGATCCCACGGTCAGCAGCGTGTCGCAATCGCGCATCAGCTCGTAGCTCGGGCGGGTTCCCAACAGCCCGATAGAGCCGGTTACCCAAGGCAATTCGTCAGACAGCACGTCCTTGCCCAAGAGCGCCTTGGCCGCCCCGGCGCCCAGCAGGTCGGCGACCTCGGCGAGCTCTTCGCGAGCCCCGCGTGCGCCGGCGCCAACCAGCATGGCCACCTTTTCACCATCGTTGAGAAGCTGGGCCGCTCGCGCTAGGGCCGCGTCGTCGGGAGCAATGGCCGGCCATTCGATACCCAGGCTGGAGGGGACCATCTTGAATTCGTGCGTGGGTGGTGAATACGGCAACTCCTGGACGTCGCTGGGGATGATCAGCGCCGTCGGGGCCCGCTGAGTCATGGCCACCCTGATCGCGCGATCCAGCACATTGGGCAATTGCTCTGGGACGGTGACCATTTGGACGTAGTCGCTGGCGACGTCCTTGTACAGACTCAGCAGGTCGACTTCCTGCTGGTAGGACCCGCCCATTGCGCTGCGGTTGGTCTGACCGACGATGGCCACCACCGGAACGTGGTCCAGCTTGGCGTCGTAGAGACCGTTGAGCAGGTGGATCGCGCCGGGCCCCGACGTGGCCATACACACCGCGACGCGGTCGGTGAATTTGGCGTAGCCCACGGCCTGGAAGGCGCTCATCTCCTCGTGACGCGATTGGATGAACTTCGGTCGGTTCTCGGCGCGCCCGAACGCGGCGAGGATCCCGTTGATGCCGTCGCCGGGGTAACCGAACACATGGTCAACGCCCCACGCTCGCAACCGCTCCAGCAGGTAGTCGGAGACCTCTTGTTTAGGCATTGAATTCCCCCTAGCCGTACGCCCGCGTCGTTGGCATACCCGGGAATGGGCGCGTTATTCGTGGGCCGTTTCGCGGCAATTGGCTAGATCAAGGGCTAGATCAAGGGCTGGATCACGCGCTCTTAGGCAGCGCGGTTTGGCTGGAAGCGCTGCGGCCCCCGGTAACTTGCCGGGCGACTTGCCGGATGAGCATGCGGGTGGCCTTATCCAGAATTTCTTGGGCCGCGTCAGGCTCACGGGCGCGTTCGGCGCGACGTACCGCAGCGGCGATGGTCAGCCCTTGCTCATACCCGGCGACGACACGTGGATCTACATAAGACCCGCGGGCCACCGCCGGTGTGTTGCCGAGTTCCTCGGCGACCTCTTTCATCACCGCGGCCGCAACGCGCTTGGCCACCCGCTGTGAGACGGCGGGGTCCGCGTCGGCGAAAGCCGCGGCCGCCAGGACCGTCCCATGCCAGGTGCGCAAGTCTTTGACGGTGTATTCGTTGCCGACGAGTTCTTTGAACCGGGTGTTGAGGTCATCGGCCCGAACATCGATCCATCCGGAGGAGTTGCGACACACCAGCAATCGTTCGGTGCGGTTCGGGCGCCGCATCAGCGAGCGCACCGCCCGGACCACCTCGGGGTCCTCGATCTGCGCGGTCCGGCGTACCCCGCTCTTGGCAGGGAAGTCGAACTCGACGGAGTCACGCCGGACCACGACGTGCTCGCACAACAGCGTTGCCAACCCATAGGATTCGTGTTCCTCGGCATACTGCTCGCCGCCGGCGCGGAAGTAGCCGCGGTCGAGCAGCCGCAACGCCAGCGCCAGCACCCGCCTGCGGGTCAAGCCCCTGCGCGACAGGTCTTTCGTTATGGCGGCCCGCCACGCCGGCAACCCAGTGGACAGTTCCAGCACCCGGTCGAACTTCTCCTCGGCGCGCTCTTGCTGCCAGGCAACGTGATACAGATACTGACGGCGCCCGGCCGCATCAGTACCGACGGCCTGAATGTGGTCGTTGGAATACGGCGAGATCCACACCTTCTTCCATGCGGGCGGGATGACCAGTTCCTTGATGCGCTGCAGGGTTTCCGGATCGGAGAGCAGGTTTCCATCGGACCCGTAGTAGGCGAAACCTTTACCACGACGTTTGCGGGCGATTCCCGGTTTACTCAGCACGCTACGACGAAGCCGCATCTCCGCCCTCCAAGTTCGGTTAGCTGACCGCACAATTACCCGTTGCGCACGGTATTCACACCTCGTCCATTCGCCGCTGACGCAGAAACGACCCGCCACGGCGTTGTGGCGGGTCGTTTTCCTCCCCAGATCAGCCGGCCATGAACTCCTGATAAGCCGACTCCAGGTTCGGCGGCAGGGCGGTGGTGTTGCACTGCCGTTCGGTGTCGCCGATCGGCGCCAGGATGCCGCGCAGGTCGTAGTACTCCTGCGGGTGCGCGGTGAAATAGTTGCGCAGGTTGGCGGCGGCCTCGCCGCGTGGCTGGCCGTAGGCGGCCGTGACCACTTGGTTGGCACCCGGATGTCCGGCGAGGTATTGCTGCGCCGTGCCTTCTACCGAGGAAACGGTGCCGTTGACGCCGGCAGGACTGCAGTCGGGTGCTGCTGCCGCCGACGGTGCCCCGACAACACCCATCGCTATTCCGCCGAGCAGAAGCCCGGCACTGGCGCCGGCCACTCGCCGGCGCGCAACGATACTGCTGATTTTCATTTTCAGTGATTGTCCTTCGAATACAGGATTGATTCGCTGAGGCGCCCGAGGCCTGAAATCCAAAGTAGCTGAACTGCACCCGGGCGGTGTTCGCGCAGAACGAACACCGGATGCCCGCGAGTGAAACGACGCACACAGCGGCCCGAATTCGCTAAGAGGACAGCCAAATCGGGCAGTTATAACTAAGATCTCTTAAAAAAGTCGGGCCTATTCTTAACCAGTCGTGATCAAGTTGTGACCACAGGAGACACGTTGCGGAGGCTATTTACCGCCGTCCTGCGAGTGGTGGCCGTCCGTGCTGGGTGGCGCCAACGTGTTCAGCCAGGTGTCGACGTCGGGGCCGACGACGATCGCGTGGTCGGTGGCCAACAGTGCTCCGGCGGCGAGGGCGTTGACCGAGGGCTGCACGGTCCGCACTGGACGTAGATCACCTTGGGCGGCAAGCAATTTCGAAGTCAACTTGGGCAGTCGGATCGGGTGCGGACCGGTGATGGTGCGTGGCTTATGTGACTGCCCCAGCGCCGCCTCGACGAGGACATCGGCAACCGTGTCGGCGGCGATGGGCTGAATCAGCCAGTCCTCGACGATCACCTCGCCGTCACTAGCGTTTACGGCGGCGGGATTGGTGGCGAATTCGTACCACTGTGTTGACTTCACGATCGTGGTCGGGACGGGCCCGTCGAGCAGAATCTCTTTTGCCGCCCGCTTTGCTTCGTAGTAGGCGAACCCGTCGAACACCGGGTCTTCGATGCCGGCAATCGTCGAGACCACCAAGCGCTGGACTTCCCCTGCGACGCACGCGCCCACGAGGTTGCGCGACGCCGTGGCCACAGTCTGGACGATGTCGAATTGGCCATCGGAGGGCATTGGGTTGGACACGTCGATCGCGACGTCGACCCCCTCGAGCGCCCGGAACAGGCTTTGGGCATCCAGCAGGTCGATGCCGTGCGTGCGTGAAATCTCGACGACCTCGACGCCGCGGGATTGCAGCCGGGCAACAACTCGTGATCCACCGCAGCCACTCGCCCCGATCACGGCAATCGTGGTCAGTGCCCTCACCCGCCTTTCTCGAAGCCTTTTTCGAAGCCGGTTCTCGAAGCCCTCTCTCATACCGGCTAGCAAGCATTACCCACAAACGTGCCGCTCAAACCGACGCGTGCCGTCTATGCCGCGGTGAGCAGGCCCGACGGTCGGGTTTGTCCGGGGGCGGTTTGAGTAGGCGCGCGGCGGGAAAGCCCCAGAAGCGGAAGAACACATCAACAGGGAGGTCGACTTATGGGCGACAAGAGTGGACCGCAGGAAGCGGTCGAGGGCACCGTCGAGGGCGTGAAGGGAAAGATCAAAGAGGTCGGCGGAGCCGTTACCGGCCGCAGCGACCTGAAGAGAGAGGGCGAGGCCCAGCAGGACAAGGCCGACGCGCAGCGTGACGCGGGCAAGAAGGAAGCCGAAGCGGAGTCGGCGCGGGCCGGTGCCGAGGCCGCCGAGGAGCGCGAGAAGAAGAACCAGTAAGCCTTTTCGATCAAAGGAGCCCGGCCCGACCCACGGGCCGGGCTCCTTTTTTGGTTTCAAACCGGCGCGCCGGGCTATCCCTGGTTAAACCACCTGCTGATGCGTAGCGTGTGGTGGGTTAGCGAGGTGGAAGATGGGCCTGGGCAAGCGGGTATCGGCTGTTGTAGCGTTTTTTCGCGCCGGTTATCCCAAGGGTGCACCGCCGTTCGGATATGTGCCGTTGTTGGCGCTGCTACCGCGGCGAGTGACGGAAGACGAGGTCACCGCTATCGCGACAAGGCTTTTGGGACGGAAGCGGCGTCCGGCAGACAACGTCGACGTCGGGGTGGAAATCACCCGGGTGACCGACCACATGCCCTCCGCAGACGACATCGAGCGCGTTCAAAGTCGTTTGGGCGCAATGAAATAGGCCACACCTAGGCGAAAAAGCGATTCGATTCACACCCGCTCGACGTCCACCACCAATGGGCGGTGGTCTGAGATGGGCATCAGGTCGGCCTCGGTCGGGCCGCCCCGCAGGTGGTCATCGTCGGTCAGAATATGGTCCAGCTGACGGTCCGGACTTTGCGCAGGGAACGTAGCCGCCGCGGCCAGTCCACGCATGCCCGACCACCGGTGCGCGGTGTCGGGCGTCATGTTGAGGTCCCCAGTCAGCAGGCGCGGGCCGGGGAAGCCGCGGAGGTCGTGAATCAGTCGGCGTAGCTGGCGCCGGTTCCAGCCCGGTACAAAGGACAGGTGCGTGTTGGCGACCGTCAGCCGGCCCATTGGTGTGTGCAGCTGCGCGATGACCGCCGCTCGCGGCTCTTCGTTGACGACCATCACGCGGTTGGGTCCCGGCAGGTACATGGGAAAGCGCATCGGAATGCGAGGCAACCGCACCACCTGCCAGCTGGCCACCGGGTATCGCGACAACAACGCGATTCCGTAGGCGGCGGTCCCGGGTTGCTCATGACCGGTGGCGGCCATCCAGGTCGCCCCTGGCGTACCGGAAATCGCCGCCACGAACCGGTGTTCCACGGCTCCCATCGCTTCGGCGGCCACGGCGGTGAGGTCGGCCCGATCGGACCGCGGTTGCTCGAAATCGACCTCCTGTAAGGCCAACACATCCGGATCCAGTCGGCGCACGCAGTCGCGCAGCCGGTGCGGATTCACGCCGTCACCCACGGTGCGGCCGTGCAGGATGTTAAAGGTCGCCACGCGCATACCTTTTCGGTACCCGCTCAGCGGGCGCCGGGAACCCCTTCACGAACCGCGACCGACCGGGCGCCGTCGGTGTCGAAGACCTCGACGACGACGTCGCTGTCGCGGTAGCACCCCAGCGGGGTCAGTCCGGGCGTTTGCGAAATGATCCGATGGGCCTCGTCGCCGGTGAGCGGGTAATCCGTCACGGGGTGGCGCCAGTGTGCGGCAACGATAGTCGCTCCCGGCGCCAAGCGCGGACATTCGCGACGCAACACCGCGGCCAGTGTATTGGCCTTCAGGTAGTAGGCGACCTCGCTAAGCACCAGCAGGTCGAAGGGCCCGGCCGGCCACGCCGCGTCCAGGGATGCCCGAGTCAGCGTGACCCGATCGCGGCAGCCGGCCTCGCGCAGCCGTTCGTCCGCGCCGCGCACCGCCGCCTCGGCCACGTCGAACGCCGTCACGTGATCACAGCGTTGTGCCAGTTGCGCGGTCAGGGTCCCGATTGAGCAGCCAGGCTCAAAAGCGTGCCGATAACGTCGTTCGGGCAGCAGCGCGAGAGTGACTGCATATTTGCGCTGCTCGTACCACCGCGTCGCCAGCTGCCAGGGATCTTCAGTGTCAACGTACATCTGGTCGAAGTACTCGTCGGGTAACCGGGTTGTCAGCGGAACACCACCTCCCCGACTGCGAGCAATCGCTGGAGCACGAAAGCCGGCAGTACGGGGGCTGATTCGCGGCTATGGGGCTGGAACTGGCTCCGATAGCATTGCGCGGCTTGCAGTTTTCGATTCATCGCCCAACCAGGGGCCGGCACCGACAGCGCGCGATCCCACGGCACGGACGGATCGGCCGGACGGGCCCAGTGCCACATCCAAACCGGGTATTCGAGCAACGCGGCGCCGGTGTGGGCGCAGGCCGTCGCAGCCGCGCGGCCCACAGCTTCGTGATCGGGATGTCCATCGCCCCGCCACGTCGCGGCACACCAGGTCCGGGGGGCCGCCGCACCGAGAATCTGCACCAGCGACTCGGCGATTCTGTCCTCGTGATCTGCCAACTCGCCGTCAGGCAAGCCCAGTGAAAAGGGTGGAGGTGATCCCAAAAGCCTTGTTGCTCTGGATAACTCGTGCTTGCGGGTGGCTTCCATGCGAAGTCGACCCGACTGCGTTGCATCCGGTTGCGCGGCACCGCCGTCACTGACAGACACCACTTGGACAGATGCGCCCGACGCGACCAGTTGAGCAGTCATCGCGCCCAGGCCAAGGGTCTCGTCGTCGGGGTGGGGGGCGACGACGATCAAGTGTCGGCACTCGGCCAGATCCAGCGGAGGGAGTGGCCGCCGTTCGAAGTCGGCCAGCCACAACGGTGCCGGGGTGCCGCCATGGATCAGCGGTTTGTCCTCAAACCGAGCGCAGTTGCTTGTGGTGACTGTCATCAACGGTCCTTCATCCCTGCTGGCCCGCGAGTCGCCCGAGTTCGGCCAAGTCCCGCTCGGCGTGGCTCTGTCGGATATAGATGCTCAGGTCCGCGACCCGCTGAGCGTGCCGCCCGTCCTGGCACAGGGGGCCGGGACCCAGGGCCCGACCGGTTCGGGTGATGGCCTCGTCGACAGCGTGCTCCACGACTGTGCGGACGCGACGCGCCAGCAGTTGGGCGGTGCCGGACCGGTCGAAGGGATCAGAGTCGACCTGCGCGGCGGCCGCGGCCAGGATCGCGTCGCCGGCGGCAAGCGCTGCATCCACCGCGCCCAGGTGCGCCAGGGAGTATGCATCGGCCGATTGACTTGCGGCACAACGATATAGGGGATCAGCCACCCTGCGCGCGCCGCCGAGCCAGCAGGCGGCGACGCCGATTGCGCCATGCCAGAACCCGGGCCGACTCAGATAATCACCGGGGTCGCCCACGGCGACCGCGAGTGCGTTGGTGAACTGCACTGGCCGCGTGTCGCTGCCGGCCATCCCAGCGTTCCACCAGGTGCTCGGCAAGGCCTTGACGTGCGGGTCGGTCACGCTGACGGCGAATAACCCCCGCTTTCCATCCTCGAGCCGTGCGGTCACCAGCGCATGAGTGCAAAAACCGGCGCCCGAGCACCACACCTTCGTGCCGGAGAGGGTAAACGCGCCGTTGTTGTCGGTGGCCGTCAGCACCGCATCCGAAGCTTCGGCAGCCCACACGCCCCACAGCTGCCCGGTTTCGGGGGGTTTGCCGCCCAGCTCGTGAAGTATCGCGACGGCGTCGACATGGGCTTCGGCGACCCTGGCCGCCACGATGTTGTCCTCAGCAAGCTCCGTCAGCCGTTTCCAGCGTTCGGCGGTGCGACCCGAGGCGGGCAACGGCAACTCGAGTCTTCCCGACTCGAGCCAGTGCATGACCAAGCCTGCCGTCACACGCAATCACCCGCCGCCGATCTCCCCAATTGCTCGAGGTGGTGAGCGAACCCGTATGGGGCCCGAGCCTGGGTTCGCGCTGAAGTGATGACCGACAATTCGGTGTCGCGGTGGATGCAGTAGCCGGCTGCCTCGACGCGCTCGACCAAGTCGACATCCTCCCCGGAGGACAGCGCGCGAAAGCCGCCAACGCGCCAGTAAGCGCTGGCGCTGAATCCCATGTTGGCACCGTGAATGTGGCCGTGGTCGCCATCCGCTTCGCCATAGGACTTCAAGTAAAGGTCGGCGACGTCGGCCGAGTGGTGGCGCCAGTCGGTCACCCGCACGATGCCCAGGACCATGTCCACGCCGAGTCCGAGCTGATGGACCAGCCAGCCAGGATCCACGCGACTGTCGGCGTCGGTGGTGGCGTACCAGCACTTAGCGTCGCTACCGAGCAGCGAGCGCGCGTAGCCGAAGCCGACCGCGCGGGCGGCTCCGACGTTGTGCGCATCGACGCTGATGAAGTGCACGTCGGGCCCGTACTGGCCGGCCAGGCCCGCGCTGCCGTCGTCGCAGTCGTCGAGCACCACCACGATCGTGACGGGGACCGGCGCGCACAGGGCGGCGGTGAGAATCGCACGCAGGCACGCGGGCAGCTTTGCCAGTTCGTTGCGCGCGGGGATCACGACGGCGGCCGCGTCGAAGGTGCGAAGCGCAGGGCCTGACATAACCGAATGTTTTCCCAATTGGCCGCGCGTTAAACGGGCTTAGGAACGATGCCGTTCAGGTTGTCCTCGCCCCTTGACGGGTATGACCTTTTCCAGCATGGCACCCAGCGAAACGCATACCGACGCGAATGCGCGACTGCGGGAGGCGCTGCGCATTGCCGCGTCGGCGCTCAAGGAGAACGGGCCGCGCTTCGCCTTGGCCGGCAGCTATGCGTTGTGGGCTTGCGGCGCACCGGAACCCGAGCACGACGTGGATCTTGTGGTGACCGAGTGCGATGTGGACGACGCGATAGCCACCCTTACCGACGCCGGCTTCGCGATCGAACGTCCTCCGGAGGACTGGCTGTTCAAGGCGCGAATCGGTGAGACTCTGGTGGACGTGCTGCACCGCGTCAACGGCGAGCGCGTGGATTCGGCCACCCTCGACTGCGCCGAGGAGCAGGATGTGCTGGCGATCCGGATGCCGGTGCTGCCGCCCACGGTGGTCCTCATCCAGCAACTGCGTTCTCTGGGTGAGCATCATTGCGACTTCGCCAAGCTGCTGCCCGCCGTGCGTGCTGTCCGCGAACGGCTGGACTGGGATCGCATTGAGGCGCAGACCGCCGATAACGATTACGCGGTCGCCTTTTTGGTGCTGGTTCGGCGTCTCGGCCTAATCGGCTGAAACCGAATCAGTGGTTACGGATCTTGGCGATCAGCTTGTCTTTGGTCAGGCTCGAATACCCCGACATGCCAAGTTCTTTGGCTCGCTTCTTCAGCTCCGATACCGTCCAGTCCTGGTAGGAGCCCGACTTGCCGCCTTTGCGCCCCACGGAAGACTTACCTCGAGCAGCGGCCGCATTGGATATCCGCGCCGATTTCTCCTTGGAGTTACCCTCTTTGCGCAGATCCCGGTACATCTTCTCGTTCTTGATCGACGGATTCGGCATGATCCGTGCTCCCTTCCCGCGATTAGTCGCCGTTACCGAGAATGCCCGCCTAGGTCGTAGCAGAAACTCGGCGGTGGTGAAAACCATTCCGCTAGCTACGGGGAGGGGCCCCCGGCGAATTCGTCGACACAGACACGAGCACCTATTCATCCACTCGTCGGGTTACACACGACTGATAGGGGTAGTCGAAAGTCGTGATTCGGACGACTAACGGAGACGGCGACCTATGGGGCGCGGTAGTGATTGGTGCCTCGGCAGGCGGCGCCGAAGCGCTGTCGAATCTGGCCGCAAGATTGGCGCCCGATCTGAGTGCTGCCAATGGCTGAGCAGGCTATCCGCATCGACACGGCGGCACTGCAGGATATACCGATCTTGGTGGTCAACGGCGTGCTGGACAGTTCCACCTACCGACATGTCCGCGACACCGTGATCAAGGCCGCGCTCGACGAGCCGCCCGCGGTGATCGTCGATGTCGACCGGCTGACCGCGCCCTCTGCCTCAGCCTGGACGGTGTTCACCAGCGCCCGCTGGCACGTCAGTGTCTGGCCGGATGTGCCCATCCTGCTCGTGTGCGCGGAACCGAAGGTGCGGCGCACCATCTTCGCGCGCGGCGTGGCTCGGTATGTGCCGGTATATGCCAGCCGGAAGTTGGCGCTGGATGCCGTCTGCGACCGGTCGCTACAGCTACGACGGCGCACGCGCGCCGAGCTTTCCCGGTCCAGGAGCAGCATCGGCACCGCCCGCGGGATGCTGACCGATTGGCTCACCAAAACGGATGTCCGGGAGGTAATCCCGATGGCGGCCACGGTGGCGACCGTCTTCATCGAAAACGTTCTCGACCACACGGAGAGCGCACCGGTGTTGATCGTCGAGAGCTATCGAGACGGCGTCACCGTTGCGGTCGAGGACAACAGCGCTCGGCTGCCCGGCCGGCACGAAGACCCCTATCGGGGTGCCGAAATCGTCTCTGGCCTGGCCATCGTTTCCGCACTGTCGCGCACGTGGGGAGCCACCCCAACACCATCGGGCAAAACGGTGTGGGCATTGGTTGGAAGTGAAAATTAGTTCTGACCGGCGTTGTCCACCACAGAACCATCGACAAAGCCAGTGATCCCGCCAACTCTCTCGTATCCGCCCGTCGGAGGCGGTGCCGCAGCGCCGGCGAGCATCCGTCCGTTTCGGGGCTCGCCACCAGGTGTCCGCTATGCGAAACCTCGGCACAGGGGAGAACCGCGGGCGTTTTCACCCGCGCCCGAATGGGTACGCCGCGATGCCAGGTAGGGTCGGCAGGAGGGGTTTGTGAGGATTGCGATCGTCAGCGGTGATGACCTCGTCGATGACGACCCGCGGCAGCTGTGCACCGCGCTGGCGGCCCGCGGGCAGGACGTCACCGCCTGCGTCCGGCGCACGGGTCGCAAACCTGCGCAAACGAGCGCCGATGGGTACCAAACCCTGGCGGTGCTGGTCGGCCCCCGCAAGAAAGTCGCTGCTGCCCGGGCCGCTCAAGTGTTGCCCTACGTCGGGGAATGGGCGGCCACACTCGAGCGCGCGTGGAGGCGGGATCAGCCTGACGTAGTGCACGCCTACGGCTGGCTAGGCGGCTTGGCCGCTCAATTGGCCGCTCGACGGCTGAGTCTGCCGATCGTTCAGACGTTCCAGCGACTCGCGGCGACGTCGCATCCCGATGCGGTGGAGCAGCCGCCCGGCGAGATCGAGCGCATGCGTATCGAGCCGTCACTGGCGCGCAGCGCGTCGTGGGTGACTGGTGAGAGCGCCGCTGACATGGACGCCCTGATCCGGCTACGTCACGGTCGGGCACGCGTGTCCACCCTGACATGCGGCGTAGACGTCGAGCGGTACACGCCGAGGGGTCCGGCGCTACCTCGCACCGAGCTGCACCGCATTCTTTGCTTAGCGCCAAATCCGCTGCCGCACAATGGTTTCGACATGGTGATCCGCACCCTGCCCGGGGTTCCGGGCGCGGAGGTGGTGGTTGCGGAGACCGAGGTCAGCAACAGTGATCACGACGAGGCGCGTAGCGCGCTGCAGCGTCAGGCCACCGAGTTGGGAGTCACCGACCGGGTCTCGTTTGCGGGCACCGTGGCCGACGATGAATTGCCGATGCTGCTGCGGTCCGCCGATGTCGTCGCATGTACGCCCCGCCGTCCACCGCGAGCGACAACGGTGTTGCAGGCGATGGCCAGTGGGGTGGTCGTGATTGCGCTGCCCGTGGGCGTTCTGACTGACGCGGTCGTGGACGATGTCACCGGTTTCGTAATTTCGCCGGAAGGTCCCCGCGGGCTGGCCGCCGCACTGAGAAGCGTTCTGAGCCAGAGATTTCAGTGTGAAAGCATGGGCGCGGCCGGTCGCGGTCGCGCGCTGTCTCGCTTTGCCTGGGACAGGATCGCTCTCGACGCGCTAAATATCTATCGACAGGTTGCCGGGGAGAGTTCGGCGCCGCTGAACTTCCAATCATCGCGTGCCCGGTGATGCAATAATGGCATCGCGCACGACCCTGTATGGAGTCCGGCCAGAACCACCATGACGAGCATCACGGACAAGACGATCCCCAGCGCTGTCTGCCAGGGGCCCGAGACGAACGAATCCGACCCCAGCCCCGCTCGCCTTGTTCCTGCGGATGATTCGGCGCGGCCAGTCCGTTGTCCGGCCGCAGTCCAGTACGGCCAGACTCGGGCCATCGACTCGCGGGCCGCGCGTCAATTCTTTGCCGGCGCCTACAGTCCCGGCTGGCGAGTCACCGGCTTGACAAGTCGCTCGGCCGTCTCTCACCGCCGCTGTGAAGCCGGATTGCTGACGCTGGACGACGTGATGATTGCGGGGCGCATGGACTTCGAGATTCCGGCATCCGACACGATTGTCGTGATTCAGCCGCGCGCGGGGTCGATCGGTGTTGCGAGTGCTCAGTACGTGGCTGTGGATGCCCCGGTGCTGGTCGCCGACGGCATGTCTTGCGCGCTGCAGTGCAACAGTGCTCGGTTCGACGTGGTGAGCATTGCGGCGGACGCAATGCACAAACTCGCCGCGGACTGGCGCCCGCCATTGCTCCAACAGACCCACTTCCTGGGTTGGCGGCCCCGTTCGCGCTCCGCCGTGCGGGCATGGCATCGAGCGCTGGACTACGCGACGTTGACGTTGGCGTCCGCCGATACGGCCCAGCAACCGCTGATCATCGCGGGGTTGGCGCCGTTGTTGGCCGGCGCCCTGCTGGAGTGCTATCCGTCCACTGCCACCGAGCAGGGCCTGGCCGACGAACCCGCCGACGAACCCGAGTTGCCGGAATCGCTCAAGGACGCCGTGTCTTTCATTCACCGACACGCCACCAGGGACGTCGGCATCAACGACGTCGCGGCCGCGGTGCATTTGACACCGCGGGCGGTGCAGTACCTGTTCCGGCGCCGGCTCGGCACCACACCGACGGAATACATGCGTGCGGTCCGGCTCAGCGGCGCACATCAGGACTTGGTCGGTGGATCGACCTCCAGCACGACCGTCACCGAGATCGCGCAGCGCTGGGGATTCGCGCATACTGGCCGCTTCGCCGTGCTCTATCGGCAGACCTACGGTCAGAGCCCACACACCACCCTGAGGCAGACGACCTCGTTGTCATGACTTGGAATCCTTTACTTTCACGCGATTTCATTGAAAATGCCTGATTGAGCCGCTATTTCGAGCGGTTCGCACGACTTGCGCGACTCAGCTTCAGCGCCTCGGACCGACATAGACGGTAGTCTGAAGGCGAGTTGAGTCCACAGCTGCCGGTATGACGGGCGCTACTGGGACACCGACGTCATTCGCCCTGGTCTCTTCCATCTTCGAAGGGCGCAAACCAACATGACCGTTTCACCCGACCGACATACAACCGGGCTGTTCGGGCAACCGCGCAGCCGCTACCAAATCGATTGCACCGGTGCGCAACTGCATGTTCACACCCAGAGCTTGGCTACCGTCCTGCGGATATGTGGCGAGATCGACGCGGCCAACGCCGGCCTGGTAGCACAAGCGATTCGGCACTTTACACGGCTGAAGGCCCCGGTGATCCTTGACCTCGGCGGTCTGGACTTCCTGGGCGGCGCGGGACTGGAAGCGCTGCTGGTCTTCAACGGCGAGCATCGGCAATCCCAGATCTACTGCGGCGTGGTCGACGGCACCGCGCTGCGTCGGATCACGCAGGTGGTGCCCGACCACGGCTTGCCGATCGTCGACTCGGTCACCGATGCCCTGGCACACATCGAGACCGTCATCCGGGCACACCGTAGGTTCGTCTACGGTCCGGCCAGACAGCATGAACCCCAGCGCAAAACGGCAGCGCGAATCAATGGCGTTGCTTCTTGACAGTGTCAACCACGCAGTCGGCGCATCAACTGAGCGGCGGCATACCGGCCGCTGAGCACGGCTCCGGTCACCGTCGCCGGATTGTCGACGCCGACGGCCTCACCCGCGAGGTAAAGCCGGTCTCCGATCGGCTGCTGTAGCCGGCGTCTGTCGTCCAGGCCGGAGCCTGGTGCGTGGAATGAGTAGGCGCCTCGGGCATATGGGTCCTGTGCCCAATTCGACGTCCTGACCTCGGTAAGCGAGATGTCGCTGCCGAAAATTCGGCGC
The DNA here is from genome assembly GCA_036500645.1 of Mycobacterium sp. GTDB lineage: Bacteria > Actinomycetota > Actinomycetes > Mycobacteriales > Mycobacteriaceae > Mycobacterium. Next base: position 49,972 of record DASYBR010000199.1, on the reverse strand, counting down.
GCGACGGGCAACGCGCTGGCGATCAGATCCGGCGGCGGAGACGACTCGACGAAGCGGCCGTGCTCGCCGGCGTTGAAGGCCAACACAATTGGCCCCGTCGCGCTCGGCAACGTGAACCACTGCGACCACAAATCGTCCTCAACCGAAAGATATTGGTAGAAGGCGTTGTCCACGTTCCAGGTTCGCCGGTCAAAGCGGAAGAAGCTCTTGGAGAGCACGCCGACGCCGAGCGCGTTCACGGCCCGGGCATGCTCTTCGGGTAACGGCGGATCGAACGTGATCGCGCCGGATTTCAGCACCCCGAGGGGGACGGTGACAATAGCGGCCGATCCCTCGAAAGACCGGTCCTTGCTGCGCACAATGACGGAGTCAGGTCGCAGCTCAACGCCGGATGCCGCTGTGTTCAGCACGATTTGGAGCCCGTTGCCAAGCAGCCTCGGCAGGGCGTCGTAACCGTTCGTGATGACGTCCTGATCGCCTCCGCAGTAGTCGCCCTTGTCAAAGGTGGTGGCGGAGAGCTGGTCCGCGTCGGCGCCGTATTCATTTTGGATCTCGGTGATGAGGTAGAAAGCCAGCTGGGCGTGTTCGGAGTCGGACAGCCCTGCGCCGGCGACCTTCACGGCGGCTGCCAGACTCCCGTCGTCGACCTGAGAACGAGCCCGTTCGACGAACCCGCGCCACCTCGCCGGGTCGTAGTCCAGCGGCCGCAATTGCGGATCGACCACGAGCTTGGCCCAGCCGTAGTAGTCGGTGGGCGCCACTTCCGCTCCCGCCTTTTGCGCCAGCTCCACCAGCGGGTTGTCCGTCATACCGTGGATCCACGAGGCACCCATCTCCACTGGCACACCCCAGCCGCGGTCCGTGTAGACCCTGCCGCCGATGCGGTCGCGGGCCTCGATCACGCGCACCCGAAGTCCCGCGTCGACGAGGATGCGCGCGGCCGACAGGCCCGCCATCCCCGCGCCGACGATGAGGACCGGCCGGATATCCGGTTTTCGCGGATCATTCGACGCGCATGCGCCGGCCAGTCCGCCGCCGACCACGCTCGTCGTTGCCGCGAAGAAATCCCGACGGTTCATCGGGGACACGGGTGTTAGCGTCTCACGGCGTCTATTCAGCGGCGTCTATTTCACCGCCCGATTTACCAGACCCGGATCGGATTTCGGGATAAAATCGCGGCATCCTTACTGCGGCAACGGTGCCGCGTCCGAAGGGGGAGCGGCGATGAGTGCTCGACGACCGGTTGACCCGTTCCCGCAGGCGCTACCGCCCAGCCAAGCCGTGACGGTCCGCTCGGCCGACGGCACCCGGCTACATGCCGAGGTCTTCGGTCCGCCCGATGGCTTTCCGATTGTGTTGACGCACGGCATCACCTGCGCGATCCGAGCGTGGGCCTACCAGATCGCCGACCTTGCCAACGACTACCGGGTGATCGCGTTCGACCACCGCGGCCACGGGAAAAGTGGTGTGCCGCGGCTCAAAGACTACAGCCTCAAACACCTTGCCTCCGACCTGGATTCGGTGCTCGATGCGACACTGGCGCCGCACGAGCGCGCCGTGTTGGCCGGGCACTCGATGGGCGGCATCACGATCGCCGCGTGGTCGGCGCGCTATCGCCACAAGGTCGGGCGGCGCGCCGCCGCCGTCGCGCTGATCAACACCACCACCGGTGACCTGCTGCACAAGGTGCAACTGCTACCCGTGCCGGGGGGTTTGTCACCGGCACGAATCCTGGCCGCGCGCGCGTTGGTCAACGCGTTCGGCGGTTTCGCCATCCCGCCCGGCGTCCGCATCCCGAGTCGTTACCTGGTCGCCATGCTGGCGACCGGAAGGGATGCCGACCCGCGCGTCGCCAAGCTCATCTACGAGCTGTTCGAGCGCACCTCGCTCGCGGGGCGGGCCGGCTGCGCTAGGGCGCTGGTCGCATCCCTGGGATCCGAACACCTGAACCTGGACGGTTTGACCGTCCCGACGTTGGTCATCGGCAGCGAACGCGACCGGTTGACGCCGATCAGCCAGTCCCGCCGGATTGCGCGCACCGCACCCAACGTCGTCGACCTGGTGGAACTGCCGGGCGGCCACTGCTCGATGCTCGAATGCCCTCTCGAGGTGAACCACCAGCTGCGCGCGCTCGCCGAATCGGTTACCGACGCGCGGACGCGCCGGATCAGTTCATAGCGGCGATGATCTCGGCGGCTGCCCGCTGACCGGATCGGACCGCGCCGTCGAGAAACCCGGTCCATTCGTCCGCGGTCTCGGTGCCGGCCCAGTGAATCGGCCCGACCGGGGCACGCAACCACGGCCCGAATCGGGTCCACGACCCGGGCGGGACTGCTGCGGTGGGGCCGCCAGGGGCGAATTCCTCTGCGCCCCAACGCTGATCAACGTAGTCGAGGGGCTTGAGCGCGTCGTCGCCGAAAAGCGTTGCGAAGCAACGCAACGTGTCGCGCTGACGCTGTTCGGCGGTCAGTGAGTCAAACGCGCGCGCGTCGACGAAGCCCATCAAGATGCCCGGCCCGTCGGGGTGCGGGCTGACGTCGAACGTGATGAAGACGGGCCCCTTGTCGGACAGCGCTTGTCCGGAGAAGCCGTTGGCCCGCCAGAACGGAGTGGAATAGGCCGCGTAGGCCTTGCTGAGCCGGCCCTGCGGCCAATGGCGGGCGAGCTGCTCGTACTCGGCCGGCAGCGGGGGAACGAACTCGATCGATGCCCGGTGGGCGGGCGGGATCGCGACGATGACGAACCCGGCTTCGGTCTCACCCACGTCGGTGGTGACCGTGACTCCCGCACCGTGCCGGTCGATGCGACGGACCGGCGCGTTGAGCACGACCCGATCGCCGAGCTCGGCGGCCGCAGCCTCTGCGATCTGCTGGGTGCCGCCGGAAAAGCGATCCTGTTGGGCACCGTCTTCGACGTCGAGCAGCCGGTCCAGGCCGCCCGCAGCGTGCGTGTACCGGGCGGCGTGCAGCATCGACACATCCTCGGGCTCACATCCCCAGGTCACCCGGGCCACGATCGCGAGCAGGTCGCGGGACGAAGCGGTGGCGCGCACCGAGCTCAACCAGGCGCCGAGCGAGATGCGATCCAGCTCACGCGCACGGCGCGCGTCCCACGGCGCGCCCACCGGGACGCTTCGGGCAATCCGGTTGAACTGCCAGCGCAACCTGCCGATGTCGATCAGTCCGGTCGGCGAGAGCTTGGGAATGGTGCCGCGGTAGGAACGCGTCCACCCGCGCCAGTGGATCAGGTTCTTGCCGTCGTGGTGCGTCGGGATGGTCGGGATGTCGAGTTCGGCCGCCAGCGCCAACACGGCGTCCTGGGTCGGGCCGACGAAGGTTCCGCCCAGATCTGCCGGTAAGCCCGCGACGCTGCCGGTGAACGACCGACCGCCGACTCGGCCGCGGCCCTCGAACAACAGCACGTCGTGACCTTGTCTTGCCAGCTCACGGGCGGCGGCAAGCCCAGCAAAGCCTGCCCCGACCACGACAACGTCGGCGGTCTTCGGCGGGTCTGTCACGCGGTCTAGTAAACCCGTTCTCGCCGTTTCGTAGGGCGGTTTGGACCCGCCGGTCTTATACGTGCGCGTGGCGTTCGCATCACAGCGACGGCAAACATAGCCTGACATCGCAACATTGGCTACTCTGCCACCACGTGATCGCCACCGACCCGGCCTCAGCGGCTGACAAGAAACCAAATCTGCGTACCGTCGCCCTGGGCAGCATGGTCGGCACCACCATCGAGTGGTACGACTTCTACATGTACGCGACCGCATCCGCGCTCGTGTTCAAGCCTCTGTTCTTCCCGCACATCTCGGCGACGGCGGGAACGCTGGCCTCGTTCGCCACCTACGCCGCGGGATTCGGGGCCCGGCCGATCGGCGCGCTCGTGGCCGGCCACTTCGGTGACCGGGTGGGGCGCAAAGCCATGCTGGTTGGCGCGCTGGTGTTGATGGGTCTGGTGACCGCCGCGATCGGCGCGCTGCCGACCTATGCCCAGGCCGGGCTGCTCGCACCGAGCCTGCTCGCGACGCTGCGGGTGGTGCAGGGGCTCGCCGTGGGCGCCGAGTGGGGTGGCGCGGCGGTGTTGTCGGTGGAACATGCACCGCCCGGTCAGCGCGGGCTGTTCGGCAGCTTCACCCAGCTCGGTTCCCCCGCCGGCATGTTGCTGGCCACGTCCATCTTCTACGCGACCCGCACCATCACCGGCCCGAGCGCCTTCCTGGCCTACGGGTGGCGGATTCCCTTCCTGCTCAGTGCCGTTTTGGTTGTGTTCGGGCTGTTTCTGCGCCTGCGGCTCACGGACGCGGAGGTGTTCGACCGTCTCAAAGACGACGATGAGCTCGTGCGGCTGCCGGTGCTCGAGGTGCTGCGCCGCCAGCCGCGCAGTGTGCTCATCACCACCGGCCTACGCTTTTCGCAGATCGGGTTGTTCGTGCTTTTGACCACGTATTCGCTTACCTACCTGCAAGATTCGTTCGGCAAGGGCAGCGGGATCGGGTTGATCGCGGTGTCGATATCGTCGGCGGTCGGATTCGTCAGCACCCCGGGTTGGGCGTGGCTGTCGGACCGAATCGGCCGACGGCCACCGTATCTTTTCGGAGCCGTGGCCGGCGTCGTGGCTCTGACGTTGTTCTTCTCAGCGGCCGGAAGTCATTCCGCGATCGCGGTGGTGGTGTCGATCGTCTTCGGCATCAACATCGTTCACGACGCGATGTATGGACCCCAGGCCGCCTGGTTCGCCGAACTATTCGACACCCGGGTGCGCTACAGCGGCTCGTCGCTGGGTTACGCGATCGGCGCGGTGCTTGCCGGAGGCTTCTCGCCGTTGATCGCCGCGGCGCTGCTTGCCGCCGGCGGTGGAAGCCCCTGGCTGATCGTGGGATATTTCGCGGTGCTGGCTGCCATCACCACCGTGGCGGCCTGGGTGGCGCCGGAGACCAGCTCGGAGGAGATCGGATGACCGCGACGAGCCGGATTTTCCTCAACGCCTTCGACATGGCCTGCGTCGGGCATCAGTCGGCCGGTCTGTGGCGCCATCCCGACGACCAGGGTTACCGGTACAACGAGCTCGGGTACTGGACCGAGCTGGCCCGAATCTTGGAGGCCGGTGGCTTCGACGCGCTGTTCCTCGCCGATGTGTTGGGCGCCTACGACGTGTACGGCGGGTCTCGCGATGCGGCGGTGGTCGACGCCGCGCAGTTCCCGGTCAACGACCCGACCGTCGCCGTCTCGGCGATGGCCGCGGTGACCGAGACGCTCGGGTTCGGGATCACGCTGTCGTTGACCTACGAGCAGCCTTACGCGCTGGCCCGCAGGTTGTCTACGCTCGACCACCTCACCGGCGGCAGGGTGGCGTGGAACATCGTCACGTCGTACTTGGACAGCGCCGCACGCAATCTCGGCCTGGACGCGCAGATTCCACACGACCAGCGTTACGAGATCGCCGACGAGTACCTCGAGGTCTGTTACAAGCTGTGGGAGGCGTCTTGGGAGTCCGACGCCGTCGTCCGCGACCGGCAGCGCGGCGTGTTCACGGACGCGGCCAAGGTGCACGACATCGAGCACAAGGGCCGCTACTTCTCGGTCCCCGGTCCGCACTTGTGCGAACCGTCGCCGCAACGAACGCCGGTGCTGTTCCAGGCCGGCGCCTCGCCGCGGGGCGTGAAGTTCGCGGCGGCCAACGCCGAGGCGGCGTTCATCTCCGGCCCGACGCCGCAGACCGTGCGCGGTCCGGTGCGCGCATTGCGCACGGCCGCCGCGGATCTGGGCCGCGACCCGCGGTCCATCAAGGTGTTCACGATGGTCACCCCGGTTGTCGCCGAGACCCATGAGCAGGCCGTCGCCAAGCTGGACGAGTACCGGAAGTTCGTCAGCACCACGGGCGCGCTTGCGCTGTTCGGCGGCTGGACGGGGGTCGACCTGGCCCAGCTCGGTGACGATGATCCGCTGCGGTACATCCAGACCGACGCCAACCGGTCCGCGTTGGCCTCGTTCACCACTCCCGAGCGCACTTGGACCGCAAGGGAGTTGGCCGAGGAGATCGGCATCGGCGGCCGCGGCCCCGTGCTGGTCGGTTCGCCCACCGAGATCGCCGACGAACTCGAGTGCTGGGTCGATGAGGCCGACGTCGACGGCTTCAATCTGGCCTACGTGACGACGCCGGGTACCTTCGTAGACTTCGCGAAATTCGTTGTGCCAGAACTGCGTCGGCGCGGCCGGGTGCCCGAGCGAGTGCCGCACTCCACGCTACGCGAACGTCTCGGCAACCCGGGACCACTGCTGCCGGACGACCACCCGGGTGCCAGATACCGAGATCGGCCACGGTGATTGCCCGACTCTGCGCCTCGCCGTCGCGGCTGGGGGTACCCCCACACTCGCGCCGTCGCGGCGCTCGCCGTCGTCGGGCTGAGCTGATTGCCCGACTCCACACTCGCGCCGTCGCGGCGCTCGCCGTCGTCGGGCTAGGGCGCGACCGTTAACCAATCGGCGAAGCCCGACGGGTCGTGGCGGCCCAGCGCCCCGTGCTCGTAGAGGCCCCAGCCCTCGACCGGCTTCCCGTCACCGTCGCGGCACACCGCGCGGCCCACGTGATCGATCACGCCGAAGCCCGACCGCGAGATGATCGCGGGGTCGGTCATGTCGTAGGTCAGCCGTTCGGTGAACTTCTCGCCCTTCCACAGCCCGTGCGTCCAGTCCGAATCGCCGCCGTAGCCGCCGCCGACGTGAATGGGCACCGGCAGCTTGGACTCGACGTCGAAGTGCACCGCGGTGCCCTCCGGAGTGGTCGCGTCGATCGTCGCACCGGTGGGAATGCGGGTGCCGGAACGGTAGTGGATCTTGACCCGCGGCCAGCCGAGTTGTTCGACGCGGCCGTCGCGCCAGATTCGGGTGCAGTCGTTCAGCGAACGGAACCCGTTGGGCTCCTCCTGGATGATCAGCACGATCGCGAACTCGTCGAACGCGATCGGCACGTACAGCCACCACATTCCCTCGAACGGTGGGTCGGCGGGCCGGCCCGCCGGCTCGGTTTCGCCGATCGGGCGGATGCCCCAGGACCGGTCGCGGCTGCCGATCCAGGTGTTGGGGTCGACCACGATTTCTTCGCCGTCGATGAAAATGTGTCCACTCCAGCTGCCGAGTTGCGCGAAACGCTGCGCGTCCAAGGTGACGCGGTTGCCGGCGCGCAGGGTGTGCGGCTGTTCCTGGACGACGTCGAACAAGCCTTTCCAGGTGAGATCGGCTGCGAGGCCTTCGGTTTCGTCGAGAACCAGCCGCAGTGTGTTCAGGGGCTCGATCACCTCGATGCGGTAGCCGTTGACGTGCTGGTTGAGCCGATCGGAGTCGATGGTGTCGGACAGGTGCACCGCGGTCTGGGTGTCCCCGCGCCGGACGAGCAGGAACGCGTCTTTCACGCCCAGGTTGGGGTAGTAGCCGATGCCGCTAATCACGAAGATGTTTCCGGTGCGGTCGTGGGCGTTGAAGTAGGAGCGATCGTAGAAGTTGCGGTCCGAGGAGCCCGGCCACGCGATCGGCCGGGGGATCTGGTGTACCGGGAACTCGTCCAGCGGTCCGAGCATTACTGGTCCTCTCCGATCAGACTCTCGCCGATTAAACTTCGCATCAATCCGGCGTGGTAGAAGAGCGATTCCACGTTCTCCGGCTTCTCGGTCTCGCCAAAGTGCACCCGCCGCGCGCCGGTGCGCATGAACACGCAGGCCCACATCACGCCCGAGTACACGTAAAACCAGTTCAGGTCCCCGGTTTCGACGCCGGTCAGTCGCTGGTAGGTGGCGCGGACGTCCTCCTCGCGCATCACCTCGGGCAGTCCTGGCATTCCGGCGAGTCCGGTGAGCTCTTGAAACACCATGTGCGCGTAGATCATCCACGCGACATCGAGTTCTCGTGGACCAAGCGTGACCATTTCCCAGTCCAGCACCGCCACCGGTTGGAAGTCGCGATACAACACGTTGCCCACGCGGGCGTCGCCCCAGAGCAGCACGGGTTCTTGCGCGGCCACCTCGGCGGGCCAGTTGTCTTCCAGCCAGGCGAACGTCGTTTCCAGCAGCGGCGACCGGCCGATGTCCGGCACCGCGAAGTCGTACCAGGACCGCACCCAGTTGAAGTGCCTGCGCAGCGCGGAGTCGCCGTGGAGCCCCTCGGACAAGAACCCAAACGTGTTCTCCGCGTTCGGGATCGAGTGCAGCTTGGCCAGCACGCCGACCGTCGCGTCCTGCAGCTCGCGCTGCCGATCGGCGGGCGCGTCGGCGAACCAGTTGTTACCGAAGGTGTAGGGCATGACGTCGGGCGGCACCACGCCCTCGACGTAGTCCATCACGAAGAAGGGCGTGCCCAGCACGTCGCCGGTGGGCTCCAGCCAGCGCACCGGGGGAACCGGGACGCCGGTGAGTTCGCCGACCTTGCGGATCACCTCGAATTGGTGGTCGAGGCGATAGGTGGGAAAGACCTGCACGTCCTCGGCCGAGGGTGCCACCCGGGCCACGAGCTTCTGCTCGATCGGCTGCCCATCCTGCTGCCAGCGCGCGGTCAGGATAATGGTCTCCGAGGACATGCCCGTGGAGTCCACGCCACTTTCGACGGTCACCTCGGGTGTTGCCTCGCCGGGCAGCACTGTCGACAGCCACCGCGACATCACCGCCGGCAGGGTGGTGACGTCTCGGCTGGAGCGCTGAAGTCGGTCGACTTTATCGAGCACAGGTTCGTTGGCCACGGGGTGCCTCCAATCTTTGAGACCTTTCGCGGCAATTACGATACGGTAGGTAGCGTTATGAAAGCAGACCAGTCCGCCCTTGACAAGGCCCCGGGTGCCGGGCGGCCGCGGGACCCGCGCATCGACTCGGCCATCCTATCGGCGACGGCAGAACTGCTTGTGGAAATCGGCTATTCGAACCTCAGCCTGGCCGCGGTGGCCGAGCGCGCCGGCACCACCAAATCGGCGCTGTACCGCCGGTGGTCGAGCAAGGCGGAGTTGGTGCACGAGGCGGCGTTTCCGACGGCGCCCAGCGCGCTGGAGGCCCCGGCCGGTGACATCGCCGCCGATCTGCGAATGATGATCGAGGCCACCCGCGATGTATTCACCACGCCCGTGGTCCGCGCCGCTCTGCCCGGTCTGGTGGCCGACATGACGGCCGATCCGGCCTTGAACGCCCGGGTGATGGCGCGTTTCACCGACCTATTCATCGCGGTACGGGTGCGACTGCGCGAGGCGGTTGACCGGGGTGAGGCGCATCCCGATGTGGATCCCGACCGACTGATCGAGCTGATTGGGGGAGCGACGATGTTGCGGATGTTGTTGCGCCCAGAAGAAGAACTCGACGAAGCGTGGGTGGCTCAGACGACTGCCATCGTCGTGCATGGGGTGACCCGATGACGGGGCGGCTTGCGGGCCGGGCCGCGATCGTCACCGGCGGCAGCCGCGGCCTGGGCCGGGCGATCGCGCTGGCGCTGGCGGCCGAGGGAGCGGCCGTGGCGGTCGCCGGCCGCACCGAGCAGGTGTGGGACGACCGGTTACCGGGGACCATCGGTGAGACGGTTGCCGACATCGAGGCGGCGGGCGGACGCGCGACGGCGGTCCGGGCGGATCTGACCGATCGCGAGGACATCGCCCGATTGATGGGGTCGGCCCGAGATGCCTTGGGTGCCATCACAATTCTGGTCAACAACGCGGCCTTCACCGCCCCCGGGCGCCCGCCGGTGCCCGGTGCCGCGTCGCGTGCCAAGTCGGCCAAGTCCGCGTCGGTCGCCAAGCCGGACTGGCCGGGGTTCGTCAGCACGCCGTTGCACGCTTATCGCCGCCATTTCGACATCGCGGTGTTCGCCGCCTACGAGCTGATGCAACTGGTCTGCCCCGACATGCTCGACGCGGGCGGCGGCTCGATCATCAACGTGACCTCGGTTGCCTCGAGGCTGCCGGGCGACGGGCCGTATGCCGATCGCAGCGGGGGAGTCCTGCCCGGGTACGGCGGTTCCAAGGCGGCACTCGAACACCTCACCCAATGTGCGGCATTCGATCTTGCCGACCACAACATCGCGGTGAACGCGCTGTCGCCGTCGAAACCGATCCTGACGCCCGGCCTCTCCTACTATGCCGGCGGATTCGACGACACCGCCTCGGCGGACGAATTCGCCCAAGCGGCAGTGGAATTGACGTTGGTGGACCCCGGCACGGTCACTGGGCGCACGATCGGTCATCTGCAGGTGCTCGACGGCAGTTTCCGGCCCTTCGCACTGGGCTAAGCCGGCTTTGTCGCCGTTGCCGCGTTGATGATCATGGTATGAACCTTGTGCCACTGCACGGACTGGAATCCCGCCTGCGTCAACAGGCGTTCGGCGCGGTGCGGGGTGCGGGCTTTGCCGCGACGACTGCCGGCCAGCGTTGGCACCATCCACCGCGACAACTGATCGACGAGCACCAGCCGACCGCCGGACCGCAGCACCCGGGCGCACTCGACGAGCCCCGCCAGCTGGTCGGACCAGTGATCGAATGAGGTTGTGCTGACGACCAGGTCGAATGTGTCGTCGGGGTGGCCGATCTCCTCGGCCACCCCGCGGGTGAAGCTCAGACGATCGTCGTCGGCGAGAGTCTGCGCGGCCGTGATCATTTGGGGTGCAGCGTCGATGCCCGCCAGCAGCTTGGCGTTCGGGTAACGGTGTGCCAGCGATCGCAGTAGGTAGCCGGTTCCGCATCCCACGTCGAGAATGCGCTCGGGAGCGGCGGCGGTCGCCACTGCCAGGCTGGCGGTTCGGTCCACGATCACGTGGTGCAGGCGACCTCGCCAGCCATGTTCGTAATCGTCGGCACGGTCGTTGTACGCGTCGACATCCCGATATGGCGGCACATGCCGAGTGTCCCACCGGCTGGACCGTTTCGGTAGAACCAACTCAGCGTCCCGCCTGTTCGGGTGGGTCGGGATCGCCGCGGAGAAGCTCGTCGGGATGGTGCGCGTGGTTGATTTCCAACGGACCGGTCCCGTTGGTCCAGCCGAGTCGCCCGTTGCCGGTGACCGCGGTGCGCCACTCACCCCGGCTCGCCGCGCCGTGATCGCATCCGCAGGCGAAAAACAGCTTGTCGGAATCGGTGCTGCCACCATTCGCCCAATCCGGTGCATGGTGAACTTCGCAGTGATATCCGGGTTCCAGGCAACGAGGTCGCGTGCAGCCGCGGTCGCGCGCGTGGCAGATGATTCTCTGGTCGGCGGTGGCGATGCGTTTCTGGCGGCCCAGATACAGTGGCCGACTGGTGTGGTCGTCGAACACGGCAAGGTAATGAATCGCCCTGGCGGCCATGCGAATCAGGTCCGGCATCGGCAGCCTGGAACCGCCGCCCGTTCTCGCGGGCGCCGGCATCGGCACCGACGAGTCGAGGACCGCGTGTGCCGCCTGATTGAGTTCGGTCAACGTAGTGGTGGCGATGACCGTGACGGGATGCCCGCGGTGCGTCCCGAGCTCACCGGAGGCGATTGCGGCCTCAAGGCCGAGCTTCAATGCGTCGTGGCAACGCTGCGCCGGGGTGCGCTCGTCGCGCGCTTCGGGACCTTCGCCCGCATCGTCGGGTTTGTGGCGGCCCGGCCGCACGGCGGCTTCGATGGCTTCGAAGTAGGCGCGGGCCTGCGGGTCGAGCAGTCCGGACAGGCGCGACATCCCGTCGAGTCCCTGCGGGCCCAGGCGCAGTCCGCGCCGGCGGGCCCGGTCGATGTCGGTGAAATGGCCATCGGGATTGAGGTAGTCGGCGATCCGCTGACCCAGCTTGGTGACGACGGCGGCGTCGAGTTTGGCCGCGTGTTTCACCAGAGTGCGTTCGGCATCCGCGGCATCCGCGGGTGAGACGCAGGAGGGCAACGTGTCCATGGCTGCGCAGATCGCCCGGATATGGTCCTCGCCGAGCGCTCCGACTTCCACCGCCAGCGCCAGCTCCGGTAGGTCGGGTTGCAGCGGCGGCCCGGTCAACGAGCGTCGAGGCCGGATCCGCGCCGCGAGTTTGAAGCGGCGTGTGATTTCTTTGGGCGTGACGCGCAGCCGCGCCCACAGTTTGTCGCGCACCGTGGGCACGAACGCGGCCCCGTCGGGTGGGTCGGCGATTTCACCGAAAATTCGATACATCAGCCCTCGGTTGGTGCGGTGCTGAGTCTCCAGCCGTTCGGCGACCTCGACCCGGAAGGCGTTGGTAACGACATCCGACGAGGTTCCACGCAGCACATCGTGGGCCGCGTCGATCGCGTCGAGCGCAGCACTGATCCGCTCTCGCGCATGATCTGCGTTCACCATCTGACCCACATCGCAACCGTATCGAACATAGGTTCGAAATAAGGCTCCTGAAGGCAGATCTGTGGATGAACCGCCGACTGTGGATAACGGTCCGCCTGACGTGCCAGTATGGGGCGTAGCCGGTGCCGCGACGACGGCAGACAAACCGGTCGGCGGGGTGCCAATGCCTGGTTTGGACAAACCCACGGGGCGGGTCGTCGCCCTGGTCGTGCTCCTGCTCGTCGTCACCGCCGCCCTGCGCGGATACTTACCGGTTCCGCACCAGGCCGTGCGCAGCGAGCCGGGTAGTGGCCGGGCGGCACTGCTCTTTGTCGTGGGAACTCTTGCCGCCACGACCGCACTGGTGGCAATCGCAGTCATCGCTCGGCTGCGGGACCCGCGTGCGGCGGCGCCCCGCGCCGGCGACCTCTCCGACATGCTCGGCACCGGCAGGGGCCGACCAAGTTGGCGGGTGGTGCTCATCGGGCTCGGCGTGATCGTGGCGTGGCTAGTGCTCGTGCTGCTGGTGTCCCGCCTCTTGGCGGGCCACGGCATTGCGTCCTCCCCATCCCCGCCGGATACGGGTTCGCAGCCGCCGGCCCACGCCGGCGCGCCGGCACCGCAGCAGCATCATCCGCACAACAACGGCGGGGACGTGCTCGGGATCATGCTGATGATCACGGTCCCGATGTTGTTTCTGCTCGTCGCGGGGACCGTCGTCATGTCGCGGCGACGATGGCGGGCGCAGCCTCAGATGGTCGCTCTGAACGATGAACCCTTCGAAACACCGACGCCGCCAACGCGTTCGGAGTCGCTGGTGCGCGCGGCCGAGCGGGGGCTGGCCGAGATGGCAGACCCCAACCGCGAACCGCGAGAGGCAATCATCGCCTGTTATGCGGCGATGGAACGCGAGCTCGCGAACGTGCCCGGCGCCGTTCCGCAGGACTTCGACACCCCGACCGAGGTGTTGGCCCGCGCGGTCGAGCACCACGCGTTGCATGCCGACAACGCCGTGCAATTGGTGAACCTGTTCGCCGAGGCGCGGTTCAGTCCACACGTGATGAACGAAAGTCATCGCGACCTGGCGGTGAGCGTCCTCCAGCTGGTCCTCGACGAACTGGGCTCGAGGAGCCCCGCATGAAAAGAACTGTCGCCCTTGGTGTCTGCCTCATCGCCTCAATGGAGCTACTGGCGCTCGTGCAGCACGCGCATCGATTCGTGCTGGCGGCCTCGGGTGTGGCCCTGACGCTGGCGCTGCTCAGTCTCCGTCGGGTCCTGGGGCGTGACCCGGACCAGGCGGCTGAACCGGACGCCGACGAGATCGGGGATTCGTTGCGCCGCTGGCTTTCGGCCACCGAGACAACGATCCGATGGTCGGAGTCCACCCGAAAGGACTGGGACCGGCATCTGCGTCCGATGCTGGCGCGTCGCTACGAAATGACAACCGGGCAAAGACAATCCAAGGACGCTGCGGCATACCACGCGACGGGCCGCATGCTGTTCGGCGCCGAACTGTGGGAGTGGGTCAACCCCAACAACGTCACGCGTAGCGGCGACCACCACCCCGGCCCAGGGCGCGGTGCCCTGGAAGAGATTCTGCGAAAGTTGGAGCAGGTATGACACTCCCGGCCGCGACAACCACCGCCCACTGCGAGGCGGTGCTCGACGAAATAGAACGGGTAGTGGTGGGGAAACGCGCCGCGCTGACGCTCATCCTCACCGCGGTTCTCGCGCGCGGCCACATCCTCATCGAAGACCTGCCGGGCCTCGGCAAGACGTTGATCGCGCGGTCGTTCGCCGCGGCGCTGGGGCTGCAGTTCACCCGCGTGCAGTTCACGCCGGACCTGCTGCCCGCGGACCTGCTGGGTTCTACGATCTACGACATGCAGTCAGGCCGCTTCGCGTTCCGGTCCGGGCCCGTCTTCACCAACCTGCTGCTCGCCGACGAAATCAACCGCACTCCGCCCAAGACCCAGGCGGCGCTGCTGGAGGCGATGGCCGAAGGTCAGGTGAGTATCGACGGTGAAACCCACATACTGCCAAAGCCTTTCGCCGTGCTCGCAACCGATAATCCGATCGAGTACGAGGGCACCTATCCGCTGCCCGAGGCGCAGCTCGACCGGTTCGCGATCCGGCTGGAACTGCGCTACCTCTCCGAGCGGGACGAGACCTCGATGCTGCGTCGGCGCCTGGAACGCGGCTCCACCGAGCCGACGATCAATCAGGTCGTGGACGCGCACGACCTGCTGGCGATGCGTGAATCGGTCGAGCAGGTGACAGTGCACGAAGACGTTCTGCACTATGTGGTCTCGCTGGCCAACGCCACCCGGCACCATCCACAGGTAGCGGTCGGCGCCAGCCCGCGCTCCGAACTCGACCTCGTTCAATTGGCCCGCGCCCGTGCGCTGTTGCTGGGCAGGGACTACGTGATCCCCGAGGATGTCAAGGCGCTCGCCGTGCCGGCAGTCGCGCACCGCATCACCCTGCGCCCGGAGATGTGGGTGCGAAAGATCCAGGGCGCGGACGTCATCGAGGAGCTGTTGCGCCGCTTGCCGGTGCCGCGGACCGGCGGGGGACATGGGGTGACCGGATGAAGCCGGCGTGATAACCCAGGAAGTCGAGTTTCGCTGGCGCGCATCGCACTTGACACTGGCGATCGCGACGTGCGCCGGGTTCGCGCTGGCCGCCGGGGTGATCGGCGCGCAGTGGCGGTTGGTCGTCTTCGCGGCGCCACTGCTCGGTGTGCTGTGCTCGGTCAGCTGGCAGCGGCCAGTGCCGACCATTCGTGTGCGGGGTCAGCCCGACGCGCATCGCTGCTTCGAGAACGAGCAAGCGCGGCTGCGGGTCTGGGCGGCCGAAGATGTAGAGCCAACCGGGTTTTCGGCAATCCGGGTTGAGGTTCCCGATATCGACGGCTTGGAGCTCGAAGTCGTCGATTCCGGTTCCGGGCAAACCAAAGCGGTTACGGCGACCGCACAACGCTGGGGCCGGTACTTCATCGGGGTCCGGGTCGGTGTTATCGCGCGCGGTGGTCTGCTGGCGGGGACGGCCACCGTCGAGGTGGCCGAGGTCATAGTGTTTCCGTTGACGCCGCCGCAAGCCACACCCATCCCGCAGACCGAGCTGCTGGACCGCCTGGGTGCACACCTGACGCGGCATATCGGCCCGGGTGTGGAATACGCCGACATTCGTCCCTATGTGCCCGGCGACCAACTGCGCGCAGTGAATTGGCCGGTGAGCGCGCGTCGCGGCCAGTTGCACGTGACGGAGCGCCTGACCGACCGCGCGGCCGACGTGGTGGTACTGATCGACACTTACCAGCAGCCGGCAGGCCCGGCGACCGAGGCCACCGAACGAGTAGTTCGTGGGGCGGCGCAAGTGGTGCAGACCGCGCTGCGGCACGGTGATCGCGCCGGGATCGTCGCCCTTGGTGGCAACCGCCCCAGGTGGTTCGGCGCCGACATCGGGCAGCGCCAGTTCTATCGGGTGCTCGACACCGTGCTCGGTGCCGGCGACCGATTCGAAAACACCACGGGCACACTGGCGCCGCGCGCGGCCGTCCCCGCCGGGGCGATCGTCATCGCATTCTCCACCATGCTCGACACCGAATTCGCGCTGGCGCTGATCGATCTGCGCAGGCGCGGCCATATCGTGCTGGCCGTCGACATTCTCGACAGCTCTCCGTTCGAAGGTGAGCAGGATCCCTTGGTCGACCGGATGTGGACGCTGCAGCGTTCTGCCATGTATCGCGACATGGCCACCATCGGCGTCGACATCGTGTCATGGCGCGAAGACAGCGGTTTGGAGCAGGCGATGGGTGTGATGCCGGATCGACGGCGTCGGATCCGGGGGCGGCTCCGTGGATAACGGAGCGGTCGCGTTCGCAACGTGTTTCGGCCTGCTGATGGTGGGGCTGGCCGCCGATGGCTCGCACGGATTCGCGGTTGCCGCATGGCTGGCGGCTCTGATCGCGGTCGGCGCCGGAATCCTGTTCCGCACCGCCGCGACGATTGCCGTGCTGCTGGCCGCGGTCACGATCATGCTGTCCGGACCGCCGATTGTGCTCGTCGCGCTGTCCGGGCTGTGTGCCACCGCCTACCTGGTGTGCCGTCATGCGGCAGGTGCGTCGGCCTGGGCCGTCATGGGAAGTTGGCCGACAGTCGTTGCCGCCATAGGCTTTACGCTCGCCGGGCTGGCAGCGGCATCGTTTCCGCTGCAGGTGCCGTGGTTGCCGTTGGCCGCCCCGGTGGGGGCATTGGCGATCTACGCGCTGGCCACCCGTCCGTTCTTGGGCTGAGCCGGCTCAGTGCAGCAGCTGGGCAGCCTGATCGGCCAGGTCGAGCAGTGGCTGCGGGAAGATGCCCAACAGCACGGTGACCGCGGCGCACACCGCGATCGCCACCTTGCTCAAGATGCCCGGCTCCACCACGTGTGGGGTGTCGTCCGTCAACTCGGTGAAGAACATCGAGACGATCACGCGCACATAGAAGTAGGCGGCGATTCCGCTGGCGACCACACCGGCGATCACCAACGGCACGGCGCCACCCTGGGCGGCGGCCTTGAATACGGCCAGCTTGCTCACGAACCCGCTCGTCAGCGGAATCCCGGCGAAGGCCAGCAGGAACATCGAGAACATCACGCCCACAATGGGTGAGCGCTGCCCGAGCCCGGCCCAGTGCGACAGCGTGGCATCCTCGACGCCGTCGGCGTTGCGGATCAGGCTCACGATGGCGAACGCACCTACGGTGCTGAAGCTGTAGGCGACCAGGTAGAACAGCGTCGCGGAGAGGCCCGTGTGGTTGTCGGCGATGACGCCGGTGAGGATGAATCCGACGTGGGCGACCGACGAATAGGCCAACATGCGTTTGACGTCAACCTGGTTGACCGCGGTGATGGTTCCCACCGCCATCGTCAGGATTGCGATCGTCCACAGCACCGGACGCCATTGGTCGTGCAGTGGTGGCAGCGCAACGTACACGACCCGGATCAGTGCGCCGAACGCCGCGACCTTGGTGGCCGCCGCCATGAACCCGGTGATGGGCGTGGGTGCACCCTGGTACACGTCGGGAATCCACGAATGGAACGGCACCGCGCCGACTTTGAACAGCAGGCCGACCGAGAGCAGCGCGACGCCGACCAGAGCCATCGAGGTATCGCCATGGGCTGCCAGCGCATCGCGGATACCGGTCAGCACCAGGGTGCCGGTGGCGCCGTAGAGCAACGCCACGCCGTAGAGGAAGAACGCCGACGAGAACGCGCCCAGCAGAAAGTACTTCATCGCCGCTTCCTGCGACAGCAGGCGCCGATGACGGGCCAGGCCGCACATCAGATACAGGGGCAGCGAGAGGACTTCCAGTGCGACGAACATCGTCAACAGGTCGTTGGCGGCGGGGAAGACCATCATGCCGCCGACGGACAGCATCGCGAGCGGGAACAGCTCCGTCTGTGTGGCTCCGGCCCACTCCGCCTCGCGCTCGGCGTCGCTGTCGGGAACCGCGGACGCCTGCGGGGTGAAGGAATCCAGTCCCGCGGCTCCCACTCCGGCGGCAACCTTGCTCTCCGCCTTCGCCTGCGTGCGTTCGGCGATGAAGATGACCGCGAGCACCGCGACCAGCAACACGGTGCCCTGCAGGTACAGCGCCGGGCGGTCAACGGCCATTGCGCCCAGCACCGCCGGGCGCCCGGAGCTCGGAAGCGAACGGCTCACCACGATGACCGCGACGAAGGCGGCGATCAAACCGCCCAGGGCGAGCGCCACTTGCGCGCTATAGCGAATCTGTCTGGGCAGGAACGCCTCTGCCAGGACACCCACCACCGCGACTCCGAACACGATGAGCGTCGGGCACAGCAGGAAGTACTCGATGCTGGGGGAGGGAAGGGTCATTATCGCGGTCCTTCAGCTGTCCGGGGTACTCCACCCGGTCTCGCGGTACCTACCGGCACAATCGGCGCGGGGTCGTGCTGACCGATGGTGGTCATGGTGTTCTGCACTGCGGGATTGATGATGTCCAGCACCGGCTTCGGGTAGACCCCGAGGACGAACAGCAGCGCCATCAACGGTGCGACGACGATCAGTTCACGCGCCTTCAAATCGGTGATCTTTTCGTTGCCGCTGGCCACCGGGCCGGTCATCACCCGCTGGTAGAGCCACAGCATGTAGATCGCCGCCAGAACCAGTGCCGTGACCCCGAACGCGGCGGCCAGCCAGTAGCGATTGAAAGTGCCTAGCAACACCAGGAATT
Organism: Mycobacterium sp.; assembly: GCA_036500645.1. GTDB lineage: Bacteria > Actinomycetota > Actinomycetes > Mycobacteriales > Mycobacteriaceae > Mycobacterium. Next base: position 31,470 of record DASYBR010000199.1, on the reverse strand, counting down.
CGCTGATGAACGGGGCCAGTCCGGGCAGTGAGAGGGTGGCCATGCTCGACACGAGGAAGGTGCCCGCCAAGATCGGCGCCACCTTCTGCACGCCGCCATAGTCGGCGATCGCCCTGCTGCCGCGTCGTGTTACCAGGAATCCGGCGATCAGGAACACCGCGGCCGTCGAGATGCCGTGGTTGAGCATGTACAGCGTCGACCCGCTCTGGCCCTGGCTCGTCATCACGAAAATGCCGGCGATGATGAACCCGAAGTGCGAGATCGAGGTGTAGGCGATCAGGCGCATCATGTCGGTCTGGCCGATGGCCACGATCGCGCCGTAGATCACGCCGATGATCGCCAATGTCACGATCAGTGGGCGGAAATACGTTGAGGCGTCGGGGAACAGCTGCAGGCAATAGCGCAGCATGCCGAAGGTGCCGACCTTGTCCATCACCGCCGTGATCAACACCGCGGTCGCCGGTGTCGACTCGACCGCGGCGTCGGGCAGCCAGCGGTGGAACGGCCAGAGCGGGGCTTTGATCGCGAACGCGAACATGAAGCCGAGGAACAGGGCTTTGAAGACGGCGGACTCCCCGCCGTAGCGGCCGGAGGTCACGCCGGCCACGATCTCGCGGAAGTCGAAGGTGCCAGAACCGTGCTCGGAGGTCACCACGTACAGCCCGATCACCGCGGCCAGCATGATCAGCCCGCCGAAGAGGTTGTACAGCAAGAACTTCACCGCCGCGCGTGAGCGGCCGGAACCGCTGCCGAACCCACCGATCAGGAAGTACATCGGGATGAGCATGGCCTCGAAGAACACGTAGAACAGCAACACGTCGAGTGCGGTGACCGAGATCAGCACCATCGATTCGATGGCCAACGTCAAAGCGACGTAGGCGTGTACGCCACGCGGCGCGCGCTCCGCCCCGTCGTTCCAGCCGGCCACCTGCAAGACCGGAATCAGCACGGCGGTCAACAGCACCAGGATCACCGCGATGCCGTCCACGCCGAGCGTGTAGCCGGCGCCGAATGCCGATATCCACTGATGGCTTTCGACGAACTGGTAATGGGCGCCCCCGGTTTTGAACCCTAGAGTCACGACGACCGCCACCGCCAGCGTGACGATGCCGAAGACCAGCCCCGTCCACTTGGCGAGCTGCCGCAGACCCGGCGGCATCAGGATGACCAGTATCGAACCGGCAAGTGGCACCAGCCACAGCATGCTCAGCCACGGCACGTCGTTGAGGAAAGCCCCGTTCATGTGCGCCGTTCCTCCTGCCCTTTTCCGCTCGCACTGCTCCGTTTATCGCCACAGGCGCGGTTCACCACAGTTTCACCGCCAGGATCAGCGCGACCACCAGCACCGCGCCCGTCAGCATGGACAATGCGTAATTGCGGGCGAAGCCAGTTTGGAGGCCCCGCAACCGATTCGAAGTACGGCCCACCAGCGCCGCAAGCGCGTTGACCGAGCCGTCGACAACTTCGTCGTCGAATTCGACCAGCGTCTGAGTCAATTCCTGACCGGGACGCATGAACACCTCTTCGTTGAAGACATCTCCGTAGAAGTCCTTGCGTGCGGCCGTGGTCAGCGGCGAGACCGACAGCGGAGCCACCGTGGGAATGGGCTTGGTGGCGTACAGCCGGAGGGCCACCACGATCCCGACGGCAACGACACCCAGCGCCAGGGCGGTGCTCACCCATGCGGGAAGGGCATGGGCGGTTTCTTCATGGACACCGACGACGGGTTCGAGCCAGCGCCGCAGGGTACCGCCCACCGCGAAAAGCCCACCGGCGAACACGGATCCGAAGGCGAGCAGGATCATCGGCCCCGTCATCAGAGCCGGCGCCTCGTGCGGGTGAGCGCCCGGGGCCCAACGCTTTTTGCCGAAGAAGGTCATCAGCATTACGCGCGTCATGTAGAACGCGGTGACGCCCGCGCCCAGCAGTGCGGCGCCGCCCAGGATGTACCCCCGGATGCCGCCCGATGCCAGGGCCGCCTCGATGATGGCGTCCTTGGAGAAGTAGCCCGCGAATGGCGGTACGCCGATGATCGCGAGATAGCCCAGGCCGAACGTGATGAACGTGATGGGCAACGCCGCGCGCAGCCCCCCGTAGCGACGCATGTTCTGCTCTTCGTGCATCGCGTGAATGATCGACCCGGAGCCGAGGAACAATCCGGCCTTGAAGAATCCGTGGGTGAGCAGGTGCATGATCGCGAAGGCGTAGCCGGCCGGACCCAGGCCCGCGGCGAGCACCATGTAGCCGATCTGGCTCATCGTGGATGCTGCGAGCGCGCGCTTGATGTCGTCCTTGACGCAACCGATGAACGCACCCAGCAGCAATGTGACCGCACCCACGATGACCACGGCCAGTCGCGCGTCCGGTGCCAGGTTGTACAGCGGGTTGGACCGCACGATCAGGTACACACCGGCGGTCACCATGGTGGCGGCATGGATCAGCGCGGACACCGGCGTGGGGCCCTCCATCGCGTCACCCAACCAGGCCTGCAGCGGCACCTGCGCGGACTTGGCGCAGGCACCCAGCAGCAACAGCAATCCCATCGCGGTCAGCGCGCCCCGGCCCGCGGCGGGCGCACCGGCGAAGACTCCGGCATAGGACAGCGTGCCGAATGTGCTGAACATCAGGAACATTCCGACGGCGAGCCCGGCGTCCCCGACGCGGTTCATCACGAACGCCTTCTTGGCCGCCGTCGCCGCCGTAGGCTTGTGGTACCAGAACCCGATCAGCAGGTAGGACGCCAGGCCGACGCCTTCCCAGCCAACGTAGAGCACCAGGTAGTTATCGGCGACCACGAGCAGCAGCATCGAGGCGAGGAACAGGTTGAGGTAACCGAAAAACCTTCTGCGATCTGGGTCTTCGGCCATGTAGGCGACCGAATAGATGTGGATCAGCGATCCAACCCCGGAGATCAGCAACACGAAACAAATCGACAACTGGTCGATCTGCAGCCCGAGATCCACCTGCAGCTGGTTGACTTGGATCCAGTTGAACACCGTTTGGTGGATGAGCCGGTCGTCCGCACCGCGACTCAGCAGGTCGCTGAGCAGACTCACGCCCACGCCGAACGCCGCGAGTGCGGTGGCGCAGCCCAGCCAGTGTCCCCAGGGGTCGGTGCGCCTGCCGCCGAACAGCAAGATTGCGGCACCCGCCAGCGGCAGCACCACCAGCAACCAGGTGAAGTGTGTCATGTTGGCGTTCTTAGCCTTTGAGTAGATTCGCGTCGTCGACCGAGGCCGATTTACGGGCACGGAAAATCGTCATGATGATGGCCAGGCCGATGACAACCTCGCAGGCGGCCACCACCATCGTGAAGAACGCGATCATCTGTCCGTCCAGGTGGCCGTTCATCCGCGCGAACGTGACGAACGCGAGGTTGACCGCGTTGAGCATCAGCTCGACGCACATGAACATCACGATGGCGTTGCGGCGCAACAGCACACCCGACGCGCCGATGGTGAAGAGCAGCGCCGAAAGGTAGAGGTAATTGGCCGGATTCACGACGTACCGCCCTTCGACAGGCTAGGGCTTGCCGTTGGGGAGGGAGTCTGGTTGCCGTCGGCACCGCGGGCGCGCAGCATCGGTGACACCGACAGCTCCGAGTACGAGCCGTCCGGCAGCAACGCGGCCACGTCGACGGCATTGTGACGTGCGTAGACGCCGGGTCCGGGCAGTGGGGTCGGGTGCCCGCCGGTACGGAACCGTTCCTGCGAAAGCTCGCGCTGCGTCTTGCGGCGCTCGAAGCGCTCCCGGTGCGCTAGCACCATCGCCCCGATGGCCGCAGTGATCAGCAGTGCGCTCGTCAGCTCGAAGGCCCAGACGTACCGCGAAAAGATCAGGGCCGCCAGGCCTTCCACGTTGCCGTTGGAGTTGGCGGTGGTCAGTCCGACGAAAGTGCCGGTTGCCGCGTTGCCGATCGCGGCGATCAGCAGGACGCCGAATCCGACACCGGCCAGCATCGCGGCGACGCGCTGCCCGCGCAGCGTCTCCTTGAGGGATTCCGCGGAATCGACACCGATCAGCATCAGCACGAACAGGAACAGCATCATCACCGCGCCGGTGTAGACCACGACTTGGACGACACCCAAAAACAGCGCGTCCTGGATCATGTAAAACACCGCGAGGATGATCATGGTCATCGCCAGGAACATCGCCGAGTAGACGGCGTTGACGGCCAGCACCACCCCGAGGGCACCGGCCAGCGCGAGCGCGCCCAGCACCCAGAACGCCACCGCTTCACCGGTGGAGGTGCGGACGATGGCCTCAGCGGCCAAGTGCACGGTGGTCACTGCGAATCTCCGGCATTCTGGGTCTCCCGCAGGCCGTGGGCTGTGACGTTGCCCTGGTAGTAGTCCTTGTCGGTGGCCCCCTGCGCCCTCGGGTGCGGGGGAGCGAGCATGTCTTGCAGCAGCGGCGCCAGCAGGCGGTCCTTCTCGTAGATCAGGCCGGCGCGGTTGTCGTCGGCCATCTCGTAATCGTTGGTCATCGTCAGGGCCCGCGTGGGGCAGGCTTCGATGCACAGACCGCAACCGATGCAGCGCAGGTAATTGATCTGATACACGCGGCCGTAGCGTTCGCCCGGCGAAAACCTTGCCTCGTCGGTGTTGTCCGCACCCTCGACGTAGATCGCGTCGGCCGGGCAGGCCCAAGCGCACAACTCGCAGCCGATGCACTTCTCCAGGCCGTCGGGGTACCGGTTGAGTTGATGACGACCGTGATAGCGCGGGGCGACCGGGCCGGGCTTTTCCGGATACTCCTCGGTGATGTTCTTCTTGAACATCGACCCGAATGTGACCCCGAATCCGGCCACGGCGTCGAGGAATTTAGCCATGTGCTTTCTCCTTGCTCGCGGCCGCCAGAGGCTTCATCGGCAGCGGCGGTGTGGGGAATGTCGGTACCGCGCTCTGCGCACCGGGCAGTTGTTTGGACTGGCGGCGAAGCTGTTTCTCCAGTGCGCGAATACCGTTTGTGCTGAACGGTTTTCGAAGCAGCAAGACCAGCGCCACGGCGTAGACGATGCTGCTGATCACCAGGATCGGGGTCCAATGGGCGTATCCCTCGTTCTGGGCCGTACGGATCCCTGCCGCGATCAGCACCCACACCAGCGAGGCCGGGATCAGCAGCTTCCAGCCCAGTGCCATGAACTGGTCGTAGCGCAACCGGGGCAGGCTGGCCCGCAGCCAGAAGTAGATGAACAGGAAGGTCCACATCTTGGCGGTGAACCACAGCACCGGCCACCACCCGGTGTTGGCGCCGGCCCACATGTCTATCGGCCACGGCGCGTGCCAGCCACCGAAGAACATCGCTGTGGCCAGCGACGAAACCGTCATCATGTTGACGTATTCGGCCAGCATGAAGATGGCGAATTTCAGTGACGAGTACTCGGTGTGAAATCCCGCGACCAGCTCGCCTTCAGCCTCGGGCAAATCGAATGGCGCGCGGTTGGTTTCACCGACCATCGAGATCAGATAGATCACGAACGACGGCAGCAGCAGGAACACGTACCAGACCCGGTCCTGGGCGGCCACGATCTCCGACGTCGACATGGAGCCGGCGTAAAGGAATACCGCTGCGAAGGACAGCCCCATCGCGACTTCGTAGGAGATGACCTGGGCGGTGGAGCGCACCCCGCCCAGCAACGGGTAGGTCGAGCCCGACGCCCAACCGCCGAGCACGATGCCGTACACGCCGATCGCCGACAGCCCGAGAATGAACAACACGGCGACCGGCAGGTCGGTCAGCTGCAGGGGTGTGCGGTGGCCGAACACCGACACCTCAGGGCCGAACGGGATGAACGCGAAAGCGGTGAACGCGGGAATCGCCGAAAAGCACGGTGCCGCAAAGTAGACGAACTTGTCGACGCCGCCGGGCGTGATGCTTTCCTTGAGCGCCAACTTGATTCCGTCGGCCAGACTCTGCAGCGTGCCCCACGGCCCCGCCCTGTTGGGACCGGGCCGCAGCTGCATCCAGCCGAGAATCTTGCGTTCGAGCAGGATCGCGACCAGCACGTTCAGCATCAGGAACACGAAGATGGCCAGCGACTTGCCCAGCACCAGCCACCAGGGGTCATGTCCGAATGCGGTCAAGGGGGTCGTCATGAGTCCGCTCCGATTTTCACGATGCTGCCCGGGGTTACACCGAGTTGGCGCTGCACCGCCGAACCGGGCGAGTTCAGCGGAAGCCACACCACCCGGTCCGGCATGTCGGTGATGACCAGCGGCAGGCTGATCGATCCTCGCGACGTGCTGACGGTGACCGTTTCGCCTTCGGCGGCGCCGATTTCGGCGGCGGTGTCTTTCGACAGCCGCACCACGGGTTTGCGCGCGGTTCCGGCCAGATGTGGTTCACCGTCTTGCAGCCGGCCGTTGTCCAGCATCATCCGCCACCCGGTCAACACCGCTTCTCCTGAACCTGGTTCGGCCGGCTGCGGGGTCGCGACGTCCGGCCCCGCCGCGTGCCTGCCGTCCCAGAAGCCGAGCGTCGCCATTTCCTGGCGCGCGGTTTGGGCGGTGGGCGTCGCCAGGTAGACACCCATTTCGTCGGCGAGCGTATGGAGCACCTTGTGATCGGATTGGCTGGGCTGCTGGGTGCTTCCGTGCAACGCCGCTTCGAAGGGCCGATAGCGGCCCTCCCAGTTGACGAATGCGCCGGCCTTCTGCGTCGTCGGCGCGACCGGGAACACCACGTCGGCGCGTTCGGTGACCGCGCTGTGCCGCAGCTCGAGGCTGACCACGAACCCCGCCGCGTCCAGCGCGGCCAGCACCGCTTCCGGGTCGGCGAAGTCGTCGGGCTCGATGCCGCCGACCAGCAATGCACCCAGCGTCCCGTCGGTGGCGGCCGCCAGGATGCCTTCGACGTCTCGTCCACTGGCGGAGGGCAATTCGGACACGCTCCACGCCGCCGCGACCTGTGCGCGGGCGGTTTCGTCGGCAAGGGGGCGCCCGCCGGGCAGCAGCCCGGGTAGCGCACCGGCCTCCAGCGCGCCACGTTCGCCGGCCCGCCTCGGCACCCAGGCCAGGCGGGCGCCGGTGGCGTCGGACAGCCGGGCCGCGGCGGACAGACCGCCGGGCGCCGTCGCCAGGCGTTCGCCGACCATGATGACCGCGCCCTGGGTGGAGAGCAGGTCACCGACTTCGCCGGTGGCCAGCCCGTCCAGCGCCGCCGCTTCTGCACCGGGCGCGGTCTTGATCAGCCGGCCCGACATCTTGCCCAGCGCCCGCGTGGCGAACGGCGCAATCGCATACACGGGGACCCCATGCTTGCGGGCCGCCTTGCGCAACCGCAGGAACACGATGGGCGACTCGTCCTCCGGCTCGAAACCGACGAGCAGAACGACCGGCGCCGACTCCAGATCGGAGTAGCTGACGGTGATCGGCCTGCCCGCGATGCGGGCCGCCAGGAAGTCGGCCTCCTCAGCCGACGTCGGGCGGGCACGAAAGTCGATGTCGTTGCTGTCCAAGACGATTCGGGCGAACTTGGAGTAAGCGTAAGCGTCTTCCAGGGTCGCCCTACCGCCGACCAGCACACCCGCGCGTCCGCGCGCCGCTTCCAGGCCCCGGGTCGCGATGGCGACCGCGTGCGACCAGGAGGCCGGTTGCAGCGAGCCGTCGGCGTCTCGGATCAGGGGAGTGGTGATCACATCGGGTTGGGTCGCGTACCTGAAGGCCCACCGGCCCTTGTCGCAGTTCCACTCCTCGTTGACTTCCGGGTCGTCGCCGGCGAGTCGGCGCAACACCTTGCCGCGACGGTGGTCGGTGCGCTCGGCGCAGCCCCCCGCGCAGTGCTCGCAAACGCTCGGGCTCGAGACCAGGTCGAAGGGGCGGGCCCGGAACCGGTAGGCGGTCCCGGTCAGCGCGCCCACCGGGCAGATCTGCACGGTGTTGCCCGAGAAGTACGAATCAAAGGGCTCATTGGCGTAAATGCCGACCTGCTGCAGGGCGCCGCGCTCCTGCATATCGATGAACGGATCGCCGGCGATCTGCTCGGAGAACCGGGTGCAACGAGCACACAGGATGCAACGCTCGCGGTCCAGCAACACCTGCGAGGAGATGTTGATCGGCTTGGCAAACGTGCGCTTGACGTCTTCGAAGCGAGAATCGGCGCGCCCGTTGGACATCGCCTGGTTCTGCAGCGGGCATTCACCGCCCTTGTCGCACATCGGGCAGTCCAGCGGGTGGTTGATCAGCAGCAATTCCATCACGCCGTGCTGGGCCTTGTCGGCGGCGGGGGAAGTGAGCTGTGTTCGCACCACCATGTCGTCGGTGGCCACGGTCGTGCACGAAGCCATCGGCTTGCGTTGTCCCTCAACCTCGACCAGACACTGGCGGCACGCGCCAACCGGATCGAGCAGTGGGTGATCGCAGAACCTCGGGATCTGGACGCCCATCAACTCGGCCGCGCGGATCACCAAAGTTCCCTTGGGAACGCTGATCTCGTTGCCGTCGATGGTCAGCGTAACCATGTCGGGCGGCCGTACCTCGTCGCCGGCTTCAGGCTTGGCTGTGGTTGTCATCGGCGTGTCATGCCTTTCCATTCGCCGTGAGCATGGAGTCGCGCGGGTCGAAGGGGCATCCGCCTTGTTCGACGTGAGCGACGTACTCATCGCGGAAGTGCTGGATCGAGGACATCACCGGGCTGGCGGCGCCATCACCCAACGCGCAGAACGACTTTCCCAGGATGGTGTCGGAGATGTCCGACAGTTTGTCGATGTCCTCAAGGGTGGCTGGATTGGTTTTCGAGCCGGTTTCGAGGCGCTCATAGATCTGGTCGAGCCAGAAGGTGCCCTCGCGACAAGGCGTGCATTTCCCGCACGATTCGTGCTTGTAGAAGTACGTCCAACGCTGCACCGCACGAACCACACACGTGGTCTCGTCGAAGATCTCCAGCGCCTTGGTGCCCAGCATCGAGCCGGCCCCGCCCACGCCCTCGTAGTCCAGCGGCACGTCGAGGTGTTCGTCTGTCAGCAGCGGCGTGGACGACCCGCCCGGAGTCCAGAACTTGAGTCGATGCCCTGCCCGCACCCCACCGGCGTAATTGAGCAACTCGCGCAACGTGATTCCCAGCGGAGCCTCGTACTGGCCCGGGGTGGTGACATGCCCGGACAGCGAATAGAGGGTGAAGCCCGGGGATTTCTCGCTGCCCATCGACCGGAACCACTCGATGCCGTTGAGGATGATCGGCGGCACGCTGGCGATCGTTTCGACGTTGTTGATCACCGTGGGGCAGCCGTATAGTCCCGCCACCGCGGGGAACGGCGGCCGCAGCCGCGGTTGACCGCGCCGGCCTTCCAGCGAGTCGAGGAGCGCGGTTTCCTCGCCGCAGATGTAGGCGCCCGCCCCGGCGTGCACCACCAGCTCGAGGTCGAAGCCCGAACCCAAGATGTCGCGGCCGAGGTAACCGGCGGCGTACGCCTCGGCCACCGCGTTCTGCAGGCGCCGCAGCACCGGCAGCACTTCACCGCGGACGTAGATGAACGCGTGGCTTGCCCTGATCGCGTAGGCGGCGATGATGACGCCCTCGACGAGAAAGTGCGGTGTCGCCAGCATCAGTGGAATGTCTTTGCAGGTACCGGGTTCCGACTCGTCGGCGTTGACCACCAGATAATGCGGTTTGGCGGCGGCGCCGGTGTCGCCCTGCGGGATGAACGACCACTTGGTGCCGGTCGAGAAGCCTGCGCCGCCGCGACCCCGCAATCCGGAGTCCTTGACGGTGGCGATCACGTCGTCGGGCTTCATCGCGAGCGCCTTCTCAAGCGCCTTGTAACCGTCGTTGCGACGGTAGGTCTGAAGCGTCCACGATTCCGGGTCGTCCCAGAACCGGCTGATCACCGGAGTCAGGGGCGTCGGCGACGAACTCGCAGCGGTGGTCACGACTTGCCTCCCGGCGCGGGCGGCGCCTGCATGTCCTTCTCCTGGGCCACCCGCAAACCGGCCAGGGTGGCCGCACCGGCCCCGCCCTGGCCCTGGTCGGGGCGCTCGTCGGGCAGGCCCGCCAGAATGCGTGACGTCTCACGGAAGGCGCACAGGGGCGCGCCGCGGGTGGGCGCCTTGGGCTCGCCGTCGCGAAGTGAGTCGACGAGTTCCTTTGCCGATTCCGGTGTCTGGTTGTCGTAGAACTCCCAGTTGACCATCACCACCGGTGCGTAATCGCAGGCGGCATTGCATTCGATGTGTTGCAGGGTGACCGACCCGTCGGAGGTGGTCTCGTCGTTGCCGATGCCCAAATGCTCTTTCAGAGCGTCGAATACGGCATCGCCACCCATGACGGCGCACAACGTGTTGGTGCAGACGCCAACCAGATAGTCGCCGGTGGGTCCGCGGCGATACATCGTGTAGAAGCTCGCCACCGCCGATACCTCGGCCCCGGTCAGACCCAGCTGCTCACCGCAGAATTCGAGTCCCGCCGGTGTCAGGAAGGAGTCCTCGGATTGCACCAGGTGCAACAACGGCAGCAACGCCGAGCGCTTGTTTGGGTAACGGCCGATGATCTCTTTCGCGTCTACCTCCAGTCGCGCCCGCACCTCCGGCGAATACGACTGCGGCGCACCATCAACGACGAACTGATTGGGCTCTTCGGGCGGCGGCCCGAGCCGGATGAACACCCTCTCGCCGTTGCTGCCCACTCCCGGCGCCGTCATCGGTCGACCCCGCCCATCACCGGGTCGATGCTGGCGACCGCGCTGATCAGGTCGGCGACCATGCCGCCCTCGCACATCGCGGCGACCGCCTGCAGGTTGGTGAAAGACGGGTCGCGGTAATGCACCCGGTAGGGGCGGGTGCCGCCGTCGCTGACCATGTGTACGCCGAGCTCACCGCGCGGCGACTCCACCGCGACGTAAACCTGGCCTGCCGGAACGCGAATGCCCTCGGTGACAAGCTTGAAGTGGTGAATCAACGCTTCCATCGAGCTGCCCATGATCTTCGCGATGTGCTCGGGTGAGTTGCCCAAGCCGTCGGGGCCAACCGTCAAGTCGGCCGGCCAGGCGATCTTGCGATCCTCAACCATGGTCGGGCCCGGCTTCAACTTGTCCAGACACTGCTCGACAATCTTGATCGACTCCCACATCTCTTTGACGCGAATGATGTAGCGCCCGTAAGCATCACACCCGTCCGCGGTGATCACGTCGAACTCGTAATTTTCGTATCCGCAGTAGGGTTCGCTTTTGCGCAGGTCGTGGGGCAGCCCGGTGGCCCGCAGGATCGGTCCGGTGATTCCCAGCGCCATGCATCCGGCCAGGTCCAGGTAGCCGACGTCCTGGGTGCGCGCCTTCCAGATCACGTTTTCGTTGAGCAGATCACCCATTTCGCGCAGCGTGACCCGCAACGGCTTGAGGGCATCGGCGATCTCGGTCTGCGCGTTGGGCGGCAGATCCTGAGCGACGCCCCCGGGGCGGATGTAGGCGCTGTTCATTCGCAACCCGGTGATGGACTCGAACAACTTCAGCACGATCTCGCGGCCTTTGAAGCCGGTGAACATCGGCGTCATGGCGCCCAGCTCCATGCCGCCGGTCGCCAGTGCGACGAGATGCGAAGAGATCCGGTTGAGCTCCATCATCAGCACCCGGATGACGTTGACCCGCTCAGGTATCTCGTCGGTGATCCCGAGCAGCTTCTCCACACCCAGGCAGTAGGCGGTCTCGTTGAAAAATGGTGCCAGGTAATCCATCCGGGTCACGAAGGTGACGCCCTGCGTCCAGTAGCGGTATTCGAGGTTCTTCTCGATCCCGGTGTGCAGGTAGCCGATTCCGCAGCGGGCGTCGGTGACAGTCTCGCCCTCGATCTCGAGGATCAGGCGCAACACCCCGTGCGTGGACGGATGCTGGGGCCCCATGTTGACGATGATGCGTTCGCCGGGATCCACGCTGCGGGCGGCCTCGACGACCTGATCCCAGTCCTGGCCACCGGCGACCACGATCGTCTCGGGGCCGTCTTGGCCGCCTCCGTTTTGCGTCGAGTCAGTGATAGGGCTCATCAGTTGTACGCTCTCCGCTCGTCGGGCGGTGGTATCTGGGCGCCTTTGTATTCGACCGGGATTCCGCCAAGCGGGTAGTCCTTGCGCTGCGGATGTCCGTGCCAGTCGTCCGGCATCTCGATGCGAGTCAGCGACGGGTGCCCGTCGAAGATGATGCCGAAGAAGTCGTAGGTCTCGCGCTCGTGCCAGTCGGTGGTCGGATAGACCTGGTACAGCGAGGGGATGTGGGGATCGCCATCGGGCGCAGAGACTTCCAGCAGAATGCGGCGATTGTGGGTGATCGACTGCAGCGGGTAGACCGCGTGTAGTTCGCGGCCCGTCTCGTGCGGGTAATGCACTCCACTGACACCCAGGCACATTTCGAAGCGCAGACTCGGGTCGTCACGAAGACGCTGTGCGACGGCCGGCAGCGCCTCGCGACGGACATGCAGGGTCAGCTCGTCGCGGTCCACCACGACTTTCTCTACGGCGCTTTCGAATTGAGCGTCGTTGGCCGCCAGTGCGTCGGTGAGCCGGTCGACGACTTCGTCGAAGTAGCGGCCGTATGGTCGCGGGCTGCCGCCCGGCAGCGTGACCTCGCGAACCAGGCGTCCGTATCCGGACGTGTCGCCGGAACCCGAAATCCCGAACATGCCGCGGCGCACGTTGATTACTTCCTCGTCGGCAGACGGGACGGCGCCGCCCACCTCGCTCGCCGCTACTTTGGGGTCGTGGTCTGGCGAGCTCATCGCAGCAGTCCGCGCATCTCGATGGTGGGCCGCGCGCCCAGGGCGGCTTCCTCGACTTCGGCGATGGCACGCTCCCGGTTGACGCCGAGTGGCATTTCCTGAATCTTCTCGTGCAGCTTCAGGATTGCGTGCAGCAGCATCTCGGGGCGCGGCGGGCAGCCGGGCAGGTAGATGTCAACCGGAACCAGATGGTCGACGCCCTGGACGATCGCGTAGTTGTTGAACATTCCGCCCGAGGATGCGCACACGCCCATGGCCAGTACCCATTTCGGCTCGGCCATCTGGTCATAGATCTGCCGCAGCACCGGTGCCATCTTCTGGCTGACCCGGCCGGCCACGATCATCAGATCGGCTTGGCGCGGCGTCGCGGAGAACCGCTCCATACCGAAGCGCGCAATGTCGAATCTGGGCCCGGCGGTTGCCATCATCTCGATGGCGCAGCAGGCCAACCCGAAGGTGGCCGGCCACAGCGAGTTCTTACGGACGTAGCCCGCCACCTTCTCGACCGTTGACAGCAGAATGCCGCCGGGGAGCTGTTCTTCGAGACCCACTTCTTACCTCAATCCCACGTCAGGCCGCCGCGGCGCCACACGTAGGCATAGGCCACGAAGACCGTGAGCACGAACACAACCATCTCCACCAATGCAAAAGTCCCGAGCGCGTCGTAGCTGACCGCCCAGGGATACAAGAACACGATTTCGATGTCGAAGACGATAAATAGCATTGCGGTCAGGTAATACTTCACCGGGAACCGCTGCCCGCTGTTCGCCTTCGGGCCGCTGACCGGCCTGTCGGTCGGCTCAATTCCACACTCGTATGCCGCCATTTTCGACCGGTTGTAGCGCGACGGGCCGACCAGGCTGGCAAGGATGACCGAGCCGACGGCGAACGCCGCGGCGATTGCTCCTAAAACCAGGATGGGTATGTAAACGTTCAACTCGCTCCATCCGTCGTATGGGCCGCCAGCGGGGCGGTCGGGCGGGGGCCGGGCTGCTGTGATGCACGCGGGCTGTGTGCCATCACAGTGACCTTCAACATAGCGTCGCGGAGGCGAGTGTGTTTTGCCGGGGTGGGGGTATTTGTTTCGTCTTTGTGTCGGCGCAACCCCATGCGTTGCCAGGGTGCGCTCTCCCCGCTCGCCGGCACGGCTACGTTTTGAGTGTTTCCGCAGGTAAAGGCGGTAATCGCCGCGCGTGACTGGCGCGGCAAAAGCTCTCGGGGAGCTATCGAGTCGGGGTGCGGAGCAGCCCGAGGACCGTGCGACCCAACACGATGGGGTCGAGGGGGTGCGGCACCGAGGCTTCTGCGCGCGACCAGTTCGCCAGCCAGGCATCGTCGCGACGGCCGGTGAGCACCACGATCGGTGGGCACGTGGTGAGTTCGTCTTTGAGCTGTTTGGCGATTCCCATGCCGCCGGTGGGCGTGGCTTCTCCGTCGAGGATGGCCAAGTCGAAGCCGCCCTCATCCATCTTCCGCACCACCATCGGTCCGGTCGCAACCTCGACATAGGTCAACTCAGGCAGATCCGGGTGCAGCTGCTTGCCCAGCGCCCGTATCACTTGTTCGCGGGTTTTCGCGTTATCGCTGTAAACCAGGATCCGCAGAGCAACGCTGGAATCAGGGCTGGAGTCCGACACGGTGCAGATCGTACTGGTGTCGCGCCGACTTCACCGGGGGTGGCCGCACAAATCGTCTAGCGTGCCCGCACGAAGATGGCGTCCATCGCCGTGGTCGCCGCCGAGCCCATCATGCCGAGCTTGTTCCAGCCCAGGCCGAATTGGGCGCGGTCGACCTTGGTTTCGCCGTCGACGCGGATCGAGCCGTCGTCCAGTTCGGTGACCGTGACGGGCAGCGCGACCGCGGCGGTGATGCCCTTGATGGTGAAGTTGGCGCGCAGGTCAGCGGCGTTGCCTTGGGTTGGGTGCACGCCGGTGACGACGACGCTTATCTCGCCGAAGTGGTCGACGTCGAAGAAGTCGGCCGAGCGCAGGTGCTCGTCGCGCCGCCCGATACCGGTGTCCAGCGAGCCGGCGCGTATGTCGAGGCGGCCGAAAACCGCTCCGTTGCCGGTCAGTTGGCCGTCGCCGGTGAAATCGGTGAAGCGTCCCTTGACGTTCAGCAGGCCCCACATGTTTCTGACCTTGAAAGTGATGGTCGAGCGGTCCGGAACGAGGTTCCACACGCCGGCCATGTCGGGATCGTTCAGCAAGGTTTCCAGAGTCGTCATCCGTCACCCCCATCTGTCGTGGCGAATCTAACGTCAGTTGAGCAACGGCGCGATCTCGGCGGGATCGAAGTACTCGTCGATCCGGTCGATCAGGCCGTTTGTGCCCACCCTGATCACGATGCAGACCCGCATAGAGATCGATTGGTCGGCGTGACCGGTGGCGTGCAGGATGTGCTGCTGCACGAAGCCGCTGATCGAGCCGTCGTCGAAGAGCCGACGATCGAGAATCTCGTAGTGGCGCTCGCTGGTCGCGGAGATGAACCAGTCGATAACGCGCAGCGCGCGAACCTTGTCGTCTGACTTGGAGGGGTCCCGGCGGGCACCGGATCGCCACACGGCGATGTCGTCACCCCACATCCGCTCGACCGCGGACTTGTCGCCGTTTTCGATCGCCGCGAACAGCTTGTCGGCCGCGTCGACGACCACTTCAGCGGTAGTAGCGGGCATAACGCTGGCTCCTGTCCTGGTTACCGGGCTATTCGCTGTCGTATCCGGGGTGGGCGACGGTCAACCGACGTCGGACCAGCGTGCGCAGGCAGGCGATGACGTCATCGGCCCGCCCGTCCAACTCGCCCGCCCGTATCGCGGCGGCCAGCGCCTGCTCGTTGGGGAGGCCCAAGCCTGCCAGTGCGGCACGGGATTCCGCCGCGCTTTCATCGAGCAGTTCGCGCTCGACGATGCGCAGCGCGTTGGCGGCAACCCTGGCGTGGAAGTTGACCTGTCCGCTGGTCGCCGCCCGGACCTCGGTTTCCAGGAATTCGGCCACTGCGGCCACGAGTTCGGCGGCGAGAGGACGACCGTAAGCGCCGATCATGGGCGGGTCTCCTCGAGCAGATTGAGCAGGTCCCATTCGGTCTCGGCGACGCGACGGCCGATCGTCGCCAACTCCACCGAGCGGAACTGACCGCTCAGGTGCCGCTCCGCCTGGTACCGGCAGATGACGCCCCAACGCAGCGTGGCCAGCACCAGCCACCAGTGAAACGCCACCCGATCGACGCTAGTCGCGCTGGCCTCCTCGTAGTCCCGCAAGAAGCGCTCGATGCTGCCCAGTCCGCCGGCACCCAGGCTGGCCGGAGCGCCGAATCGCCAGGCCCGGATGCAGAACCAGGCCAGGTCGTCGTACGCCTCGCCGAGGTGGACCAGCTCCCAATCCAGGACGGCGGTAAGACCGGCCCCGTCGACGATGAGATTTCCCATCCGATAATCGCCGTGCACCAGAACCTGCGCGGACTCCTGCGGCCGGTGCGCGTCCAGCCAGCGAAAGGCCCACTCGAAGGTCGCGGTGGTGTCGTCCATGGCGTCGAGTCGTTCGCGCCACTGTGCGAGTTGGTCCTCGTGGGCCAGCCCGGGGAGCTGCGGATCGGCTCGGTGAATGGCGGCCAGGGCCTGCGCGCACTGCCGCAACAGCCCGGCGCGGGCCGCCTGCCCACCGGCCGCGTCGAGCTGGCGTTGGATGCGCCGAACGATGGTCTCGCCCTTGATCTCATCGCAGATCAGGAACGGATTGCCCAGTGCCGCAGGCGAATCGTCGGCGATCAGGATGTGAGGGACCGGCGCGCCGGCAGCGGCGGCGGCCGCTTGGGCGCGGGCCTCGAGCTCCATGCCTGCGTGCACGTCGTCGGGTGGCCCGATGCGCAGGATCAGCGGCTGGCGTTGGTCACCGGTGACGGCTTCGAAGGCCCACGTGGTGCGGCTGGCGCCGCCGGTCAGCGCGTGCAGCTTCTCGATCGTGGTGCCGGTGCCGAGAATCGGCGCGAGCGCCGTGCCAAGTCTGGGGGCCAGCTCCTGATCGGCACTCACTGCTTGCCAAACTTGAACAGCCGCTGCGCCACCCGGCGAATCTGGATCTCTTCGGCTCCCTCGGTGATTCGGTAGCGGCGGTGGTGGCGGTAGATGTGCTCGAACTGTTCGTGACGGCTGTAACCGAGACCGCCATAGATCTGCATGGCCCGGTCCGCGGCGTCGCAGACCAGTCGGTTGGCGCGGTAGTTCGCCATCGACACCTTGTCCGAAACCTCCATGTGGTGGTTGCGGTCCAGGTGCCAGGCCGCATATTGCACCAGCAGCCGGACCATCTGGGCCTCGGTTTGCAATTCGGCCAGCGGCCACTGCACGGCCTGGTTGACCGCCAGCGGCTTACCGAAGACAGTCCGCTTGCCGGCGTACTCGGCGGCGCGGTCGATGCAGTACTGGGCGGCGCCGAGACTGCTTGCGGCTTGCCGGATTCGGTTCTCGTGCAGGAAAGTCTGCGCGACCTCCAGTCCGCGATCCACCTCGCCGAGCACCGCGTCGGCCGGCACGCGCACATCGGTCAGCTCGACTTCGCCGTGATCGGTTGGCATGTTGAACGTCCACCAGTAGTAAGGAACGTTGAAGCCCGGCGTGTCGGTGGGTACCAGGAATGCCGTGATGCCGCGGGCTTGTCCGGGCTCACCGGAGGTGCGGGCGAAGATCAGGTCGTGAGTGGCGCGGTGCACTCCGGTGTTGAACCGCTTGGAGCCGTTGACGACCCAGTCGTCGCCGTCGGGTTCGGCGGTGGTCTGAAGCCACGTCGCGTCCGAGCCGTGCTGCGGTTCGGTCAGTCCGAACGCCATGGACCGCTCCCCGGTGATCAGTGCCTGCGACCAGAGCTTGCGTTGCGCCTCGGTCCCGAAGCGCTCCATCATGATGACCTGCGGGAAATTCCCGACGATTGACGACTCGTTCTGCAGGTCGTTGTGCAGGCCAAGACCTTTGTGCGCCAGATGCTCCCGGATGACGGCCATATCGACGTTGGTGCCGTCGCGACCACCCAGCGAGGCGGGCAGCCCGTAACGCAGCCAGCCGGCTTTGTCGGCTCGCCTGCGCATCTCGGCAAGCAGAGTCTCCCACGCTAGAGTCGGGATGCCATCGTTGTCCCAATCGGTGCGCGCGTGTTCGCGGCGCTGGTCGAAATACTGGATGTTCTCGCGTTCCAGCGGTTTGATCTCCGCCTCGATGAACTCGTCCATTTCGGCGAGCAGGCCCGGAAGGTGTTCTGGGAGAGTGAAATCCACGGTTTTATCCTTATGCTCCGTACAGAGTCTTCTTCCAGATCGTCGACAGGATAGAGATGGCGTCCCCGTCGCTGATTTCCAATCCGAGCCCGGACGGACCGACAAAGACGGTGGTGAAGTTCTCGAACAACAAGGCGATCGCGGCCGCGGTGTGTTCGGGATTGAGCTCGGTTGCGTGGCCCTGCTCCTGGGCGCGGCGCACCGAGGCCGCCACGATGTCCATGCCGAAGCGGCGGAATTCGTTCTGGACGGCCGCGAAGCGCTGCTGGGTCGCGGCGAGCTGGGCGACGGCGATCATGATGCCGATGTTCTGTTTGAAGATATTCCAGTAACCGGTGACCACCGAAGTAAAAAAGTTGTCGTCGTCGGTGGGGGTACCTCCCGCTTGCGGGGGCGAGTCGGGCAGGTGCAGGCTCAGGCCGGACGGAGTGACGACGTCGTGCAGAAAGGACTCGGCGAGGGCGGCCAGCAGGTCCTCCTTGTCGGCGAAGTACCGGTAGAACACCGCCGGCGATTTGCCCGCAGCCGAGGTGATGTCGGCCAGGGTGGTGCCGTGAAAGCCCCGTTCGGCGAACAGTTTTCGGGCCGCCTGTTCGATGGCCGCCCTGGTTTGGCGGCCTTTGGCGGTCAGGGCCGGCGCGGTCATCAGTTCCGCATCCGGTCCCCGGCACGCAACATCGCGCTCGGCAGGTCGTGACCGACAACGGATTTCGCGACGCCGGCCGCGGTGATGGCCGCCTGCAGGTCGACGTCGACGTCGATGTCACTATCGCGCAGCAGGTACACCAGGTCTTCGGTGGCGATGTTCCCGGTGGCGCCGGGGGCGAACGGGCAGCCACCCAGCCCACCGACCGAGGCGTCGAGCCTGGTGACTCCGGAACTGACCGCTGCGTAGGCACTGGCCAGCCCCGCACCCCGGGTGTTGTGGAAATGTCCGCCCAGCGGCATATCGCCGATCACCGGACGTAGCTGTGCGATAAGCGAACTCACGCGTCCCGGCGTGGTGGTGCCGATCGTGTCGGCGATCGACAGGCGGTCGGCGCCGCGCTCGAGGGCGGCCGCGGCGATGTCGAGCACCCGCTGTGGCGGGGTCGGGCCTTCGAACGGTGAGTCCCAAGCGGTGGCGATGACGACTTCGAGGGTGACGTTGCCGTCGTGCGCGATCGCGACGATCTCGTCGATCTGGTTGGTGGCCTGGGTGCTGGTGCGCCCGACGTTGGCCTGGCTGAAGGTGTCGTCGGCGGCCACCACGTACTCGACGGAGCGCAGCCCCGCGGCCACGGCCCGCTTGGCACCGTTGGGACTGGCCACCAGGGCGGAGAATTCTATGTCCGGGTAGTCGCGCAGGTGGGCGGCGAGCTCAGCGGCGTCGGCCATCGACCGCACCTTCGAGGGGGAGACGAAGGCCGTGGCCTCCACCTCGCGTACCCCGGTGGCCGCAACGGCGGCAAGCAGTTCGAGCTTGGCCGCCAACGGGATTGGCTTCTCGATCTGCAAGCCGTCGCGCAGCGACACCTCGCGGATATCGACGTGAGTCATAGCACCTCCTCGGCCCGCAGCCGCTCGAGCTCCGCGGCCGTCTTGCCCAGCAGCCCGACGTAGACATCCTCATTGTGCTGACCCGGGCGCGCGGGGCCGGCGTTGCGGACCCGGCCCGGTGATTCCGACAGCACCGGCACGATGCCCGGCCCCAACACATCGCGCCCGATTCGCTCGTCGTAGTGCTCGACCAGCATGCCGCGCGCCCGCAGCTGCGGATCGTTGACGACTTGCGCGACGGTGTTGATCGGCCCCGCGATCACCCCTGCGGCGGAGAGTGTTTCGATGATGTCGCCGGGCTGCCGATCCGCGGCCCACGCGCCGATGATCTTGTCGAGTTCGTCCTGGTTGCGCCCGCGTGCGACGTGCGTGACGAACCGGTCGTCGGTGGCCAGCTCCGGGCGGCCCATCGCCTTGCACAGCCGGGCGAAGACGGTGTCCTGGTTGGCTGCGATCACCACCCAGGCGCCGTCGGCGCTGCGGTAGATGTTGGACGGCGCGATTCCCTCGAGCCGGGTGCCCGACGGTCCACGCACCACTCCGCCGACGTCGTAGTCGGGGATCGTGGATTCCTGCACTGCCAAACAGGATTCGGTCAACGCGACGTCGACCACTTGGCCGCGCCCGGTGACGCCGCGGCGATACAGCGCCGCCAGTGCACCCTGGGCGCCGAACATGCCGGCCAGGCTGTCACCCAGCGAGAGCGCCAGCCGGGGCGGCGGGCCGCCGGGGAAACCGTTGAGGTGTCGCAGTCCGCTGGCCGCTTCGGCTACCGAGGCGTAGCCGGCCTTGGCCGCATCGGGTCCGGTCTGCCCGTAGCCCGATACCCGGACCAGGATGATGCCGGGGTTGCGTCCGCTGAGCACGTCGTAGCCCAGGTTCCACTTCTCCAACGTGCCCGGACGGAAGTTCTCGACCACGATGTCGGATTTCTCGACGAGGTCGCAGAACAGCTCGCGCCCGCGCGGGCGACGCAGATCCAGCGTGATCGCTCGTTTGTTGCGCGCATGCACCGTCCAGAAGACGTGCTGCCCATCGAGTTCGGCCTGGCCCCAGGTGCGTAACGGGTCCGGGGCACCGGGCGGTTCCACCTTGATGACGTCGGCGCCCAGGTCACCGAGCAGCCGGCCCGCGAAGGGACCGGCGATCAAGGTGCCCAGCTCGAGCACCCGGATTCCGTCCAGCGGTCCTGCCGGACCGGGTGAGCTCATCCCTTGCTCGAGAAATCGTGCCGGATCAGCCAGTCGGTGGCAATATCGACGGCGGCGCGTAGCTTGTCGCGTTGATCGGGACCCGCGTAATAGTGTGTGGCACCGGGGATTTCGTGCATCTCCTTGTCATGGTGCCCGATCGCGTGGAACAGCCGCCGGGTGTGGCTGGGCGTGCAGGCGTCGTCGGCCAGATTACCGATCACCAGCGCGGGGATCGCGATATCGGGTCCACACGCGGTCCCGTCACCGCGGGCGTCGTCGTAGCTCCACTGCGATAGCCAGCCGCGCAGCGTGCAGAAGCGGGCCAGCCCGACCGGGCTCATGTTCACCACTTGAGGATCCCCCAGGTAGCACGTTCCCGGGGTCCGTTCGTTGGGATCGACGGTCGGATCGAGCCAGCGCGGGTCGGCCATGGTGCCGTGCACGACGAATCCGAACTCGTCATCGGGGCGACCGGCGGCCTTCAACTCGGCGAGCTTGTCCTTGACCCAGGCGGTGATGCGGCGGTTGCGATCGATCTGTGCCTGCCGGTAGCGGGCCAAAAATCCCTGGCTGTACGGCGGCTGGTTCGGGTTGTCGGGGTTGTACAGGTCGAGTTCGGGATCGCGGTTGGTGGGATCGGATTCGTCGAGGATCGACGCGTCCATCCATTCGGTCATCGTGCCGTGCCGGCTGATGTGCGCGGCGAGCAGCATGATGCCGTCGGCAGGGGTCAAGTCGAGTTTGGTCAGGTCGGGACCGTCGCCGGACGGGCTCGACGTGATGGTCGGGTGCTGGGCTTGCTGCTGGTAGAACACCGACAGCGAGCCGCCGCCACTCCAGCCGGCCAGCACCACCTTGGAGTAGCCGAGGCGCTTTTTGGCGTCTTTGATGCACTCGCCGAGGTCCTCGGCCACCTTCTCCATCAGCAGCGCCGAGTCGGTGCCGCGGAATCTGCTGTTGCAGTAGATGACGTGATGACCGGCCCGGGCCAAGGCGTTCATCATCGGCAGATACGCCCCGCCGCCGATCGGGTGCATGAACACCAGCACGGTGTCCGACGGCTTGTCCTTCGGCTTGAGCAGGTAGCTCTCCAGCACGGTGATCTCGGCGAGGCCGCCGTAGACGTCTCGGACATCCGAAGTGTTCTGGAAAGCAACGAGATAGGGGATCCGGTCGTACTCAAACTTCTTTGGGCTCACGGCGTGTTCTCCATCAGTGTTGCCCCAAATCGTGTGCCAGTACTTCGGCCGACGGGGTCAGCCGTCGGCGGGTGTCGACGGCGATCACCTGCCAGTCGACGCGGGAGTAGTCGTCGAACTTGCGGCGCGCGCGTTCTCGCGCCTTCTCCGGTGCGCCGTGGTGAACTCCTTGCGGCGCATGCGAAATCAAGCCGGGCGGCATCGGGATGCCGTAGAGGGAACCGCCGTGGAAGAAGGCGATCTCGTCGTAGTCGACGTTGCGGTGATACCAGGGCGTGCGCTCGGTGCCCGGGACGGCCTCGGCGGGTTTGGGCAGGAAGTTCATCACGTAGACCCCGGTGGCCTGCATGAACAGGTGCACCGTCGGCGGCAGGTGGACGCTGTCGGAGGTGACGACGTTGTAGTCGGCGATGTTGAAGGTGAACGCGAAGTTGTCGCCGCGCCAGCCTTCGACGTCGAGCGGATTGTGTTGGTAGAACAGCGCTGTCGGGCCACCCTCGTGGATGAGCCGGACCTCGTACTCGTCCTGCGCCCCCAAACCAGGAGGGTCCTCGAGAGGGGCGGGGTCGGGGATGACGGCCTGCGACGGGTCGAACGGGAAGTGGCGGCCCAGCGCACCGGGTGGCGGCACCCGGAACTCATCGCGGGCCTCGATGATCAGCACCGTCGTCGCCTCTTTTGTTGAGGGGTCGGGCACCTGCCGCCACGTGCAGGCCTTCGGGAGGTAGATCCAGTCACCCTCGCGGTAGCGCAACGGCCCGAACTCGGTTTGGACCAGCCCGGCGCCTTGGTGCACGAAGCACAACAGGTCGCCGTCGACGTGACGGACGAAGAACGGCATCGGCTCATGCCGACGGCTCAACAGGATTCGGCAGTCGTCGTTGCTGAACATCAGCAGGGGTCCGCCGTTGGCGTCGGTGGCGTCACTGGGCTTGAGCTCGCCGGCCAGCACGTCCACGGGCCGCAGCGGGCCGACCGAACGGTAGGCGGTGGGGTCGTGGCGGCGGTAGAGGTTGGCGGTCCGGCCGGTGAATCCACCCCGGCCGAGCTCGTCGTCCTTCAGCCCGTCGAGATCGGCGTGCAGGCGGCGCGGTGTCCTGCCTTTTCGCAGGTGCACAAAGGATTCCATGGCAGACCCCTGAAGCTCGTGACAAAACTGAAAGTGACATTACTTTCTCTTTTGCCAGCGCACAAGGTCGGGGCGGTCTGCGCGGTGCTAATCGCGGATGCGCAGTACGACTTTTCCTTTGGCGCTGCGGTTCTCCAGGGATGCGACCGCGGCCGCCGCCTCTTCCAGCGGGTAGACCTCAGGCTCGGGCGGGGCGAGCTCACCGGAGGTGAGCAATCGCTCGAGTCCGGCCCACTGCTCGGCCAGCGCGCCCGGGTGGGTCCCGGTCCAAGCGCCCCAGCCCACACCGACAACGTCGATGTTGTTGAGCAGCAATCGGTTCACCTTCACGGTCGGAATCTCACCGCCGGTGAATCCGACCACCAGCAGCCGACCGCCCGGTGCGAGCGAGCGCAGGGAGTCGGTGAACCGGTCGCCGCCGACGGGGTCGACGACGACGTCGGCGCCGCGGCCGTCGGTCAACTCCTTCACCGCGTCCTTGAATCCCTCGGCCAGCACGACGTCAGTCGCGCCGGCCGCCGTGGCGATATCGGCCTTCTGCTGCGTGCTGACCACCGCGATGGTGCGCGACGCACCCAGCGCCGGCGCCAGCCGCAGCGCCGAGGTGCCGATGCCGCCGGCCGCCCCGTGTACGAGCACCGTTTCGTTCGGCTGCAGCCGGCCGCGGACCGTGAGCGCGAAGTACACCGTCAGATCGTTGAACAGCAGGCCGGCGCCCGCCGGGAAGCTCACGTTGTCCGGCAGTTTGAACACCCGGTCGGGAGACAGCACCGCGACCTCGGCCATGCCGCCGGTGAGCATCGTGAGCCCGACAACCCGGTCTCCGGCACCCACGTGGGCGCCGTCCGGCGCGGACCGGACGACGCCGGCGATCTCGGCGCCCAGCACGAAAGGCGGGTCCGGGCGGTACTGGTACAGGCCGCGGGTGAGCAGGGCATCGGGGAAGGCAACCCCGGCGGCGTGCACCTCGACCACCACTCCGTCACCAGTGGGTTCGTCGATCTCGGTCAGCTCGACCGCGTCTGGACCGTCTAGCCGGGTCACCTGTGCCGCGCGCATGCCACCTCCGTCGTCAGTGTCAGCCGAAAAGCGCCCGAACAGCGCTCGAACAGCCTACTGAATTCGCGGCCGCTACTTCAGCTCGGACGACGACAGGCCCAGCAGGCGGCGGGCGACCACCAGTTGCTGGATCTGCTGGGTGCCCTCGAAGATATCCAGGATCTTGGAGTCACGAGCCCACTTCTCCAGCATCGACTGCTCGGAATAGCCTGCGGTGCCGGATAATTCGACGGACTTCAGGGTGACGTCGCTGGCCATGCGGCCGGCCTTGGCCTTGCTCATCGACGCTTCTTTGGAGTTGGGGATCTTGTTGTCGGCCTGCCACGCCGCGCGCAGGGCCAACAGGTAGGCGGCCTCCCAGTCGGCCTCCAGCCGCAAGAACTCGGCCGCGGCGGCGCTCTGGGCGTGCGATGGTCTGTCGTAGTCGATCTCCACGCCGGCCCGGGTGAGGATTTTGCGGATTTCCTCCAGCGCGGCGCGGCCCACCCCGACGGCCATCGCGGCGACGATCGGCCGGGTGTTGTCGAACGTCTCCATCACGCCGGAGAAGCCCTTGCCGACCTCGATTTCGGGGTTGCCGAGCAGGTTCTCCTTGGGGATGCGGGCGTTGTCGAACCGGATCGCCGCGGTGTCGGACCCTTTGATGCCGAGCTTGCGCTCGAGCCGCTCGACCGTAACGCCCGGGTGCTCGCGGGGGACGATGAACGACTTGATCGCCGCGCGGCCCGCCGACTTGTCCAGCGTGGCCCACACCACGATGTGAGTGGCACGCGAACCGGCGGTCACATAAATCTTTTCGCCGTTGATGACGTACTCGTCCCCGTCGAGCCGCGCGGTCGTGGACACCGCCGCCGAATCCGATCCGAAGCCGGGTTCGGTGATGGCCATCGCCGCCCACACCTGGCCCAGACGCTCGAGTTGCTCCTTGGTGGCGACCGCGGAGATCGCCGCGTTGCCCAGCCCCTGATAGGGGACCGAGAGCATCATCGCGACATCACCCCAGCAGGCTTCCAAGGTCTGCAGCAGCGCCGCCATGTTGGCGCCGTTGTGGTTCTTGTCGCGGTCTTCGTCCTCGTGACGCAAGGCGTCGGCGCCGGCGAATTCGAATGATTCCGAGGCGCCCGCGAACAGGTTGTAAAGCGTGTCGAGTTCGACCGGGTAGGCGTGTTCGGCCAGGTCGTACTTGCGGGCGATCGGCCGCATCAGCTCCGCGGCGCCCTGATGGGTCTTGTCGACCACCGCTTGCAGCTTGCGGGGAAGTTCCAGATTGATTGCCATGATTGAACTTTCAGCTCAGTTGAAGATCGCGAACTAGGTGACGAGCTAGATGACTACGACGCCCTCGGCGACGCCGATGGCCCGCAGGTCGCGGTACCAGCGCTCGACCGGGTGTTCCTTCGTGAAGCCGTGGCCGCCGAGCAACTGCACGCCGTCCAGGCCGATCTGCATACCCTTGTCGGTGCCGAGCCGTTTGGCCAGTGCCGCTTCGCGCGTGAAGGTGAGGCCCTGTTCGGCGCGGGCGGCGCCGCGCCAGGTGATCAACCGCAGCCCGTCCAATTCGATCGCGATGTTGGCGCACATGAAGGCCACGGCCTGACGATGAGCGATCGGCTCGCCGAACGCTTCTCGTTCCTTGACGTAGGGGACGACGTAGTCGAGCACCGCGTGCGAGGTGCCCACGGCCAGGGCCGCCCAGCCCAGCCGGGACAGTGCGAGCGCTTCGGAGTAGTCGTCGTCGGTCGCCTCGTCCTCACCGAGTCGGGCGCTCAACGGAACCGACACGCCTGACAGCTCGAGCTGGCCCAGCGCCGCCGCGCGAATCCCCATGCTCGGATCCGCCTTCACGGCAAGGTTTTTCGCCGATGACTCGACGATGAACAAAGCGGGCCTGCCGTCCAGTTGTGCGCCGACGATGAAGAGCTCGGCGTCGGCGGCCGCCGGGACCAACGACTTCACACCGTTGATGCGGTATCCGCTCGGCGTGCGCACCGCGGTGGTCTTCAGCCGGGTGGGGTCGAACAGCGGTTGCGGTTCGGCGATCGCCACGCAGGCCTGGGGCACGTTCTCGCCGGCGAACTCCGGCAGATACGTGGCCTGCTGGTCGGCGCTGCCCCAATGGGTCAGCGCCGAGGCCACGCCGCCCGGGGCCAGAATCGGCAGCGCCAGACCCATGTCGCCATAGGCCAGGGCCTCGGCGACCAGCACGTTGGTCACGCTGGAGCGGTGTGCGGCAATGCCGTCGAAGTCCTCGGGGATGTTGACGGCGGTGATGCCCAGCTCGGCCGCCTTGGCGATCAGGTCGGGTGGATACGTCGCCGCCTCGTCTGCGTCGTGGGCCGCGGGCCGCAGCACCTCCGCGGCGAATTCGTCGAGGGTCTCCACGATCATCTTCTGATCGTCGTCGGGCGTCAGGTCGAAATAGTCCTTGCCGCTCGACTTCAGCCGGGTGGGACCGCCGCGCAGATTCTGAATCCGCTTGAACTGCCGGGAACCGGCGGCGGCGGTGGAGAAGACGGTCTTCGTGCCGTAGCGCAGGCCGCGGTTGAGTGGATCGCGCAGGCGGTATTTATCCAGAAACTCCTGCCCGACGAGCGGGGTAAGCAGTGCAATGGCGATGTCGACGCCGGTGCGCTGATGTGGTTGCTGCCCGACCCCGGTCTTGCGGCCGCGCCGTTTCGCGCGCGAGGGGGCGGGCTTTGAAGTCTTTTTTGAACCGGAAAACGTGTCGGTCATGTGAGCAGCCTCGGTCGTTGGGGCGATGCGTACTCAGCCTATCTTACTCCGGAGTAAGGTAGGTAGCGCCGTATTAACTAATTCACAGTCCGGTGCGCGCCGAGGCGCTCGAGCACCCGCTCGTGCAGCAGGCCATTGGTCGCCACCGCGCTGCCGCGGTGCGGTCCTGCGATGCCGTCGAGGCCGGTCAGCGTCCCGCCCGCTTCGCGGACCAGGATGTCGAGCGCCGCGAGATCCCAGACGGACACTTCCGGTTCGACGGCGATATCGACGGCCCCTTCGGCAATAAGGCAATAGGACAGAAAATCGCCGAAGGCACGCACCCGCCACACGGCATCGGTCAACTCGATGAAGCTGTCCCGCACCCCGCGCTGCGCCCAACCGGACAGGCTGGAGAACGAGAGGCTAGCCGAATTGAGTTGTGCCACAGACGAAACCGACAACCGTCGCGGCGGGGTGCCGTCGAAATCGGCGAAGGCGCCCTGGGCGCGTGCCGCCCACCATCGGCGTCGCAGCGCCGGCGCGCTGACGGCGCCGACCACCGGAACGCCGTCTTGCAGCAATGCGATCAGGCTGGCCCAGACCGGTACGCCGCGCACGAAGTTCTTGGTGCCATCGATCGGATCGATGATCCACTGCCGTCCGGTGAAACTGGTGACGCCGCCGAACTCCTCGCCGACGATGCTGTCGGTCGGCCGTTCGCGCGCGAGCACGTCCCGGAGATCGGCTTCGACGGCGCGGTCGGCGTCGGTCACCGGCGTCAGATCCGGTTTGGTCTCGATGCGCAGGTCGAGCGCGCCGAACCGGGCGGAGGTCAGCGCGTCCGCGCGGTCGGCCAGGTTGAGCGCCAGTGCCAGATCGTCCTGACTCATGACGCAGTCCTATCACGGCCCTACGATGGCCGGGTGTGGGAATTCGGTGTGCTGCTCCTGTTGGTGGCTGTGTTGGGGGTGTTCCTTGCCCAGCGGTTCGTGCCGCGCGGCCCCCGCGGTGAGCAGCTGAGCGGCACGTTGCTGGTGACCGGCATCAGCCCGCGGCCGGACGCCACCGGTCAGCAATTCGTCACCATCGCCGGGGTGATCAACGGCCCCAACGTCAACGAGCACGCGGTGTATCAGCGCATGGCGGTTGACGTCGAGCATTGGCCGACCGTGGGTCAGCTGTTCCCGGTGGTCTATTCGTCGAAGAATCCTGACAACTGGAGATTCGCGCCGCCGGCGCCGCCCCCGCCGGAGCAGCCACCTGCCGTCTAGCGTTTTTCATTGAGGCAAGCCAAGTTTCACGCCCGGTCAGGCTCCGGACCGAACCGGAACGAGCGCCCGGTGACTTCGGTCGGGGTTATCCGCACATAGTGAGGCTTGAGCGTCGCGGTCCACGGCAGCAACTGCGCGCGTTCGGCTTGCTGGATGTCTGCGTCGGTTTTGAGCAATCGGGCGTTACCGCGGACGATGACGCTCCAGCCTTCGGCAACGTTGTGGTCGTCGACCTCGAAGACCACCGCGCGATTCGCCACGGCCGAGACCAGTTTGGTGCCCGGCGCGGTCCGGAACAGCACCGTGTGGTCTTGCACGACGTAGTTGACGGGAAAGACCTCGGGCTCACCGGCAAAGTTGGTGATCAGCCGACCCAGCGCCATGCTGCTCATCAATTTCCAGTTCTCGTCGTCACAGAGAACGGTCACGCTTTCTACGCTACGCAGATTTGGCGTGGGCCGGAAAGGGCCGTTGGTACTTTCTTTACGCGCGTCCCGAGTTAAATGCGTTGTTTATCAACGTTTTCCGGGATTGCCGAAAGTCAGCCGTGGCCGACCCGCAATAGCTTGGTCAGGCTGGGCAGCTTGACGCGAGGACGCCCGTGTGGCCCGCCGGCGGCTCGCTCGTGTTGGTCGATGAGGTCCCAGTGAGCGGAGGTGACCAACTTGGGCTGGCGCTCGGCCAGCCAGTCGGCCAGTTTGTCGACATGGTCTGCGCCGAAGTCCGAAAGGTCGCCTTCCTTCGCGCCGGCCAGATCTGCGAGCAGGGTGTCGACCGTCTCCTGCGAGTCCTTCTTATTGGTGCCGATGACACCGGTCGGTCCACGTTTGATCCATCCGACGACGTATTCGTTGCGGCTGCCGTCGATCCGGCCGCCGGTGTTGGGGATCGTGGCGCTCTTCTCGTCGAACGGCAACCCCGGGGTGGGCACACCCCGATAACCGACCGATCGCACCACCAGCTGTGCCGACAGCTCCTCGCGTTCGCCGGTGTCCTTGGCCGACACCCGTCCCTTTTCGTCGGCGACCAACTCATTGCGGCCGAGCACGATCCGCTCGACTCGCTCCTCGCCCTTGATCTCGATCGGCGAGGTGAGGAACCGGAAGACCATTCGGCGGTGTCCCGGGCGGGGCTCGCGCGTCGCGTAGTCGCGCAGCACCTTGATGTTCTGCTTGATCGTCCTGCCTGCCGCGGCCGCGTCCTCGTCGGTGATGTCGTCCAGCTCAGCGGGGTCGATGATGACGTCGACGCCCTCGAGGTCGACCAGCTCCCGCAGCTCGAGCGTGGTGAAGGCGGCCTGCAGCGGGCCGCGCCGGCCGAGGATCAGCACCTCTTCCACGCCGCGCGGGCGCAGAGATTCCAGCGCGTGGTCGGCGATATCGGTGCGGGCCAGCTCACCGGGATCGGTGATCAGGATGCGCGCGACGTCAAGTGCGACGTTTCCGTTGCCGACGACGATGGCCCGCGCGCCTGACAGGTCGGGCGATATTTGCTCGAAATTGGGATGAGCGTTGTACCAGCCCACGAAATCGACGGCGGCCACGCTGCCGGGAAGCTCCTCGCCGGGGATGTTCAGCGAGCGGTCGGATTGCGCCCCGACCGCATAGATCACCGCGTCGTAGCGCTCGGCGAGTTCGGTGGCCTCGACGTGTTCACCCACGGACACGTTTCCGAAGAAACGAAAGCGGGGATCGCCGGCCGTGTTCTCGAATTGTTTGCTGATCGACTTGATCTTCGGATGGTCGGGCGCGACGCCGGAGCGCACCAACCCCCACGGCGTCGGCAGCATCTCCAGCATGTCGACCCTCACGTCGACGTCTTCGGACGCGTCGGCCGCCTTCAGTAAGGACGCAGCGGCGAAGAAACCCGACGGACCGGAGCCGACGATGGCAACGTGATATGGGCGCATACTCGACCTTCTGTTGTTGCCGCTTGCGCGCAGAGGGGCTGTCTCACGCAACACGGGGTGCACATGATCGTGACTCGATGCTAAACGCTGGGCCATCGGTCGTGACCCGAACACTCGCCGCGGGCGGCGGCAGTTGGCGGCCCCGGTAACGTGGTCCGCTGTGGAACTCGACCGTCAAGCCGATATCACCGCACTTGACTCCACCCTGACCACGGTGGAGCGGGTGCTCGACGTCGACGGTCTGCGCAGCCGCATCGAGAAGCTGGAGAAGGAAGCGTCCGATCCCAATTTGTGGGATGACCAGGCCAACGCCCAGCGGGTCACCAGCCAGTTGTCCCACACCCAGGGCGAGTTACGGCGCGTCGAGGAACTGCGGCAGCGTCTCGACGACCTACCGGTGCTCTACGAGCTCGCGGCCGAGGAAGGCGAGGGTGCCGCCGACGCGCAGGCCGAGGCGGACGCGGAGCTCAAGTCGCTGCGAACCGATATCGAAGCCGCCGAGGTGCGCACCCTGCTCTCCGGCGAGTACGACGAGCGGGAGGCGCTGGTGACCCTCAGGTCCGGCGCGGGCGGCGTGGACGCCGCGGACTGGGCCGAGATGCTAATGCGGATGTACATCCGCTGGGCCGAGCAACACAACTACAACGTCGAGGTGTTCGACACCTCCTATGCCGAAGAGGCCGGCATCAAGAGCGCCACGTTCGCCGTGCACGCGCCGTACGCGTACGGCACGTTGTCGGTCGAGCAGGGCACCCATCGGCTGGTTCGGATCAGCCCCTTCGACAACCAGAGCCGGCGTCAGACATCGTTCGCCGAAGTCGAAGTTCTGCCGGTGGTGGAAACCACGGATCACATCGACATTCCCGAGGGCGATGTGCGGGTTGACGTCTACCGTTCCAGCGGGCCCGGTGGTCAGTCCGTGAACACCACTGACTCGGCGGTTCGGCTTACGCACATCCCAACGGGTATCGTCGTGACTTGTCAGAACGAAAAGTCGCAATTGCAGAACAAGGTTTCGGCGATGCGAGTGCTCCAGGCAAAGTTGTTGGAGCGTAAGCGATTAGAAGAGCGCGCCGAGTTAGACGCCCTGAAAGGCGAGGGCGGCAGCTCCTGGGGAAACCAGATGCGCTCCTACGTACTGCACCCGTATCAGATGGTCAAGGATCTGCGAACCGAGTACGAGGTGGGCAATCCAACGGCCGTTCTGGACGGAGACATCGACGGGTTCCTGGAAGCAGGAATCCGGTGGCGCAACCGAAAAGATGACGACTAACAAAACTGTTCTTGCTGCTTCGATGACGCAGCGCTGGCACGACTTTTGGCGCGGCGACATTGGTGAATGGATCGTCTCCCGGGGTCTGCGGATCGTCATGCTGCTGATCGCGGCGGTGCTGGCGGTCCGCTTCGTCACCTGGGTGGCTCAACGCGTGACCCGGCGGCTCGACGTCGGCTTTGCCGAAAGCGATGCCTTGGTGCGCTCGGAGGCGACGAAGCAC
>DASYBR010000198.1:0-5047 GCA_036500645.1 Mycobacterium sp. | reverse complement strand
GCGCCCGCGCTGACCACCGGCGGCAGGGTCGGGTCCCACGCGCCGTCCTCGGCGCCGGCGGGACTGGCCAGGGCGATCAGCAGACCGAAGGCAGCCAGAATCGGCCAGACCAGCCCAGCCCGGCGCAACCACTTGGCATCTGTAAACCAGCGGCGCATGAATCCTTCCCGCGCGTCAGTACTCGATGTAGCGGACTACGTAGGGCGTCATCCCGCTGGTGCGAACCGGTGCGACCCGGACCTTCAACCCGACGTCGGGCGCCTCGAGCATCTGACCCTGACCGAGGTAAATCGTCACGTGCTGGCTGCCGCCGGGGCCGTAGAAAATCACGTCGCCACGGCGCATCTGCGAGGACGGGATCTTGCGGCCCAGGTTGTACTGCGAGCCCGAGTAGTGCGGCAGCTTGATGCCCACCCCGGCGAACGAGTACAGCACCAGGCCCGAGCAGTCGAAACCGTTTGTGCCGGAACCTGATCCGATGCCGTTACTCGGCCCGGCCGCGTTGCCGCCGCCCCACGAATACGGCACGCCCATCTGCGAGAGCCCACGGCGGATCACATACTCGGATGCCTGCCGTCCATACACTCGCGGAATACGGCCGTTGGTGAAGCCGGTGGGCGTGGGCGCCAGGCCGAGCTGTTGTAGGAAGCTGCGGCCCATGTTGGAGGTGACCTCCGACGAGGTCGCCGAAATCCCCAGGACCTTATTGAGAATCGCGATGGGGTCACCCGGGACGTTGGCGCTGGGCACCATCGGCAGCGTGGGATCCCATTGGCCGTCCCATTCGCCGCCATTGCCCCGCGGCGCGCTCGGCGAACCAGGGTTCGCCGGATCCCATCGATCACCGGAGGACGACGCCGCCCGCGGTCCGGCACCCGGTCCGCCCGCGGATGCCGACCAATTGCGGGCGGCGTCGAGTCTGGCCTGGGCCGCGTTACGTTCGTCGGCCAGGCGGTTGATTTCTTGCTGCTGTTCGCCGAACTTGCGGTGGACGTCGACCAACGCGGCCACCGCGGCGTTCTGGCTGGATTGGGCGTCGGCGACAGCCTTGTCCGCTTTCTGTTTGGCCAACCGGGCCGCCGAGTCCTTGTTCACTTGCTCGGTGCGTGCTCGCTGCAAGTTGTCCATCACCTGCCGGGAGCTCGCGGCCAGGGTCCGACCGGCGGCCGCCGTCGCGATGATGTCGTCGGGACTCGCCGCCTTGAGGTAGCTGTCCGAGGGACCATTGACGTAGCTCGCTACCGCAAATCGGTCGAATCGCTTCTGGGCGGCCGCAATTGCGGCGTCGGCGTCCTTGACGCCTTGCTCGCTGGCCTCGACATCATGTTGTGCGGCCACCGCGTTGTCGCGGGCGGATTCGACGTCGACCACAGCTTTGTTGACGCTCTCCTGCTCGGTCTGAATCTGCGCGCCGAGGTCCTGTAGACGCTGATTGGCCTGGGCGACATCCGCGATCAGCTTGGCCATGGTGTCCGGGCCGGCGTTTGCCAGCCCGGGGCTGCACAGCGTCACGGCCACGCTCAGCACGACCGGAGCGAGGCGGCGGGTGACCCGGGCGGCCAGTCGGACAGACGAGCCGCGACAGATGCGTCTCATTCGACTTGGGTCTCCTATGGCTCAACGCGGGCGGACGGCGCTGGACTTCGGGCCCCCAGTAATCACTGGAAGCGCGATTTAAATCAAAAGCATCCTTTGCACCGTATGTCACATCTGACCCAATGGAAACTTTAGTAACAAATTACAAGTGTGTTCTTCCGACAACTGTGACCCAACGGTGACATCACTGATTTGCCCGCAATAGCGGTATGGGTGCCGCTGTTATGCGACACAAGCCGAATACGGCGAGTTAGTCGCTCTGGCCAGCTTCTTCCGGGGTTGCTTCCGCTTTATCTGGAGACGTTGCTGACCGCCTGTTGCGGAGTTGCATGATGCGGGTGCCGATCACCGCCGCGAGTACTCCGAAAAGAAGCACGATTGTGAACGCGGTCCAGGGAAACTGCGGCGTGTCGAGCTGGTGCAAGAAATGCTGCGCAGATACCACCGGGTTGCCGCTCTTGGCGTTGTCTTCGCCGATCTCCAGGGTGGAGCGCGGAAAGTGCGTGCTGTAGGTGCCGACGAAGTTTGGGCTCAGCACCAGCACGGTGGCGTCAGTGTGTTGGGCGCCCACCCTGGTCGCGATGTCGCGAAGTGGTGTGTCGTTCGGCGGGTTGTGGTCCAGGACGACGATCTTGAGATCGATGCCGTCGTGGTGCGCTTGGTCTATCACCTGAAGCAGCGCCGGGGTGATGGCCGCAGGCGCGCTGATGTTGTGGGCGGCGACCTGCTCTTGCACGATCGCCAGGCACTGGTCGGGCGGTGTTGCCGGATCGGCACCGACGGTGCCGCAAATCTCGCCCGGGATATAGAGCGGCGCGTGCGGGGTTGTCACGGTCCAAGACCGTACCGCGCAACGACGATGCGGGCCGTCCCCGGCCCGCTGAGGAGTGCGCCATCCGAACCCGCAACGACGATGCGGGCCGTCCCCGGCCCTCATCAACACGACAC
Organism: Mycobacterium sp.; assembly: GCA_036500645.1. Classification (GTDB taxonomy): domain Bacteria; phylum Actinomycetota; class Actinomycetes; order Mycobacteriales; family Mycobacteriaceae; genus Mycobacterium. Next base: position 2,503 of record DASYBR010000198.1, on the reverse strand, counting down.
TTAAAGCACTGCTACGACACGCCGCTTGGGTTCAAGGGGTGATTGCAGTCTCGCGAGGGAAGAGGTGGTTGGCGCGAATGCAGGACAAGCGTACTGTTAGACTCGCCTTGTCGACACGGCCCGTCGGCGAGCAGAACGAGCGGCGATCGCAAGCGCGGCGTAGCCGGGCGCAGCGGGTCGTCGCCAATCGACACGCGGCGATCGCAAGCGCGGCCGCAGCGGGTCGCCGCCAATGAACACGAACCGGGAGTTGATGTGAGCAGCAAAGATTCGGTGAATTCATTCGGAGCGCGCAACACCCTGGCGGTCGGCGACAGCAGTTACCAGATATATCGCCTGGACGCTGTGCCCGGCACGGAGAAACTCCCCTACAGCCTCAAAGTGCTCGCGGAAAACCTGCTCCGCAACGAGGACGGCAGCAACATCACCAAGGAGCACATCCAGGCCATTGCCAACTGGGACCCGTCGGCCGAGCCCAGCATCGAGATCCAGTACACGCCCGCTCGCGTCGTCATGCAGGACTTCACCGGCGTCCCGTGCATCGTCGACCTGGCCACCATGCGTGAGGCCATCGGAGACCTGGGCGGCGACGCCGAGAAGGTCAACCCGCTCGCGCCGGCCGATCTGGTGATCGATCACTCGGTGATCGCGGATCTCTTCGGCCGCGCCGACGCGTTTGAGCGCAACGTCGAGATCGAATACCAGCGCAACGGCGAGCGCTACCAGTTTCTGCGCTGGGGGCAGGGGGCCTTCGCCGACTTCAAGGTGGTGCCGCCGGGCACGGGCATCGTGCACCAGGTCAACATCGAATACCTCGCGCACGTAGTGATGGAGCGCGACGGGGTGGCATACCCGGACACCTGTGTCGGTACCGACTCGCACACCACGATGGTCAACGGCCTGGGCGTATTGGGCTGGGGCGTCGGTGGAATCGAAGCCGAAGCCGCGATGCTCGGTCAGCCCGTCTCGATGCTCATCCCGCGGGTGGTCGGCTTCAGGCTCAGCGGTGAGATCCAGCCCGGTGTCACCGCCACCGACGTGGTGCTGACCGTCACCGAGATGCTGCGCAAGCACGGTGTGGTCGGCAAGTTCGTCGAGTTCTATGGCGAAGGTGTGGCCGAGGTACCACTGGCGAACCGCGCGACGCTGGGCAACATGAGCCCCGAATTCGGTTCCACCGCAGCGATTTTCCCGATCGACCAGGAGACCATCGATTACCTGCGGTTCACCGGGCGCAAGGAAGAGCAGCTTGCGCTGGTGGAGGCCTACGCCAAAGAGCAGGGCATGTGGCACGACCCCAAGCACGAGCCGGAGTTCTCCGAGTACCTCGAGCTCAATCTGGCCGACGTGGTGCCGTCGATTGCGGGACCCAAGCGGCCGCAGGATCGAATCGCGCTGGCAGAAGCCAAATCCACGTTCCGCGAGCAGATCCCGACCTATGTCGGCGACGACCCGGACAAGAAGGACTACTCGAAGCTGGACGAGTCGGTCGACGAGACATTCCCGGCCAGCGACCCGGGGGCGCTGAGCAACGGTCACGCCGACGACCACAAACCGCTCGAGTCGGCCGCAAAGCATGCCAAGGGCCGGGTGAGCAACCCGGTGACGGTGAAGTGCGGAGAGCTCGGCGAATTCGTCCTCGACCACGGCGCGGTGGTGATCGCCGCGGTCACCTCATGCACCAACACCTCCAACCCCGAGGTGATGCTGGGTGCGGCGCTGCTGGCGCGCAACGCCGTGGAGAAGGGCCTGACCACCAAGCCCTGGGTGAAGACCACGATGGCGCCAGGCTCGCAGGTCGTCAGCGATTACTATGAAAAGGCCGGGCTGTGGCCGTATCTGGAGAAGCTCGGTTTTTACCTTGTCGGCTACGGCTGCACCACCTGCATCGGCAACTCCGGTCCACTGCCCGAGGAGATCTCGAAGGCGGTCAACGACAACGACCTTTCAGTCGCCGCCGTGCTTTCCGGCAACCGTAATTTCGAGGGCCGCATCAACCCGGACGTGAAGATGAACTATCTGGCCTCCCCGCCGCTGGTGGTCGCCTACGCGCTGGCCGGCTCGATGGACTTCGACTTCGAATCGGAGCCGCTGGGCAAGGACACTGACGGCAACGACGTCTTCCTCAAAGACATCTGGCCATCACAGAAGGACGTCTCCGACACCATCGCGTCGGCGATCAACCAGGAGATGTTCGTGCGGAACTATGCCGACGTGTTCAAGGGCGACGAGCGGTGGCGCAACCTGCCCACCCCCAAGGGCAACACCTTTGAGTGGGACGCCGACTCAACCTACGTGCGCAAGCCGCCGTACTTTGACGGGATGCCCGCCGACCCTGCGCCGGTCAGTGACATCAGCGGCACGCGGGTGCTGGCACTGCTCGGCGACTCGGTGACCACCGACCACATTTCGCCGGCGGGCAGCATCAAGCCGGGCACGCCGGCTGCGCAGTATCTCGATGAGCATGGCGTCGCGCGCAAGGACTACAACTCCTTTGGGTCGC
>DASYBR010000197.1:0-10378 GCA_036500645.1 Mycobacterium sp. | reverse complement strand
TAGCAGTTCCAGAACCGCCCCAATCGACATCCCGGCCAGTGCCGAGCTATCGGGTGCGCTCACTAGCCTGAAGATCCTCCGTCCTCACCCTGCTTGGGGCCGGTCAAAAACACCAAGCGGAACTTGCCGATCTGCACCTCGTCACCGTTGGCAAGCACCGCGGAGTCCACGGGCTCACGGTTGACGTAGGTACCGTTCAGACTACCGACGTCGACCACGTTAAATTCGTTGTTCTCCAACCTGAATTCGGCGTGGCGGCGGCTGACGGTGACATCGTCGAGAAAGATGTCGCTGTCGGGATGCCGGCCGGCGGAGGTGATGGGCTGGTCAAGCAAGAACCGCGAGCCGGCATTGGGGCCGCGTTTGACGACCAGCAGCGCCGAGCCTGCCGGAAGCCCCTCGACCCCGGAAACCGCGTTCTCCGCTCCCGCTTGCGCGGGCGCGTCCAGTTCGTTGAGGAAGTCAGCGCGGAAGACAGAGGTCGTCTCCACTGTGACTTCGTCAGAGGTCTGGTCTTCCTGTCTTCCTGAGTCCATGTCCGTCACCCGCTGCTCCTCACTGGCCGCTGTGGCGCTTTCTGACCGGGCCGCTCGGCCGGCTGCTCACTAGGGTTTTCCCACCCGGTACTGCCGATTACTGCCTTTAGCCTTCAAGTGTCGATGTGTCGACGGTACCGCGCACTGCTCTTGAATGCGCCCACCACCCGACGATCGGAAGTCCGGTTTGCCCCCGCATCCGACTGCATGGCTCCCACAGCCGTGCGGGGCTGGCAGGGACATTAGCAACCGTCATTCGGTCAGCGTTCCGCGGTACGCCTCAGCATCAAGCAGCGACGAAATGGCCGACTCCAATTCGCCGACGTCCGACACCTGGACGTCCAGCAACCAGCCGTCCCCATAGGGGTCGGAATTGACCAATTGCGGACTGCCGTCCAGGTCGATATTCACCGCGGACACTTTCCCCGACACCGGCGCATACAAATCCGAAACCGATTTCGTCGATTCGACCTCGCCGAAGGATTCGCCCGCGGTCAGTTCGCTGCCCACATCGGGCAGCTGAACGAAAACGACATCGCCCAATGCCGACTGCGCAAAGTCGGTGATGCCGATCCGCGCGGTGTCATCACTGTTGCGGCGCACCCACTCGTGTTCGGCGGTGTAGTGCAGATCGGGCGGGATATCGCTCACGAGTAATCCTGTTCTGTCGCTGTGAATCACTTGACCGGCTGAGCGTATTGGTGCGGTTTTGGTTGCCGCAAGGTGGCAACGTCCACGCGGTCCGCCTGTTGAACCGCCATCCGCGCGCCGACGCGCTTGATGCTGTCTTCCGCGCCGCCCGGAATGTTCATCGCCGCCGCGAGCGTGGGTGGATCACCAATCGCCAGAAGCGAATACGGCGGCGACAGCGTTTTGTTGTCGATGGTCAGTGCGCCGGGCACACCCACTACCCAGGTATCGACACCTACCCGCACGGACTGGTGTCCGTCGTTGACTTCGATCGCCTCGGCACCCGCGGCACGCAACTCATTGATGACGTCGAGCATCGCCTCCGGCGAAACCCCGGGCCCGGGGTCGTCGATCGTGACGGTGACGCCCGGCCCGGTGGCGCCCACGGCGCCGACCAGGATGGACAACGCCGCCAACCTGGCCTGAGCGGCCTGGACGGCGGCCTGATCGTTGTTGCCGGACGCCTGCAACGAATTCAGCGTGTTCTGCAATTCGTTGACTTCCGTGTTGAGCGTGCCCTCCCGCTGCCGCAACGAATCCAGCAGCACCAACAGGTCAGCGGGTCGGGCCGTGTCCAGGGAGTCGCCCGTCTCGGTCTGGCGGACCTGGGTGACGATGGCGATTCCCAGAAGCAGACACAACAGGACGGCCAGCGTTCCGAAGCCGAACCGGGAGCGGCCGCCGCGCACGATGCCCGACAACCCGGTCCGGCGCACCGGTCCGATCTCCGGGCGCGGACGTTTTGCCGGCAGCTCGTGGCGTCCGTGCGCCGCAGTGTCGCCCGCACTCGCCTTGGGCTGCGCGTCCGGGGTTGGCGCGTCGGCACTTTGGCCGTCATCGCGATCTGCTGGTCCCTGGCTCACGCTGATCTCAATCCGTTATGCCCCGAACAGCCGCCGCCGCAGCGCTGCGGCGTTGCCGAAGATGCGGATACCCAACACGACGATGATCGCCGTGGACAGTTGCGTGCCGACGCCGAGTTGATCGCCGACATAGACGATCAGGGCCGCCACGAAGACGTTGAACACGAACGAGATCACGAAGACCTTCGGGTCGAAGATCCGTTCCAGGTAGGCACGCAATCCGCCGAACACCGCGTCGAGCGCTGCGACCACCGCGATGGGCAGGTACGGCTGCACAACCTCGGGCACTGCGGGGTGGAAAACCAATCCGAGCACGATGCCGATCGCAAGCGCCGCGATACCGATCATGCTGTGGTTCCGGTCCGCGTCCCGCACAGGGGGAACTGTCTGCTGAGGACTTTTCTCACTGTGGCCCAATCTGTTTGGCGAACTTCACGTCCCGGACCGACCCGGCGGGCAGCGACAGACCGTCGGCGACGTCCACCGTAACGACGACGCCGTAGGAGATCTGCAGCAGCCTCAGACGTTGCAGGCCGGGGCTGTTGTCGAAGACGTCGCGCATTGCGCGCGGCGGTCCGACCGCCAGAATTGCGTACGGGCTGCTGGTCGGGTTGTTGTCGACCAGGATCGCGCCACCCGCCTGCCGAATCGTCACGTTCGGCCCGATCCGTACCCCGCCGACGGAGATGGCCTCGGCGCCGCTCGCCCACAGCGAGTTGACCACCAGCTGCAGGTCCCGGTCCAGGATGATCTGCCTGCTGCCATTGACGCGTTGCTTGGACACGTCGGAAAGGTTTGGACTGGCACCGGGATCGGTCACGGTCACCTTCAGCCCGGGACCGATGACCGCCGTGCTGGCCGCCGCCAGGCCTAGCGCATCCAGGTTCGCGAGCAGCCGCTGGCCTTCGGCGTTGTCCGCCAGCGCGTGGCGCTGCACATCGTCGACTCGAGTGGACAGCTCGCCGCGCCGCTTGGCCAGTTTGGCCGCGGTGTCCTCCGTAGAACGCACGTTTCCCAGCAGCAGTTGCTGCGCGCTGCGCACACCGGGGGCGACCGAGCGGGCCTGGGCGACCGCGGCGGCGAACACCGTGGCGATCAGCAGTGCCGCCAAGGCCTGCCACAGCCGGCGAAAGACGCGTTGACGCCCGGTTGGTGCGACGGTGCCGTCGCGCTTGGCCGCGGCCGCCGCGTAGCCGGGGTCCAGGTGCTCGGACAACAGTGCGCGCAACAGCGAGGGCACCGGAATGCTTCTCGGCCGCGACGCGACGTGCGCTGCGTGGCCGGCGTTGGGGTCATAGCCGCCGAGCAGGCGATCCACGTCAGCCATGCTCGATCGCCTTCGACACAGGTGGTCGACGGGCGCCGGGTGCGAGCTTGGGCATCCGGCGGATCACCAATGTCACCTGCATCGCGTACAGCACGAACGACCACAGGTAGGCGTACAGACCCCAGATCAGAAAGGCCCAGCCGCACGCCCCCACCACGCGGCTCCACAGCGAGTCCCACGTGCCAAGCAGGACCAGCGGAAAACCGGACATCAGTGCGAACGTCGCGGCCTTACCGATGTACATCACCGGCAGTGCCGAGACCCCGCGGCTGCGGATCAGCGGCAGCGCCGCGGTCAGCAGCCCGTCCCGTACGACCAAGACGATGACCAACCACCACGGCACGATCCCGTCCACCGCCAACAGGACGGGAACGGTGACCATGTAGAGCCGGTCGACCGTGGGGTCCAGCAGCACGCCAAGCCGTGAGGACTGGTCGAGGAGCCGCGCGATCTTGCCGTCGGCCCAGTCGGAGGCGCCGCTGAACAGCAGGATCGCCACCGCGAGGGCGTTGGCGTGCGCGACGAGCAACAGGTAGGCGAAAACCGGGATGAGCAGCAGCCGGACGACGCTCAACGCGTTAGGTACCGTCAGCACCCGGTTCGGCGGCTGCACCTGCTCCATGAGCCGTGACCTTAACGCGCAGATATTGCAGTCCGTTAAACGGACCGACGCTCGGGGCGGGCTAGCGGCGATCGCGAGCGCGGCGGAGCCGAGCGCGGCGGAGCCGGGCGCTGCGGGTCGCCGCCATCGGGTGAGCGCGATCGCGAGCGCGGCGGAGCCGTGCGCTGCGGGCGCCGCCATCGGGCTAGCGGAATACCCCGGGCAGGCTCAGCGTGGAAAGCGTGTCGTCCGACAGCGGGTTGTCGTTGACCATGTAGGTCCAGGTCGACGTCGGCCGGGCCAGCTTGGACAGATCCAGCCCCGGCTCCTCCTCGAGGACATTCGCGGTCTCGAAGGTCTGTTGAGCGGCCTCGATCGCATCGGCTGCCAGCGAGGCGAACGCGTCGACGGCCAACCGGTGGAACTCGTCGAGCGGATTCTGCCGGCCCAGCGCTCGCAGGTGGATGCTTTCGCGGATGTCGGCCAGATATGCCAGGTGGTCGGCCCAGCCGCGGTCGAGGTGATAGAGCATGATCAGCCGGCACGTCTTCTCGAGGCGTTCCTCGGATAGGTCCTCGGACAGCTCCTTATACCGCTTGGGTGCCAGCTCGGCGAGTTCCTCGCGCGCGGTTGCGGTGCGCAGCAACGTGTTACGTCGATCGACGATGATGGCGCGCTGCTGGGCGATCAGCTGGTTGTAGCGCCAGGTGTTGGCGTGCACGTCCAGCATCCGGCCCTCGGCGACGCGCTGGGCGTGGTCGAGCAGCCCGGCCGCCTTCGGGCTGACGATCCGGCCGTCCTCGTCGGTCTGGGTGGGCAGCTTGTTGTAGTCGAGGTTGGCCGCCACGACGTCGTCTTCCCAGCTCGAGAAGTACACCGACGATCCCGGGTCGCCCTGGCGCCCGGCGCGACCGCGCAACTGGTTGTCCAGCCGCTCGGTGTGATGCCGGCCGGTCCCGACCACGTGCAGGCCGCCGAGTTCGGCGACCCGGTCGTGGTCGGCTTCGTCGGAGCCGCCGAGCCGGATGTCGGTGCCCCGCCCGGCCATCTGGGTCGATACCGAGACCACGCCGTACTTGCCGGCCTCGGCAATCACCTGCGCTTCTTCGGCGTCGTTCTTGGCATTGAGCACCACCGCGGGCACCCCGCGACGCAGCAGCCGCTCGTGGATTTCCTCGGACTCGGCCACATCCCGGGTGCCGACCAGTACCGGCTGTCCGGTCTCGTGCACCTCGGCGATGTGCGCGATGATCGCGTCGTTCTTGGCGGCGGCGGTGATGTAGACCCGGTCGGACTCGTCCTCGCGAATGTTGGGCTTGTTCGGGGGAATCGGTGACACGCCGAGCTTGTAGAACTGGCGCAGCTGCTCACCGGCGGCCAGCGCGGTGCCGGTCATGCCGCACACCGTCGTGTACCGGTTGATCAGCGCCTGCACCGTGATGGTGTCGAGCACTTCCCCGGTTTCGGTGGTCTCGATGCCTTCCTTGGCCTCGACGGCGGCTTGCAGGCCATCGGGCCAGCGCTGCAGCTGTGCGATGCGCCCGCGCGACGCGTTGATCAGGTGCACCGCGTCGTCGCGGACGATGTAGTGGATATCGCGCTGTAGCAGCACGTGCGCATGCAGCGCGACGTTGACCTCAGTCAAAGTGGTGCCGACGTGCTCCTCGGAGTAGAGGTCGATGCCGCCGAGCGCCTTCTCCACCTTGCGCGCCCCGACATCGGTCAGATGCACGTTGCGGCTGTCCGAGTCGGTGTCGAAATCGGTCTCGGCGGATAGCTCGCCGACCAGCTTGATGATTTCCAGCCGCGGCGTCTCCCGATGGGTAGTGCCCGCCAGCACCAGCGGTACCAGCGCCTCGTCGACCAGCACCGAGTCGGCCTCGTCGATCAGCGCCACGTCCGGATTCGGCGACACCAGGTCGTCGACGTCGGTCACCAGCTGATCGCGTAGCACGTCGAAGCCGATCTCGTTGACCGAGGCGTAGGTGACATCGCAGGCGTACGCGGCGCGGCGATCCTGGCTCGTCGATTCGGCCGTGATCCAGCCGACGGTCAGCCCGATGGCCTCCAGCAGCGAGCCCATCCACTCGGCGTCGCGGCGGGCGAGGTAGTCGTTGATGGTCACCACGTGCACGTGCCGCCCGGCCAGTGCGTAGCCGGCCGCAGCGATCGCGCCGGCCAGCGTCTTGCCCTCACCGGTCGCCATTTCGATCACGTCGCCGGCGAGCATGCGCAACGCCCCGAGGAGCTGCACGTCGAATGGGCGGAGGTCGGTCGCCCGCTCCCCCGCCTCCCGGGCGATCGCGAGGAATTGCGGGATGTCCTCGGACTCCGCGAGGTCCTCGAGTTTGAGCAGGCCCGCAGCTTTACGCAGCTGCACGTCCGTGAGGCCGGCGGCTTCCTCGTCGTATTCCGACGCGTCGGTCACCTGGGACAACGAACGGCTGCGGTTCTTCTCGGTACTGGCGCCGAGCAGTCGCCAGAATCGGCTGCTCAGGCTGCCCGGTTGAGCACGGGTGGTCTTTGGCACAGGTCAACGGTACGCGGTGAGCCGCGTCGCGAGCTCAAGCCAGTCGGCGACGATGCAGGCCGCGCCGCGGCGTGAGGAGGAGGCGACTCATCAAGCCAGGTTGGAGCGGCGTGGATAGGCGATGGTCGGGTCGGTGAGCACATTGACGACCGAGGGCAGGCCGCTGGCGAAGGAGCGTTCCAGTGCGGGCCGGAGTTCGGCGGGCGCGGACACCAGCTCGCCGTGGCCGCCCAGGGCGCGGACCACCTCGTCGTAACGCGTCCCCGGGCGCAACTCCGCCACCACCGAATAGCCGTACAACGCTTCCATGGGGTGCTTTTCGAGGCCCCAGATCCCGTTGTTGCCGATCACCGACACGACCGGTACCTGATGGCGGACCAGCGTGTCCCATTCCATGCCGCTGAAGCCGAATGCGCCGTCGCCCTGCAGCAGCACGACCTGCCGGTCCGGCCGGGCCAACTTGGCGGCCAGGGCGTAACCGGGACCCGAACCCAGGCAGCCGAAGGGACCGCTGTCCAGCCAGCACCCGGGCTGGTAGCTGTCGATCACCCGGCCGGCGTAGGACCCGAAGTCACCGGCGTCGATGACAACGATGGCGTCGCGGTCCAACAGCGGCGCCAGCTCCGCGTACACCCGCATCGGGTGCAGCGGGATGCGGTCGTCGGCGAGTTCGGCCTTCTCTTTGGCGCGCGCCGCGCGCTCGGTCGTGCGCAGTTCGTCGAGCCAGTCTTGATGATCGGTCCCCGTTGCGGTGGCCAGCGCAGCGAGGATCGACAGGAGGTCGCCGTAGAGCTCGGCAGCAACCGGCCGGGGATGGTTGCGTTCGGGCCGGACGCGGTCCGCCACGACGAGCTGGGTTTGCGCCCCGAACACCCCGCCGAAGCCGAGCCGAAAATCCATGGGCACGCCGATAATCAGCGCAACGTCGGCCTCCCCCAAGGCTTTTCCGCGAACCCGCGAGAACGCCAACGGATGATCGGCCGGAACTGCCCCGCGTGCCATCCCGTTCATCAGCACCGGGATCTGGAGTTCCTCGGCAAGACGGAGCAGCGCCGCCTCGCCGTGTCCCCACCAGACGTTGGTGCCCGCCATGATCACCGGTCGCTTCGCGGCAGACAGCAGGGCGACGGCACGGCCCAGGGCTTCGTCATCAGGCGCGGGCCCCGGCGGCAGGTCGGCAAGAGCCCCGGGCCGCCCGTCATCCTCGGACGTGGAAAACACGTGGTCCATGGGGAAATCGACGAAGCCGACGCCCGACGGGGCGCCGACGGCCGCTCGCAACGCTTCGTCGACGAGCCGGCCCGCATCGCCGGGCGACTGCGCGGTGGCGGCGAAGCGGGCCAGCGGTGCCACGAACGGCACATGGTCGATCTCCTGCAGCGAGCCCATGCCCCACCGCTGCGCCGGTGCCCGGCCGCCCAGCACCACCAGCGGAGACTGGTTCTGCTGTGCCGCCGCCATCGCGCTCATCCCGTTGGTGACGCCCGGCCCCGCCGTGAGCGCGGCCACGCCGGGCACCCGCGTCACCTTTGACCAACCCTCGGCGGCGAAGGTCGCAGTCTGCTCGTGGCGGGTGTCGATCAGCCGAATGTCCTCGTCACGGCAGCCGTCGTATAGGGAGAAGAGGTGGCCGCCGGACAGCGTGAAGACGGTGTCGACACCGCTTGCCCGCAGCCGCCGGGCGACGAGTCGTCCGGCGTGCAATGTTTGTGTGGGGACGGCGTCGGTAGTCATAACCGCAGCCTATCCAGATCCTTCGGGTACCTTCGCCCAAGGATTTGAAGTTGGGGAGCGATCTGAAAACCGCGATCGTAAGGAGACGTCCACCATGGGCCCGAAGCTGTTCAAGCCATCGATCGACTGGTCGGCGGCACCCATGGAATCCCTGCGATGGGTAGCGATCGCGTGGGTGGTCGGCGCAATCGTTCTGTTCGGCGTGCTGGTTCTGTTCCGGTATCTCACGCCGTGGGGGCGGCAATTCTGGCGGATCACCCGGGGGTACTTCGTCGGACCCCACAGCACCCGGGTGTGGCTCATGCTCGGGGTGCTGTTGCTGTCGGTGCTCTTGTCGGTGCGGCTGACGGTGTTGCTCAGCTACCAGGGCAACGACTTGTACACGGGTGTACAGAAAGCGGTACAGGGCATCGCGGCCAATGACGCCAGGGTCAAAGAGTCCGGGATTCACGGCTTTTGGATGTCGATCCTGATCTTCAGCGTGCTGGCCACCCTGTACGTCGTCCGGTTCATGGTGGACATCTATCTGACGCAGCGATTCATCATCGCCTGGCGCATGTGGCTGACCGCCCACCTCACCGACGACTGGCTCGCCGGCCGGGCGTACTACCGGGATCTGTTCATCGACAACACCATCGACAACCCCGACCAGCGCATCCAGCAGGACGTCGACATCTTCACCGCCAATGCGGGCGCCACCCCAAACGTTCCGTCCAACGGGACGGGCAGCACCCTGTTGTTCGGCGCGGTCAATGCGGTGGCCTCGGTCATCTCCTTCGCCGCGATCCTGTGGAACCTGTCCGGAGATCTGGACATCTTCGGCGTCAATCTCCCGCGCGCGATGTTCTGGACCGTTCTGGTCTATGTGCTGATCGCCACGCTGGTCGCGGTCTGGTTGGGTCATCCGCTGATCTGGCTCAGCTTCAACAACGAAAAACTCAACGCCGCGTTCCGTTACGCCCTGGTGCGATTGCGGGACGCCGCCGAGGCGGTGGGCTTCTACCGCGGTGAGCGAGTCGAACGCGCAACACTGTGGCGGCGCTTCACCCCGATCATCGACAACTACCGCAAGTTCGTACGCCGAACCATCATCTTCAACGGCTGGAACTGGTCGGTCTCACAGGCAATTGTCCCGCTGCCGTGGGTGATTCAGGCGCCGCGCCTGTTCAACGGACAGATCGACTTCGGTGACGTCGGCCAGAGCGCGACCGCTTTCGGCAACATTCACGATTCACTGTCGTTCTTCCGCAACAACTATGACGCGTTCGCGGCCTTCCGGGCGGCCATCCTCCGATTGCACGGGCTGGTAGACGCCAACACGCGGGGTCGCGCGCTGCCGACCATGTTGGTCAAGGCGAGCGAGGAGACGGCGGTCGAACTTCGCGACGTCGAGGTGCGCACACCGGCCGGAGACCGGCTGATCGACCCGTTGGATGTTCAACTCGCCGAAGGGGATTCGCTGGTGATTACCGGACGCTCGGGCGCCGGCAAGACCACGCTGCTGCGCAGCCTGGCCGAATTGTGGCCCTATGCTTCCGGGACGTTGTGCCGTCCCGACGGCGACAACGCGACAATGTTCTTGTCGCAGTTGCCGTATGTGCCGCTGGGCAGTCTGCGGACCGTGGTGTGCTACCCGAACTCACCGGACGCCATCGCCGACGATGAGCTGCGCGACGTGCTGACCAAGGTGGCCCTGGCGCCGCTGGTCGGCCGGCTCGACGAAGAGCAGGACTGGGTCCGAGTGCTTTCCCCCGGCGAGCAGCAGCGCGTCGCCTTCGCGCGCATCCTGCTCACCAAGCCGAAGGCGGTCTTCCTCGATGAAGCCACCTCCGCGCTGGACGAAGGCCTGGAATTCGCACTCTACCAACTCCTTCGCTCCGAGCTACCGGACTGCGTCGTCGTCAGCGTCAGTCACCGACCCACCGTCGAGCAGCATCACGAACAGGAACTCGAATTGCTCGGCGGCGGCCCGTGGCGGCTGGGCCCCATCGAAGAAAACCGGCAGCCCGCGCCGGTTTAGCAGCGCACCTAGATACGGTGTGGTGTCAGGGCTTCCGCGGTCAGGCGCTGCGCGTCACCGTCCCATGCGTCGGTGAA
>DASYBR010000196.1:0-17027 GCA_036500645.1 Mycobacterium sp. | reverse complement strand
GTCAGTGGCAACGCCTACGCGCCGCACCTGGACGAAGGGCATGCTGCCCGGTGTCTTCCCCGTCCCGCTGACCATCGCGGGCGAGATCGAGAAGTGGCCCTTCGACCACTATCGTTCGGGGCCAATCGAAGTCGAACTCGTCCACGGCAGCGGTGACACCATGGTGCAACGCGTGCCCGTGACGTTCGTCAACCACCGTCCCGGCTGGCAACTCGCCTCGCACGACGAGGCCGGACTCGGTCCGTACCGCGTGAGCATGCATCGCTCACTCAGCGCGGCGGCATTCGGCGTCGTCATCCTGGGTGTGCTCATCGCCATTGCCGGCGTGGGTCTTTTCGTTGCGGTCCAGACCCTGCGTGACCGGCGAAAGTTCCAGCCGCCCATGACAACGTGGTACGCCGCGATGCTCTTCGCGGTGGTGCCGCTGCGAAACGCACTCCCGGGCTCGCCGCCCTTCGGCGGCTGGGTCGACATCACTCTCGTCCTGTGGGTGCTCGTCGTCTTGGTGGTATCGATGCTGCTCTACATCGCCTGCTGGTGGCGGCATTTGAGGCCTGAGGTTCCTGCCGCGCCCGCGGATCCGGCGTCCCCGACTCCCGCGCCGGTACCGTCGACAAGCTGACGCGCCGCCTCCGGATCTGGCAGGGTACGCGTTCATGCGGACGAGAAAGCGGTGGCCTTCTAAACTGCGCGAACCGCGCGCCATCGGCATCATTGCCGTGGTCGCGTTGATTGCGGCCTACGTCAGCGTGATCGCGGTGTACAGCCACACCGCATGTGGCTGCCCTCATCAAGTCACCGAAAGTCAGCCGGCGGCCGACGGGACGACAGTGACCATTGATCTGGAAGAGCTGCAGTCGATGAAGGGCGCGCTGAACGCCAACGTCACCGTAGCTCCGGGCCCGGGGCTGCTGGACCCGGTGACGCACGGGCTCACCGAAGATCTCACCGTCGCCGTCCATTCCGCGGTCACGCCCACCAAGCGCAGCTGGTCAAAAGGCGTGGTGCCGGGCGTATTTCCGGTCCCGCTGACCATTGCGGGTGACCCCTCGGATTGGCCGTTCGACCGCTACCGTTCGGGCCCGATCACCGTCGATCTTGTCCGCGGTGGGGCACAGGTGGCGGAACGCGTGTCGGCGACCTTCGTCGATCGTGTTCCCGGCTGGCGAGTCGAGATTCCCCCTCCCAGCAAAGCCGGTGCGCCGGAACCGTATCGAATCACGGTGCACCGGTCGCCGAGCACGGCGGTGTTTGCCTCCGTCATCGTCGTGGTGATGATCGCGCTTGCCGGCATTGGCCTCTTCGTTGCGATTCAGACGGCGCGCAACCGGCGAAAGTTCCAGCCTCCCATGACAACGTGGTATGCGGCGATGCTCTTTGCGGTGATGCCGTTGCGCAACGCGTTTCCCGATTCGCCGCCGATAGGTTCGTGGATTGACGTCACGGTTGTGTTGTGGGTGATCGTCTTGTTGGTGATCGCGATGCTGCTCTACATCAACTGCTGGTGGCGGCACCTGCGGCCCGACGCCGAGCAGCCCGCCCCGGCGGTCGCGGAACCGGCGCGTAGCTGACGCGTGGCGGCCGCGTTTGCCGCCGAAGTTGTGGGGCACGAGGCTCGCATGTGCGAAGGTTGATGACGTGGCAAATGCATCGGTCGGATCACGACTGCGCAGCATGGGGCTGGCCGTATGGCATTTCGTCAGCCGGGCCCCGTTGACCTATGGCTGGCTGATCGTGCTGATGATCACGACGGCCATCCAGTACGAACTACCGCAGCGGCAACTCCACACGATGCTGCTGCATCATTCGACCAACATTCACGCGCTGGCGAGGGACCCGCTCGCTGTGCTGTTTTCCAGCCTGCTGTGGATCGACGGGAAGAACCTGGAGCCCTACCTGCTGCTGTTCACCCTGTTTTTGGCGCCGGCCGAACATTGGCTCGGCCAACTGCGCTGGCTCACCGTGGGTTTGAGCGCGCACATCCTGTCCACCTATCTCAGCGAAGGCCTGCTCTACTTTGCGATCGAGGAACGCGACGCGTCGGAACGCATGGTGCACGCCCGCGACATCGGGGTCAGCTACTTCCTCGTCGCCCTGATGGCCGTCCTGACGTATCACATTGCGCGACCGTGGCGCTGGGGCTATCTCGGCGTGCTCCTCATCATCTTCGGCTTTCCGCTGATCGTGATGGACCGTGTCGAGCTGAACTTCACCGCGATCGGGCACTTCACGTCGGTCCTGATCGGGCTCTGCTTCTACCCGCTGACCCGGCACAAAGACGGCAGGCAGTTGAGTCCTGGGCGACTCAAGGCCATGGTGCGACGAGGCGGCTCACCCGAGCCGTCGGCGCCTAGGTCCGCTTGGCCGTGACGTATTGCAGCTCGGAGATGGTCTCCGGCTTCGCATCGCCACCGGCATGCGCGGGTAGCGAGACACCCTGGGCGGCAAGCAATTCGGGAATACTGCTGGCAGAAGTCGCCCAGCCGTGTGCACTCAGGTAGTCGACGACATCATTGCGGTCGCCGGCGTACCACAAGTCGGTCATCTCGATGTCGAAGCCGTGTTCCCGCCATTGTTCGGTGACCGCGCGGATGCGGTCGGCCATCGTCTGGATCGTGTCGCTGGCGCCCCGCAGGTTCTCGGTGGCCAATTGACTTCCCGGCGCGCTCAGCGCAGTGATGTTGTCCAGCAGCCGATCCTGGGCGTCTGGCGGCAGGAACGGCAGGAGGCCCTCGGCGCTCCACGCGGTGCGTTCCGTGGGATCCATGCCGGCCGCGCGCAATGCCGCGGGCCAGTCGTGGCGGAGGTCGACCGGTACCGTGCGCCGATCGGCGGTCGGAGAGGCGCCGAGCTCGGCCAGGGTTGTGGTTTTGAAGTCGATGACCTGAGCCTGGTCGATCTCGAATACCGTGGTTCCCGCCGGCCACTGCAGCCGGTAGGCACGGGCGTCCAGGCCCGAGGCCAAAATCACCGCCTGGCGTATCCCGTCGGCGGCTGCGGCCATGAAGAAGTCGTCAAAAAAGTGGGTGCGGATGCCCATCATGTCGCCCATCCGCAACATTCCGAAGTCGCCGTTGTCGTCGACTTCGGCGGGGTTCAACTCGCCGCTGGCCAACCGGGTGAAGAAGTCCACCCCGACCGCGCGGACCAACGGCTCGGCGAACGGGTCGTCGATCAGCGGGTTGGCGGCCCGGCTGGCCAGCGCTCGTCCCACCGCGACCCCGGTGGCCGTCGCGCCCACGCTACTAGCCAGATCCCAGGTGTCGTTCTCGGTCCGTGCCATCTCCGCCCCCTGCTCACAGTCGTCCGTAAACCGAGCGCGACTGTACGCCTCGTCGGTGACACGTAATCTGACTCTGATGCGGCATTACTACTCCGTAGACGCGATCCGCCAGGCCGAAGCGCCGTTGCTGGCCAGCCTGCCCGACGGTGCCCTGATGCGACGCGCGGCCTTCGGGCTGGCCACCGAGATCATCAACGAGTTACAGGCACGCACCGGCGGGGTGGCCGGGCGCCGGGTATGTGCGGTCGTCGGCTCGGGGGACAACGGCGGTGACGCGCTGTGGGCCGCGACGTTCGTGCGTCGTCGCGGCGCGGCCGCCGAAGCGATCCTCCTCAACCCGGAGCGCACCCATCGCAAGGGGCTGGCCGCCTTCACGAAGGCCGGCGGCCGCATCGTGGAAAGCATCTCGCCGACAACCGATCTCGTCATCGACGGGGTGGTGGGCATCTCCGGCTCTGGCCCACTGCGACCGGCCGCGGCCGACGTGTTCGCCGTGGTCGACGACGCGGGCATCCCGGTGGTCGCCGTCGACATCCCCAGCGGCGTGGACGCGGCGACCGGGGCGATCGACGGACCTGCGGTGCGGGCCGTGCTTACCGTCACCTTCGGCGGGCTCAAGCCCGTGCACGCGCTGGCCGACTGCGGCCGCGTGGAATTAATCGACATCGGGCTGGATCTGCCCTCTTCCGACGTGCTGGGTTTCGAGGCGGCCGACGTGGCGGCGCGCTGGCCGGTGCCCGGTCCGCACGATGACAAGTACACCCAGGGCGTCACCGGGGTGATGGCCGGCTCGTCGACGTATCCCGGTGCGGCCGTCCTGTGCACCGGCGCCGCCGTCGCGGCCACCTCCGGCATGGTCCGCTACGCGGGCAGCGCGCGCAGCGAGGTGCTCGCGCATTGGCCCGAAGTGATCGCGTCGCCCACTCCAGCGTCGGCCGGGCGGGTGCAGTCCTGGGTCGTCGGGCCGGGATTGGGCACCGACGACGTCGGGGCCACCGCGCTGTGGTTCGCGTTGGAAACCGATCTGCCGGTGATCGTGGACGCCGACGGGCTGACCATACTGGCCGCCCACCCGGAACTCGTGGCCAACCGCAGGGCGCCGACGGTGCTGACTCCGCACGCCGGTGAATTCGCCCGCCTCGCGGGTAATCCGCCCGGGGATGACCGGATTGGCGCGTGCCGCAAACTGGCCGACACGTTCGGCGCCACCGTGCTGCTCAAGGGCAACGTGACCGTGATCGCCGATCCGGGCGGCCCGGTTTACCTGAACCCGGCGGGACAGTCGTGGGCCGCCACCGCGGGCTCCGGCGACGTGCTGTCCGGAATGATCGGCGCGCTGCTCGCGGCGGGCCTGCCGGCCGCCGAGGCCGCGGCGGCCGCGGCCTTCGTGCACGCACGCGCGGCGGCGCGCTCAGCCGCCGACCCGGGTCCCGGCGAGGCGCCCACCTCGGCGTCGCGCATCGTGCCGCACATCCGAGCCGCCCTGGCGGCCTTGTAGAGAGGAAACCTAGTGCCACAACACCCGTCCCTGCCCGCGCATTCGATCGCCCCGGCCTACACCGGTCGCCTGTTCACCGCGCCGATACCCGCCCTGCGGTTGCCGGAGGAATCGATGGATCCGGATGCGGCCTACCGCTTCATCCACGATGAGCTGATGCTCGACGGCAGTTCGCGGCTGAACCTGGCCACGTTCGTCACCACCTGGATGGACCCCGAGGCCGACAAGCTGATGGCCGACACGTTCGACAAGAACATCATCGACAAGGACGAATACCCTGCCACCGCGGCCATCGATCAGCGCTGCGTGTGCATGGTGGCCGACCTTTTCCACGCCGAGGGCCTGAACGACGCCGACCCGTCGAGCGCCTGCGGGGTGTCCACCATCGGCTCGAGCGAGGCGGTCATGCTGGGCGGCCTGGCGATGAAGTGGCGGTGGCGCCAAAAGGTCGGTAAGGGCTGGAAGGGGCGCACCCCGAACCTGGTGATGGGCTCCAACGTCCAGGTGGTCTGGGAGAAGTTCTGTCGCTACTTCGACGTCGAGCCCCGGTATCTGCCGATGGAGGAGGGGCGCTACGTGATCACCCCCGAGCAGGTGGTCGACGCCGTCGACGAGGACACCATCGGCGTGGTCGGGATCCTGGGCACCACCTACACCGGTGAACTGGAGCCCATCGCCGAGATCTGCGCGGCGCTGGACAAACTGGCGGCCGACGGGGGAGTGGACGTGCCGGTGCATGTCGACGCCGCCAGCGGCGGATTCGTGGTGCCGTTCCTGCATCCCGAGCTGAAGTGGGACTTCCGGCTACCCCGGGTGGTGTCGATCAACGTCAGCGGTCACAAGTACGGGCTGACCTATCCCGGCGTCGGGTTCGTGGTGTGGCGCAGCAAGGAGTACCTGCCCGAGGACCTGGTCTTCCACGTCAATTACCTGGGCGGCAACATGCCGACCTTCACGCTGAACTTCTCCCGGCCCGGCAACCAGGTAGTCGGCCAGTACTACAACTTCCTGCGGCTGGGCCGCGAGGGCTACACGCAGGTCATGCGGACGCTGTCGTCGACCGCGCGCTGGCTCGGCGAGCAGCTGCGCGTCGGAGAACACTGCGAACTGGTTTCCGATGGCTCGGCGATCCCGGTGGTCAGTTTCCGGCTCGCCCGCGGTCTGGGCTACACCGAGTTCGACCTCTCCCACGAGCTGCGCTGCTACGGCTGGCAGGTGCCCGCCTACACGATGCCCGACAACGCCACGGACATATCCGTGCTGCGCATCGTGGTGCGCGAGGGGCTCTCCGCCGACCTGGCCCGGGCGCTGCACGACGACGCCCGCAGCGCGCTGGCGTCGCTGGACAAGCTCAAGCCCGGCGGACACTACACCGCCCAGCATTTCGCGCACTAGTTTGTCACTTCCGCCACACGGACCCCCGCTGGACGGGGTGGCGAGCACAAAGTGTGTCCGCCGCGACAGGGACTCCTGTGACAGACGTGACGTCAGGACGCTTGTTGCCCGACGGGTTCTGGGACAATGGCGGCCGTGGCCGTTACGCCGATATCCCTGACACCGGGCGTCCTCGCGGAGGCCCTGGTCGATCTGGGCGCTGTGGAGCACAACGTGCGGGTGTTGCGTGAGCACGCTGGACAGGCTCAGGTGATGGCCGTCGTCAAGGCCGATGGCTACGGTCACGGGGCCACCCAGACCGCTTGCGCCGCGTTGGCCGCCGGGGCGGCCGAACTTGGCGTCGCCACCGTCGACGAGGCTCTCGCGCTGCGCGCCGAGGGGATCACCGCGCCGGTGCTTGCCTGGCTGCATCGGCCCGGCATGGACTTCGGGCCCGCACTGCTGGCCGACGTGGAGATCGGCGTCTCGTCGGAGCGTCAGCTCGGCGAGTTGCTGGACGCGGCCCGCCGGACCGGCCGCACCGCCACGGTCACCGTCAAGGTCGACACGGGGCTGAACCGCAACGGCGTGGCCCCGGCCCAGTACCGCTCGATGTTGACCGCGCTGCGCCGGACCGTCGCCGAGGACGCAATCCGGGTACGGGGGCTGATGTCGCACATGGTGTACGCCGACCAGCCGGAGAACCCCATCAATGACGTTCAGGCGCAACGGTTTACCGAGATGCTCGCGCAGGCGCGCGAGGCGGGGGTGCAGTTTGAGGTCGCGCACCTGGCCAACTCGTCGGCCACGATGTCGCGCCCCGATCTGGCCTTCGATCTGGTGCGTCCCGGTATCGCCGTCTACGGTCTCAGCCCGGTGCCCGAGCTTGGTGACATGGGACTGATTCCGGCGATGACAGTGAAATGTCCAGTGGCGCTAGTGAAGTCGATACGTGCGGGGGAGAGCGTCTCGTACGGACACACCTGGACCGCGACGCACGACACCAACCTTGCGCTGCTGCCGGTCGGCTACGCGGACGGCGTCTTCCGGTCGCTGGGCGGACGCCTGGACGTGTTGATCAACGGCCGGCGACGGCCCGGCGTCGGCCGGATCTGCATGGATCAGTTCGTCGTCGACCTCGGTCCGGGGCGCGTCGACGTGGTCGAGGGTGACGAGGCGATCCTGTTCGGGCCAGGCGGCAACGGTGAACCCACCGCGCAGGACTGGGCCGATCTGCTCGGCACCATCCATTACGAAGTGGTGACCAGCCCCCGCGGGCGGATCACCAGGACCTACCGCGAGGCACGAACCGTTGAGCCGTGATGAAGCCCGCAAGCGCCACAAGGGCGGGGCGTGGCTTGCGGGAGGTGCGGGGGTGACCGCCGTCGCGACCATCGTCGGAGCCTCGGCCCGCCGTTCGATGACCCAACGCGCGAGCAGAATCGAAGACCCTTACGCCGACGAGGATTTCGACCGGCTCGATGACGACGCCAGCTACGTCGTGACCACACCCGACGGCGTGACCTTGGCGGTCCGCGACACCGGACCGGTGGACGCCGCGCTGACCATAGTGTTCGTCCACGGGTTCTGTCTGCGCATGGGGGCCTTTCATTTTCAGCGGACGCGGTTGCCGGACCGCCTGGATCCGCGCGTGCGGATGGTGTTCTACGACCAGCGCGGTCACGGGCGATCCGGTGAGGCCGATCCCGAGACCTACACGCTGACCCAACTCGGCCAGGACTTGCAAACCGTGCTGAAGGCGATCGCGCCGCGCGGGATGATCGTGCTGGTCGGCCATTCGATGGGCGGCATGACGGTGTTGGCGCATGCTCGCCAGTATCCCGAGCAGTACGGCCGCCGCATCGTTGGCGCCGCTCTGATTTCCACTGCGGCAGAAGGGGTTTCCAGATCTCCGCTTGGTGAGATCCTGAAGAACCCGGCGCTGGAAGCGGTTCGGTTCACCGCACGCTCCGCCCCGAAGCTGATGAACCGCGGCCGCAACGTGTCACGCTCGTTGATCGGCCCGGTCCTGCGCGCCGCGTCCTTCAGCGACCTGCAGGTCAGCCGGAGCCTCGACGCGTTCAGCCAGCGCATGATGAACGGCACCCCGATCCCGACCATGGTGGGCTTTTTGGACGCGCTGGAGAACCACGACGAAACCGCCGGGCTGTGGACGTTGTTGCGCGTCCCCACCCTGGTCGCATGTGGTGACCACGACCTGCTGACCCCGGACGAGTATTCGCGAAAAATGGCCGCCTGCATGCCGTTGTCCGAGTTGGTGATCGTCGCCGGCGCCAGTCATTTGGCGCTGCTGGACAAGCCCGACGCCATCAACGACGGGTTGGTCCGGTTGGTCAAGCGCGCAGCCCCGGGCAAGGCGGCGTCAGCGGTCCGTCGAATTCGAGAAAGGTTGCGGCGTCATGGCTGATGGCGTCGACCCGCCGCGCCCGGCTTCGCCGCGCTTGCGATCGCCGCGGGCTGATCTCGATAGTGGCGCCGTGACGTGCGAGCACGTCGAAGACACCGTGGCGCTGGGCTCGTTGTTGGGTGAGCGCCTGCGGGCGGGCGACGTTGTGGTGCTCTCCGGGCCGCTCGGCGCGGGAAAGACAGTGCTGGCCAAGGGGATTGCCGCGGCGATGGATGTCGACGGACCTGTCACGTCACCGTCGTACGTGTTGGCGCGCGTTCATCCGCCGCGGCGCCCCGGTGCGCCGGCGATGATTCACGTCGACATGTACCGGTTGCTCGACCCCGGGCAGGGCGCCGACCTGCTGGGCGAGCTCGATTCTTTAGACCTCGACAGCGATCTCGACGACGCCGTCGTCGTGGTGGAGTGGGGCGAAGGTCTGGTCGAGCGACTGGCCGAGCGGCATCTCGACATCCGGCTCGAACGCGTCAGCCACTCCGATGTGCGGATCGTGACCTGGCAATGGGCCGATAGCAGGGTTGACTCATGAGCCCCGTAACGATCGTCCTCGCCCTCGACACCGCGACCCCCGCGGTGACCGCCGGGATCGTGCGACTCGACGATCTGTCGGTGCTGGCCGAGTGCGTCACGGTCGACGCCCGCGCGCACGCCGAGCGGCTCACGCCGAACGTGATTTCCGCCCTTGATGATTCGGGCCTGACAATGAGTGATCTCGACGCCGTCGTCGTGGGCTGTGGCCCCGGCCCGTTCACCGGTCTGCGCGCCGGGATGGCCACCGCCGCCGCATACGGGCATGCGCTGGGCATCCCGGTGCACGGGGTGTGCAGCCTGGACGCCATCGGGGTGCGCACCTCCGGCGACATCCTGGTGGTCACCGATGCCCGCCGGCGCGAGGTCTACTGGGCACGCTACCGCGACGGCGTTCGCACTCACGGTCCGTCGGTCAACGCCCCGGCCGACGTCGACCCGGGCAGGGCGCGGGCGGTCGCCGGTTCGCCCGAGCATGCGAGCCTGTTCGACCTGCCGCGATGCGAGCCCGTCTGCCCGACGCCGGCCGGCCTTGTGGCGGCGGTGAGCGACTGGTCGGATGAACCGGCGCCGTTGGTCGCGCTTTATCTGCGTCGGCCCGACGCCAAGCCCTTGGTGGCGCGCTCATGACCGCCTGCAGCGAACGGGTGACCCTCGGCGCGTTGACGCCGGCCGACGCGCAGCGCTGCGCCGAGTTGGAGGCGCAGCTCTTCGACGGCGACGATCCCTGGCCCGCGGCGGCGTTCAACCGCGAATTGGCCAGTGCCCACAACCATTACGTGGGCGCACGGATCGGCGAGACGCTGGTCGGGTACGCGGGTATCTCCCGGTTGGGTCGCAGACCGCCCTTCGAGTATGAGGTCCACACCATCGGCGTCGACCCGGCATACCAGGGACAGGGCATCGGCCGCCGATTGCTCAACGGGCTGCTGGATTTCGCCGACGGCGGCGCCGTCTATCTCGAGGTCCGCACCGACAACGACGCGGCCATCGCGCTCTACCACAGCGTGGGGTTCACCCAGATCGGTCTGCGCAGGCGCTATTACCGGGTCAGTGGCGCCGACGCGTACACCATGCGGAGGGAGGCCCTGTGACGAACATTCTGGCCATCGAAACCTCTTGCGACGAAACCGGAGTCGGCATCGCGCGCCTCGACGCTGACGGCACCGTGACGCTGCTGGCCGACGAGGTGGCATCCAGCGTCGACGAACACGTCCGCTTCGGTGGCGTCGTTCCCGAGATCGCCTCCCGGGCGCACCTGGAAGCGCTCGGCCCCACGATGCGCCGCGCGCTGAACACCGCGGGTCTGCGACAGCCCGACATCGTCGCCGCCACTATCGGACCAGGCCTGGCGGGCGCGCTGCTGGTGGGAGTTGCTGCGGCCAAAGCATATTCGGCCGCATGGGGGGTCCCGTTCTATGCCGTGAACCACCTGGGCGGGCACCTGGCCGCGGACGTCTACGAACACGGCCCGCTGCCCGAATGCGTGGCGCTGCTGGTGTCCGGGGGACACACCCACCTGTTGCACGTGCGTTCGCTCGGTGAGCCGATCGTGGAGCTGGGCAGCACCGTCGACGACGCCGCCGGCGAGGCCTACGACAAGGTGGCCCGGCTGCTGGGCCTGGGCTACCCGGGCGGCAGGGTGCTCGACGAGCTGGCCCGCACCGGTGATCGCGACGCCATCGCCTTCCCGCGCGGCATGACCGGGCCGCGCGATGACCCCTACGCGTTCAGCTTCTCCGGGCTCAAGACGGCCGTGGCGCGGTACCTGGAAAGCCACCCGGATGCGGTCAACGCCGACATCGCGGCCGGGTTCCAGGAGGCCGTCGCCGACGTGCTGACCCGCAAGGCGGTACGCGCGGCAACCGGGCTCGGCGTCTCGACGCTGCTGATCGCCGGGGGAGTGGCCGCGAATTCGCGGTTGCGGGAGCTGGCGGCGCAGCGGTGTGCGGCCGCCGATCTGACGTTGCGAATCCCAAAGCCCCGGTTGTGCACCGACAACGGGGCGATGATCGCCTCGTTCGCCGCGCACCTGGTGGCGGCCGGGGCACCGCAGTCGCCGCTGGACGTGCCGAGTGACCCCGGCCTGCCGGTGGTGCACGGGCAGTTGCCGTGATTACGGAGACTTTACGCAACGATCAGCAGGTTGTTGCCGGTGGACCAGGCCTGCGCGAAGGTGGCCAACGGGATCTGCTCGTTGCGGCCGTTGGGGGTGCCGCTGTCGTTGAGGTGGACGACGTTGGCCCGGGTGTCGACCCCGGTGACGACGACGGCGTGGTCGGCGTTGGTCCGTTGCCCCTGGCCCAAGGGGTAGTTCCAGATCGTTTCGGCGTTCACCGCGGCGATCACCTTGCGGCCGTAGGCCAGGTACTGCTCCATCCCCTGCAGGGTGTTGCCGGTCGTCAGCTGGGATTGGACGCCGTACTTGCCCAGCAACAGCACCATGTCCTCGGGGGAGGTGCCGTCGAATCGGTAGACGCCACCGTGGTGGACTTCGCTTTTGGTGAACACGCCGCGAAGCTCGATGCCGATCTGGGTGGGTTCGCGTCCGGTGATCTGGCCGACCACGTCGGCGACTGCCATCAGGCCGCAATCTTCCTGGTGCTGGAAGCGCCAGTACTGGGCGGCGGCGTCGGGGTTGCCGTACATCTGACCGTTCGGATCGGCATGCGCAAGGGCCGCCGATCCGATCGCTACCGCAGCGATCAGCGGGAATACGCCTGCGGTGCGGACTTTGGTGAACACAATTTCATTATCAGTGGCCTAGGAGCCGTTCAGGCGAAGCGCCACGGCGTCTGCCTGTGGTTTCGTCTCGGCAACGGGGCGCCCTTGAGTGCTAGCACTCGCGTGTATAGAGTGCTAGGTGGCAATCGGCCAAGCCCTGTGTCGGCACCCGCGACGACGGCGCTCGGGCACGGACGGATGCCGACCACCTGATAATCGGCAGGTTCGGGGCGAGCCCCGGACCGGCCGCCAACTCCGGCCGGGGCGCACGCCCCGGACCCGGGATCTACACATGTCCGGGGCGCACGCCCCGGACCCGATCTAACTAGTGGAGGGCTCCAATCGTGGCGAAGGTGAAGATCAAGCCACTCGAGGACAAGATTCTCGTGCAGGCCAACGAGGCCGAGACCACGACCGCGTCCGGTCTGGTCATTCCTGACACCGCCAAGGAGAAGCCCCAAGAGGGCACCGTCGTCGCAGTCGGCCCCGGCCGGTGGGACGAGGATGGCGCGAAGCGGATCCCGGTCGACGTCTCGGAGGGTGACACCGTCATCTACAGCAAGTACGGCGGCACCGAGATCAAGTACAACGGTGAGGAATACCTGATCCTGTCGGCACGCGACGTGCTGGCTGTCGTATCCAAGTAAGCAAGCGTGTTCCGCCCCGGCAATCCCCGTGTTCAATCACGGGTGATTTCCGGGGCGGCATGCGTTACCGCCCCTCTTAAAGGAACCTGATGAGCAAGCAGATTGAATACGACGAGACCGCGCGCCGCGCCATCGAGGCCGGCGTGAACGCACTCGCCAACGCTGTGCGCGTGACCCTGGGCCCGCGCGGCCGGCATGTGGTGCTGGCCAAGGCATTCGGCGGCCCGACGGTCACCAACGACGGCGTGACCGTCGCGCGTGAGATCGACCTGGAAGACCCGTTCGAGAACCTGGGCGCCCAGCTGGTGAAGTCGGTGGCCACCAAGACCAACGACGTCGCGGGCGATGGCACCACAACCGCGACCGTGTTGGCGCAGGCGCTGGTCAAGGGTGGCCTGCGGCTCGTCGCGGCCGGTGCCAACCCGATCGAGCTCGGCGCCGGAATCAGCAAGGCCGCCGATGCGGTGTCCGAAGCGCTGCTGGCGTCGGCCAAGCCGGTGTCCGGCAAGGACGCGATCGGGCAGGTAGCGACCGTGTCGTCGCGCGACCAACAGCTCGGCGAGCTGGTCGGGGAGGCCATGAGCAAGGTCGGCACCGACGGCGTGGTCAGTGTCGAAGAATCCTCGGGCCTGAGCACCGAGCTCGAGTTCACCGAGGGCGTCGGTTTCGACAAGGGCTTCTTGTCGGCGTATTTCGTCACCGACTTCGACTCGCAGCAAGCCGTTCTCGACGACCCGGTGATTCTGTTGCACCAGGAGAAGATCAGCTCGCTGCCCGACCTGCTGCCCCTGCTGGAGAAGATCGCCGAATCGGGTAAGCCGCTGCTGATCATCGCCGAGGACATCGAGGGCGAGGCCCTGGCGACGCTGGTCGTCAACTCCATCCGCAAGACGCTGAAGGCGGTCGCGGTCAAGGCGCCGTTCTTCGGTGACCGGCGCAAGGCGTTCCTGGAGGACCTGGCGGTTGTCACCGGCGGCCAGGTGATCAACCCCGACGCCGGCCTGGTGCTGCGCGAGGTCGGCACCGACGTGTTGGGCTCGGCCCGCCGCGTCGTGGTCAGCAAGGACGACACGATCATCGTCGACGGCGGCGGCCCGAAGGATGCCGTTGCCAACCGCATCAAGCAGCTGCGGGGCGAGATCGAGAACAGCGACTCGGAGTGGGACCGCGAGAAGCTGCAGGAGCGCCTGGCCAAGCTGGCAGGCGGCGTGGCCGTCATCAAGGTGGGCGCCGCCACCGAGACCGCGCTCAAGGAACGCAAGGAAAGCGTCGAGGATGCCGTCGCGGCCGCCAAGGCTGCCGTCGAAGAGGGCATCGTCGCGGGCGGCGGGTCGGCGCTCCTCGGAACCCGCGCGGCGCTGACGGAACTGCGCGCGTCACTGACCGGCGATCAGGCCGCGGGTGTCGGCGTGTTCTCCGAGGCGCTGGCGGCGCCGCTGTACTGGATCGCCGCCAACGCCGGGCTGGATGGCGCGGTCGTGGTGAGTAAGGTCGGCGAGCTGCCGGCCGGGCATGGGCTCAACGCCGACAAGCTCACCTACGGCGACTTGATCGCCGAAGGTGTGATCGACCCGGTAAAAGTGACCCGTTCCGCGGTGCTCAACGCCGCGTCGGTGGCCCGGATGGTGCTGACCACCGAGACGGCCATTGTCGAGAAGCCCGCCCGGGAGGCGGACGACCACGGCCACGGCCACCACCACCACTAGGCAGTTGATGCCCGAGCGTGGGGGCTCATGTACGAAATCCCAACGATTTCCGTGCGTAAGCCCCACGCTCGGCGTGCAGCGTTGCCCTAGCTCAAGATCGGGTGAGCCCGGCCGGCACGGGAGCATCGAGATGCTCCAGCAACGCGGCAAGCTTGTGGTCCAATTCGATTCCCACCTTGGTGATTTGGGGTGTGTTGAAGCTGCCGAACCTGCTGCTGGGTTGGTCAACTGTGAACCAAGTGGCGCCGTCGGCGTCTTCAACAATGGCGGTGCGCAAGGGTGCATAGAGCAGAATGGCTGGGTTGTAGCGGTACATTCTCTGCGCAATGGTGTGATTGCCCATCAGGTACTCGACACAACGGCCGCGGTCTCCGGCCAGGCGCATCAGCGACGTGAAATCGTGTGACCAGTAGAGAATAAAGTCGTGCGGCGCGTTCTCGGCCGTGGCCTCTAGAACGGCCTGCCAGTCGACACCCCTCTCGACCAGCGACTCGAAGCGTTCGCTCTGGAACACGGGCACTGCTTGCTCATAGCGATCCCTGAACCCATCGAAGGTGTCATCGATCTGGATTGTCAACCTGTCGACCTGATGCGAGATTGTCTCGATCGATCCGCTCAGTGATTGAGTCATGGTATTTCCTGGTTGTTGTAGTTTATCGAAATACTTTGGAAGACAGTGAAAGTGAGATCGTCACGTTTGATCAGTATCGTCACGTTGATCAGCGTCGCTATTCCCGGCGGCCGCGGGTGTCAAGCAACGATTCCCAATTCGGCCAGCCTGGCCCGGTTTTCTTCGAACCATTCGTGCTCGTGGCCGGGTTCAGGAATGAACAACCCCGCGTCCATGACATTCGTGTAATCGATTTCGGTCACCGAGATCCACAGATCGGCTTCCGGCTGGCCCGAGTTACGTGCCCAGATCTGCGAGAGCTGACGCAGCATCGCCCGGCGCGTTTCGAAATCACGTCCGTGGCGGTTGGTGCCGAGGATCATGGATTGCGTTGCCGGTTTACCGCCCACGAAGTGGTCGCCTTCGGGCAGCTCGTGGAACGAGACTTTGACCCAGGACGCCGGTGCTCCGGTGGCGTTGCAGTACATGTCGGTCATCTCTTGGGCGATCTTGGCCTTCGCGGACTCGGTCAGTAGACCCTTGGGGCTGTAGCACTGGTAGACGGGCATGTTCTTCCTCTCCCTATGTCGTTTCAATCGATGCATCCCGGCGATACTATGTCGGGCAGTATACTTAGAACTAGTGGCGATGTTACAAGGCGATTAGACCAACTGTCAAGAACTATGTATGATGGACGACATGCCAAGGAAGACGGACAGCAAGGAGCGGATGATCGGCGCCGCGCGCCGCCTGTTCCGCGAACACGGCTATCTCGGCACCGCTCTGTCGGACGTCGTCGCCGAAAGCGCGGCTCCGCGCGGGTCGGTCTACTTTCACTTCCCCGGCGGGAAGGAAGAACTCGCCACCGAGGTCACCATCCTGCACGCCTCCGACCGCATCGCAGACATCAATCGCGCGGCAGCCGACACCCGCAGCGCGGCGGAACTGATCGCGGCGTTCGTCGGCCGCGAACGCGACGACCTGGTCTCGAGCAACTACCGCGAGGGCTGCGCGCTGGCTCCCATCGTCATCGAGTCGACGCCAGCCTCCGCTCAGCTCAGCGAGGTGACCCGACGCGCCTTCCAGGATCTGATCACCACGCTGGCCGCGCGCCTCACCGAAAAGGGCCTCGCCCACGACAGGGCCGTTCGGCTGGCCACCAACGTGTGGGCCAGCGTGCAAGGAGCGCTCATCCTCAGCCGCGTGCTGCGCAGCCCCGAGCCATTCGACATGGCCATCGCCCAGCTGGCCGCAACGGCTGAGGCCGATGCTGCCGCCTCCACCTCATGACACTGGGAAAGGGACGGCGCCTTCAGTCACGGAGTTCGCAGTGGCTACGCCGGCGTTCTCGCCGAGCGAGCTGCGTCCACAACTCCTGGGGAGCCGGACAGCGAACAACGCACGCGTGGCTGTAATCTCGCACCACCGAGGCGGCAATTGTTGACAAGCCCGCCGACGAGGCGGACGTCCACGGCCACGGCAACCATCACCACTGAGTAAGCGAAAAGAAAGCACCCCCGGCGCTTTTGCGGGGGCGCTTTCGTCGGTCGAGGGCGGTGATGTGGAGAACGGGGCCAACGTCGTCGGCGAATCAGGCCTGCTGACGTGACAGGCCAAGTGGCCCAGCGAGCTCGGCCAATATCGGCAATGCCAACGCAGTGTCGTACACGCCCAGCGTCAGGATCGCGACATGATTGGCACCGGCCTGTAGATACTCGCCGAGGCGCTTGGCGATTTGTTCGGGCGTCCCGTGGGCGACCACGGCGTCGATCAACTTGTCGCTGCCTGGCCGCGTTACGTCGGCGTCGGTGAAACCTAGCCGTTTCCAACTACGTACGTAGTTCGCCAGGCTGAAGTAGTGGTCCAGTCCCGTACGCGCGAGCGCCCGCGCTTCCTCGGCTCCTTGTTTGTCAGGGGCGGACAGCACCACGTTGTGCACAGGGAGCAGCAGCGCATTCGGCCCGATAATCTTGCGAGCCTGTGCGGCGTGCTCGGGCGTAGCGTTGGCCGGGTGTGCCCCGGCCGCACGTTCAGCCGCCAGCCTCATCACCCGCGGCCCTTGCGCGGCGAGCACGCGTTGATGGGCCGGCACGCCGTATTCGTCGAGCTCGTCGAGGTACGACACCAGCGCTTCGTACGGCTTGCGGTATTGCTGACCCTGGACTTCGGGATGGCCGACTCCGATGCCGAGCACGAAGCGGCCCGGGTACGCGGCGTTGATGCGGTGGA
>DASYBR010000195.1:0-17404 GCA_036500645.1 Mycobacterium sp. | reverse complement strand
ACAACCCTAGCAACTTTGCGCTACAACGGTTTTTGACCTCTGACCTCAGTGCTTCAATCGAAATCCACGACGGTCAAGCGAGTTTTGATGGCGAGTGCGGTGCGCCGCCTGAGGAATTGGCTGAAGTAATCGATCCGGTCGCGTTGAAGGATACCAGTCAGAATCACGTTCCAACTCTTTTCGAGGTCAAGTAAGAAACGCTCCGGATCGTCGAGATTGCTGGTCTGACGCAGACCCATATGCAACGACACTATGAGGCGTCCCACATCCTGTGGGATACACCGATTGTCGATGTCACCGTCGGCGATGGCTTTTTCAACGACCACAGCAAGCGCATCGATCCAGCCGTCGAGCAAACCTTCCTGCAGCCCCTCCGACCGTCCCACCGACTCAAGCAGGTTCAATCCTGCCCTGACCTCTTCGGTCTCGATGTCCTGCGCGGCTATCAGGTAGGAGAAGTCGATCAGGGTCTCTAGACCTGAAAGATTTCGAGACAGTAGGTCTTCCACAGCGAAGGTGCCCGCGGCGGTCTGAATCTTGATGATCGCGAGAGCCAACGCGTATTTCGAGCGGAAGTGAAAATACATTGCCCCCTTCGTCAGTTCGGCTTCGGCCAGAATGTCGTCAAGACCGACCTCGTGGTAGGCGCGTTGAGCAAACTGATGCGCGGCGGCACGCAGGATGTGTCGGCGCGTCGTGTCTGCGCGACCGTCAGCCGAGTTGGACGTCATCGGAACAAAGACCTGACACGCCCAGGGTCAAGTGAACGGAGTCTGGGCCGACTATCGCGTCGGCCGGCACGCGGGCTCTGAGTTTCTGGCCGACGCCATGGCCCGGGTCGTTCGCCTCTACGTCCACGGTCGCTCCTTGCCGGGCGCCCGCTGCCGTCTAGGCCAGCGCTCACCAAACGGATCTCGAACGGCACTTGGGCCGCTCCCGAGTTAGCAGCATATGTTGGCTGCGCAGTCCCGGCGTCCATGCGGAACATCCCAACCAAATACTTAGGGTTCGTTTAACTTACATTTGCATACTAGCAGTATGTTGGCACTTGTATCATATGGCCACGGGTTTGGTAAACCTAACTAACTAATCCGCTGGTCCGCCGATTCGCGGCGCCGAACGCGGGCCGCGACCCACCCTCCGATGGCCTCGGAAAAGGCGCATCGGGCGTGGCACCGGGGTCGAAGTCAGCCGGGACGTGCCACCCGCAACACGTCGCCGACGACGGGCCCCGACCAGTCGGAGCGTTGCTGCGGATGGTTCGGGCTGCCGGCCGGTCGCCGATTACCGGCAGCGCCGCCCAATGCCGACTAGGGTCGAGCCGACCACCGGGGACGGCAACGATCATCCGTTGCCCGTCGTCGGATAGTCGCGCGGAATATCAAGCGTTGCAATCGGATACAGACCCGATTCGTCGCGGCCGTCACGAGCCAGCGCCATGGGCGCGTAGTTCACCACGTGTGTCGCACCCGGTTTGTGCTGTTGCCAGTCCACCGAGGCCCGCAGCGTGTAGTGCCCCGGCGCCAATCCGGCCAGGTCGACGTGCACAGCCTCGGAGGTTGATGCCGGCACCGCCTGCTCGCGCGATTGGCTCGTATCGTCGTAAACCAGCGTCTTGAGGTTCACCGTCGCCGGCAGGCTCCGGACCACCGCGCCGGAGAAATCCACCACTTTGTAGCCCGGTGTCCACCGCTCCGTGGCGGCGGCCGAGCCGTAGTTGGTCCACTCCACAGTGATGCTCGCCACCTCTCCCTTTGTGGAGCCCTGTATGGCCTGCGAGCCCGGCCGCGCTTCGACCGAGTACCGATAGCCGGCGAAGGCAGTGGCCTGGGCCCACAGCAGATACGACTTGGAATCCATCGCCGAGGTTGAATCCCGGTCGGGGAAGCTCGCGCTTGACGTCATCGACACGTGATAGCGGACGACGTCGTGCAGGCCCCGCTCGTAATACGCGCGCGGATCGGCTCCGCCGGGCAACGGGCACCATGCGCTGATCACCGGCGCCGAGACCAGTCGCTGTTTGATCGCGTTGACCACCGCGTCGCCTGCCCGCACATAATGCGAGTCGTTCGAGTCCGCCCACGTCGGCAATGGCGCCTGCACGCCGAGGCAATCCGCGCGGATACCTACCGGTGCGGACAGCTTTTTGGTGACGTCGTCAGCGAGGAGTTCACGCGCGATCTCCGGGTTCTGCGGAGTGACCACCAATTGTGTGCGGGGAAACGCGTCGACGTTGGCGGCGACCAGTTGCCGAATGGAGTTGATGGTGATGCTCTGATCGCGCGAATCGCTGTAGTACCCCAGCGCGGCCTGGCTGGCGTCGGGAGCGGCTCCCGGAGCACCCAGCGCGTCGCGCAGATACGGGAGCTGGTTCTCGTTGAAATCGCCGTAGCCGGAGAATTCGAAAACGCTGACTCGCTCATCGCCGTCGTATCGGCGCCCGAGCGCGGCGATCAGCTGTGCGATCGCGCTCAGGTAATTGGGGTCGTTCCAATTGGGTACCACCTGCGCCACACCGGCGGTAGGACCGTTCGCGGGCCCGGGGTACCTGGTAGCAGCGGGACGCACCCAGTCGGGAATCGCGATGTTGGTGTTGTCCGGATACGAGTCGCTGCAACAGGATTTGTAGGCGTACACCCCCAGGGTCAGCCGCATGTTGCGGTTTCCCAGCTTCGTCAGCGCGTCGTCGATCGCGCTGAAGTCGAACTTGGCGTCATCGGGGACGTCGGCGGGCAGCGTGTGCGGATCGATGGGCTGCAGCTGCCGCCACGAGACCCGCAAGCTCGCGTCAAACGACGCCGGCCACGCCGGGTACCGCTGCTGCGCGGTATTACCTTGGGGGAAAAGCGGATTCAACGTGTCTTCGTATTGGCCACGCAGCGGATTCGAAATCTCTTGCACGGTAGCCGGTATCGCCGGACTCACCATTGCGGACAGCGGCCCGGGATTGCTTTGCCCACCACAGCCGTTCGCCGCTAATGCCGTGCACACGCACACGACAACCGCCAGCGTCCTTTTCCGCACTGATCGAAACACTGTCACGGGGACTAGATCGTGCCTAACGACAATGTTCGGCGTCGGCGAGGAACGGCATCGGCAAGCAGCGAGCCGAAAGCAGCTCCTCCATTGCCGCGCCGGTAACGGGGCGTGACAATAAGAATCCCTGCGCCCGATGACATCCGTGTCGCATCAAAGTCAGTGCGGCAGCGGGTGTCTCGACTCCCTCGGCCACTATTTGCAGATTGAAGGCTTCAGCGAGGCCGATGATTGCCCGAACGATGGCCAAATCGCCGGCGTTATTGCCCAAGTCGCGGACGAATCCGGTGTCGATCTTGAGCATGTCGACCGGGAGGGACTTCAGGTGCGACAGGACCGCATAGCCGGTGCCGAAGTCGTCGATGGCTATCTTGACTCCGACGTCCTTGAGGGCCGCCAGGGTCTTGCGTGTTGTTTCGATGTCGCGCACCACGGCACGCTCGGTGATCTCCAGGCAAACCGATCCGCCATCGATACCGAATTCGTCGATCGTGTCGGCGACGCTTTTGACGAAACCGCGGGTGATCAGTTGCACGGGCGAGACATTGATCCGCAGTATCGCGCTCTCCCCCACCCCGTTGGACCGCCATCGGCTGAACTCGGCGCAGGCACTTCGCATCACCCACCGGCCCAATTCCCCTGCGAGATTGGTGGATTCGGCCACACCGATGAACGAATCCGGCAGCAGCAGTCCCCAGATCGGGTGCCGCCAGCGGACCAGCGCCTCCGCCGCCACGATGGCGCCCGTCCACAAGTCGACCTCGGGGAGATAGTGCAGCACCAAGGCCTCACTGCAGATGTCGCCGTGCAAATGAAGCTCAATGTCATTGCGGAAGGCGCTTTTCAACGACATGTCATCGGTTGACAGCACAACTTGGTTGCCGCCCCCGCGTTTGGCGGCCAGCACCGCCTCGTCGGCACGACGAAGTAGATCGGTGCTGTCATCGCGGCCCGGCGTACCCACCGCGACCCCGATGCTGACGGTGCGGGTGATCATGTGGCCGTCGATGGCCAGGCGCTCGCACAGCATTGCACCCAGCCGGCGGGCCAACGACTCCGCCGTCGCGCCGGCCATCGGCTCGCCGGGGATGACGATGAACTCGTCACCACCCAGCCGGGCGATCATGCTGTCGCCCGCGCACGCCCGTAGCCGTTGCGCAAAGACCTTGATGAACCAGTCGCCCGCGGTGTGTCCGAGGTAATCGTTGATCGACTTCAGCCGGTCGAGGTCGAGGTACAAGACGGCGACGGGTCCGGGGTTTCCCGCGGCGAGTCGTCCGGAAAGATTCGCGACCAGTGCCCGACGGTTGTACAGGCCGGTCAGATCGTCGTGTTCGGCCAGATAGCGCAGCTTCTCTTCGGCGGCGATACGGGCTTGGAGTTGCGCGAAGAGGGCGGCGACCGCTTCGAGGGTGTTGATCTCCTCTTGTTTCCACTGCCGCGCGGCGTCCTTGATGAAGGCGAGCACGCCCGTGGTCGTCTCACCGGAAACCAGCGGTGCGGCGGCCACCGAGGGCGAGCCGGGCCGTTTGGATCCGTTGATCCAGCGCGCAAAGATGCGGTTGCTCTGGTCCGGCCGGATCAAAACCGGCTTTCTGCCGTGTTCGCACTCCGCGAGCAGCGGATCGGCACTGGTGAAACCGACGATAGCCAGCGGATCGGGGTCCGGGACGTCTGGTCGCGGCGGCCATTCCGCCACCAGCACCGACGCTCGGATGTCG
The DNA here is from genome assembly GCA_036500645.1 of Mycobacterium sp. Taxonomy (GTDB): domain Bacteria; phylum Actinomycetota; class Actinomycetes; order Mycobacteriales; family Mycobacteriaceae; genus Mycobacterium. The sequence goes on along the minus strand of DASYBR010000195.1, from coordinate 12,647 downwards.
TGATCGTGGTAACGCAAGAAGCCCGCGTCCCAACCGAACTGTTCGACGAGCTGACTGAGCACCTTTTCGCTCACCTGGGTGGCGGTGGATCCCGTGGCCTCCATCAGCTGCGTGGCGACGGAGGTGACGATGAAATCCAGGCTGCGCGGCACGGGCTCCTCCGATAGGGGGCACATGTCCCAGGTGGGCGGGTGACCCAGACAAGGAAAGTCGTCTCCGGAAGGTTCTTCGCCAAATGCACCCTGACAGGCACCGAGAACCTCATAGTTGGCGGCTTGTGTGTGGTGAGTGTAGCCGCCCCGGCGCGAGTCGGAAATAGTGCGCCGAGCCACCGGAGCGCCCCGCAACGGCGTCCGAATCACCGCGGGGTCGAAGCGCCGCCAGTGAAGCGCGTCACAATGCCGCGCGGGGCTGTCACGCTTTGCAGGCCTGCGGTGTCTTGAGTGCACATGACCCATCAGAACAGGAGAAACCAATGACCGAGGTGGCCGCACCCGAAGAAACTCATGTCGTCGTTGTCGGTGGCGGATACGCCGGAACCCTGGCCGCCAACCGTCTGCGGCAACGCCGCGACGTCAGCGTCACGTTGGTGAATTCCCGTCCCGTCTTTGTGGAGCGGATCCGGCTACACCAGTTGGTCGCCGACACGGCCACGGCGACGGTCGATTACGCGACGCTGCTGGGCGAGGGAGTGCGGCTACTCGTCGACACCGTCGCCCAGATCGAAACCGCACGCCGCCGCGTCCGTCTGACCTCGGGCACCGAGCTGGGCTACGACTACCTCATCTACGCCGTCGGGAGCACCGGCGCGACGCCGGCCGGCGTGCCCGGCGCGGCTAAGTTCGCGTTTTCGGTCGCCGACCTGGAAAGCGCGCGGCGGCTGCGGTACGCCCTCGCCGACCTGACGCTGGGCGAACCCATCACGGTGGTGGGCGCCGGGTTGACCGGCATCGAAGCGGCCTCGGAGTTGGCCGAGCTGGGACGCCCGGTGACCCTGGTCTGCGGTGGCACGCTCGGCCCGTCACTGAGCAAACGCGGTCGGCGTTCGGTCGCCAGGCAACTGCGCAAACTCGATGTGAATGTGCTTCAGTTCGCTACCGCGAGCGAGGTCCGCGCCGAAAGCGTGGTGTTGTCCGACGGCGCGGTGTTGCCCAGCGCTGCGACCGTGTGGACGGCCGGATTCGAGGTGCCGGACCTGGCCGCGCGCAGCGGACTTTGCACCGATGCGCTGGGCCGGCTGATCACGGACGAAACGCTGACCAGTGTCGACGACGAACGAGTCGTCGCCGCGGGTGATGCCGCCGCGCCGTCGGGCCACCCGCTGCGGATGAGCTGCCAGGCCGCCGGGCCGCTGGGGGCCCAAGCCGCCAACACAGTGCTCAGCCGAATCGCCGGGCAGACGCCGCCCGCGCTCAATCAGGCGTTCGTGGGCCAGTGCATCAGCCTGGGCCGCGGCCGCGGCACCCTGCAGTTCGCGCGCACCGACGACACCCCGGTGGACGTCGCGCTGAGCGGCCGAACCGTCGCGTCCATCAAGGAGGCGATCTGCAAGGGCACGCTGTGGGGAATCCGGCGCGAAGCGACAAAGCCGGGCTCGTACTTCTGGATCAAGGGCGGCAACCGGCCCGCGCAGCTCGCGGCCGATCAGGCGGTCGCTCGCCAATGATTGCCGGCGACGAGCATGCCGAGCGGTTCACGCTGCTGCGGCCGCTCCTGTTCACCATCGCCTACGAGATCCTCGGCTCGGCAACCGAAGCCGACGACGTGTTGCAGGACAGCTATCTGCGCTGGGCCGCGGTCGACCTGACGACGGTGCGCGACACCAAGTCCTACCTGGCCCAGCTGGTCACCCGGCAGGCGCTCAACGCGCTGCGGGCCGACGCGCGTCGCCGCGAGGAGTACGTGGGGCCCTGGTTGCCCGAGCCGCTGCTCCTCGACGCTCAGGATCCGTCGGCCGATATCGTTCTGGCGGAATCGGTTTCGATGGCGATGCTGGTCTTGCTGGAAACCCTGAGCCCCGACGAGCGCGCGGTGTTCGTGCTGCGCGAGGTGTTCGGTTTCGACTACGGCGAGATCGCCGCGGCGGTCGGCAAACCGGCGCCGACGGTACGACAGGTCGCGCACCGCGCGCGCGAACACGTGCGGGCCCGGCGGAAGCGATTCGAAGCGGCGGACCCGGAACGCAATGCGGAGCTCACCGCCCAGTTCCTGGCCACGGCGGCCGGCGGTGATGTGGAAGCGCTGATGACGATGCTCGCCCCGGACGCCACCTGGACGGCCGACGGGGGCGGCATCGTGAGTGCGGCCCGCAGACCGGTCGTCGGGGCCGAGCGGGTGGCCCGGGCAATCGTCGGGCTGATGCGCAGGGTCGCGGCGATGGCCACGCTGCGCGTGGACATGGTGACCTGCAACAGCGCTCCGGCGGTGTTGCTCTACCTCGGCGACCAGCTCGAAGGGGTGATCACGGTGGAGATCGCGGAGGGCAAGATCACCAACTTCTACGTGGTGCGCAACCCGCAGAAGCTGGCGGCGCTTGCCACCGCCCGCGACATCACCCGCGGCTGAGCGGGTGGCCACCCGGAATGCGAAAGTCCGCGGCTCTGTCAAGCTAGGGCGGTGCGAATCGAACGGCTTGGCGACCTCGGCGCCGCACCGCGGGTGCTGCGGGTGGTGGGCGATGCCACGAGCCGGCTCGATCTGCCACCGCCGGCCGCGCTGACCGGCGACTGGTTCGGCGCGCTCGCGGTGATCGCACCTAGTGTGGCGGCGCATCCGGTGGCCGCTCACGACGTGTTCGCGGTACCGATCGGGTCACAGACGCCCGAGTCGCCCGCCGTTGGCGGCGGCTGGATCGGCTACCTCTCCTACCCCGATCCCGGCGCCGACGGTCAGCCGAACCGGATCCCGGAAGCCGTCGGCGGCTGGACCGACTGCGTGCTGCGTCGCGACCGAGACGGAATGTGGTGGTACGAAAGCCTTTCCGGCGCACCGATGCCGCAATGGCTGACCGCCGCCCTGTCCGTGACCGCGGCCCCGGCGCGCGAATGCGGGATCGACTGGGACATCGCAGACCGGGCTGCCCACCGCGACGGGGTGAAAGCCTGCCTGGAAGCCATCCGCGCCGGCGAGGTGTATCAGGCGTGCGTGTGCACGCAATTCACCGGCACAGTCGCCGGCGCCCCCCTGGACTTCTTCATCGGCGGCGTGGCCCGCAACTCCCCGGCCCGCGCGGCCTATATCGCCGGGCCGTGGGGTGCGGTGGCATCGCTGTCTCCGGAGCTGTTCCTGCGGCGCCGCGGGACGATGGTCACCTCCAGCCCCATCAAAGGCACTCTGCCACTGGATGCCTGGCCGTCGGCGCTGCGCGCGTCGGCGAAAGAGGTCGCCGAGAACATCATGATCGTCGACCTGGTCCGCAACGACCTCGGCCGGGTCGCGGTCGTCGGCAGCGTCACCGTCCCGGAGCTGTTGGTCGTGCGGCGGGCGCCGGGCGTGTGGCACCTGGTATCCACCGTTTCCGCACAGGTTCCCGCCGAGCTGCCCCTGTCGGCGCTGCTGGATGCAGCCTTCCCCCCGGCCTCGGTCACCGGCACCCCCAAACACCGTGCCCGCCAGCTGCTTTCGCAATGGGAGCCGCGTCGTCGCGGGATATATTGTGGTACAATAGGTTTGGCATCACCCGTCGCCGGCTGCGAACTGAATGTCGCGATCCGCACCGTCGAATTCGATGCCGCCGGTGGCGCCGTGCTGGGTGTCGGCGGCGGGATCACCGCCGACTCCAACGCCGACGCCGAATGGGCCGAATGCCTGCATAAGGCATCCCCCGTTGTCGGGCTGCCGTCCATCGAGACCGCGCGCTCGGCCGGTTGACCCTCGCTCAGTCGCGGCGTGCCTGCAGCACGGCGTCGTAGAGCTGACGCGAGCGCACCCCCGGATGCGCGGCGGCCACCTCATTGCAGGCGTCCTTGACGCGGCTGCCCTCGGCCACCAAGCCCTCCACCAGCCCGACCAGCGCCGGCAGGTCCGCGCGCGGCGTGGCGCCGGCGAGCACCACGGTGATCTCGCCGAGCACACCGTCGTCCGCCCACGCCGCTAGCTCCTCGAGCGATGCGCGCACCACTTCCTCGTGCACCTTCGTCAATTCCCGGCAGACCGCCGCCCGCCGGGCACCACCGAGTTCCTCCACCGCGTCGCGCAAGCACGCCGCCAACCTGCGCGGTGACTCGAAGAACACGCACGTGCGCCGCTCGTCGGCCAGCGAGGCCAGCCAGCTTCGGCGCGCCGAGGACTTGCGGGGAGCGAAACCCTCGAAGCAGAACTTGTCCGACGGCAGGCCGGACACCGCCAGCGCGGTCATCACCGCCGACGGCCCGGGCAGGCATCCCACCGGCAGGCCGGCGTCCACACACCCCGCGACCAACCGGAAGCCGGGGTCACTGATCACCGGCATTCCGGCATCGCTGATCACCAGAACCGTCGCGCCCGCTTCGATCGCGGCGACCAGGGATTCCACCCGCGCGGCCTCGACCCGGTCGAACAGGCTGATCACCCGACCTGTGATCCGGATGTCGAGCGCCTTGGCAAGCGCGCGCGCCCGCCGCGTGTCCTCGGCCGCCACCACGTCGGCGCGCGCCAGGGCGTCCAGGAGGCGGGGCGAGGCGTCCGACGGCTGACCCAAGGGGGTCGCGCCCAGCAACAGGCGGCCAGTGGTCATGACGGACAGCCTACGATCGACACCGATGACCGCCCCGCCCCGCGAAACCTGCGCCGCCGGCCAGGAGCGCGTCGTGCCCGTCGTCAGCCCCGGGCCGCTGGCTCCGGTGGCCGATTTCGGGCCAACCGATCACATCCGCGGCTGGGTGGTGACGGGCGTGATCACCCTGGTGGCAACGGTGACCCGATTCATCAACCTGGGCTCGCCGACCGATGCCGGCACACCGATCTTCGACGAGAAGCACTACGCCCCCCAGGCGTGGCAGGCGCTGCACAACCACGGGGTGGAAGACAATCCCGGCTTCGGCCTGGTGGTCCACCCGCCGGTCGGCAAACAACTCATCGCGATCGGCGAGGCGATCTTCGGTTACAACGGCATCGGCTGGCGGTTCACCGGCGCGTTACTCGGCGTGATCATGGTGGCGCTGGTGGTGCGGATCGTCCGGCGCATCAGCCGCTCGACCCTGGTCGGTGCGATCGCCGGAGTGTTGGTGATCTGCGACGGCGTCAGCTTCGTCACCGCGCGGACCGCGTTGCTCGACGGCATACTCACCTTCTTCGTGGTCGCCGCGTTCGGCGCGCTCATCGTCGACCGCGACCAGGTCCGCCAGCGAATGCACATCGCGCTGCAGCAGGGGCGCAGCGCCGAGACGCTGTGGGGCCCACGGCTGGGCGTGCGATGGTGGCGCTTCCTGGCGGGGATCATGCTGGGATTGGCTTGCGGGACAAAGTGGTCCGGCCTCTATTTCGTGGTGTTCTTCGGTGCGATGTCGCTGGCGTTAGACGTGGCGGCGCGACGGCAATACCAGGCGACCCGGCCTTGGCTCGGAACGCTGCGCCGCGATCTGTTGCCGACGGCGTATGCGCTCGGAATCATCCCGATCGCGGTGTATCTGGCCAGCTATGCACCGTGGTTCGCGTCCGAGACCGCGATCGACCGGCACGAGGTCGGCCAGACGATCGGACCGCACGGAGTCATTCCCATGCCCGACGCCATCCGCTCGCTGTGGTACTACAGCGCGAAGGCCCTGCAATTCCATGCCGGGCTGACGAATGCGGCCGGCAACTATCACCCGTGGGAATCCAAACCGTGGAGCTGGCCGATGTCGTTGCGCCCGGTGCTCTATGCGATCGATCAGCAGAACGTCGCCGGGTGTGGCGCGCAATCGTGCGTCAAGGCGGAGATGCTGGTGGGCACCCCGGCCATGTGGTGGCTGGCGGTGCCGGTCCTGATTTACGCCGTCTGGCGGATGGCCGCGCGCCACGACTGGCGCTACGCCGTCATCTTGACCGGCTACTGTGCCGGGTGGCTGCCCTGGTTCGCCGACATCGACCGGCAGATGTACTTCTTCTACGCGTCGACGATGGCGCCGTTCCTGGTGATGGGGATCGCGCTGATCTGCGGCGACATTCTCTACTCGCCGAGCAAGGGGCCCTTCGTCCACACCGCAAACACCGTCAACTCCGAGCGACGCACGCTGGGGCTCATCGCCGTAAGCGCCTACGTGGCGGTGGTGGTGACGAATTTCGCGTGGCTGTTCCCGGCGCTCACCGGTCTACCCATTTCGCAACAAACCTGGAACATGGAGATCTGGCTGCCCAGCTGGCGCTAAACCGGGCCGCGGGCGACCGGGCAGGACATGCAGCGCGGGCCGCCGCGACCGGTGCCCAGTTCCGACCCCGCGATCGTCAGTACCTCGATACCCGCGTCGCGCAGCCGGGCGTTGGTCTGCGCGTTGCGCTCGTAGGCGACCACCACGCCGGGTGCCAACGCCAACGTGTTGTTGCCGTCGTCCCACTGCTCCCGCTCGGCGACGACAGGATCCAGGCCGGTATCGATGACCCGCAGCCTGTCGATCTCCATCGCCTTGGCCGCCGCCTCGAGGAACGGAGCTTCATCGCTGATCGTGACTCCTGACGGCGTGCGCGCAATCGTGAATGCCGACAACGTGTCGACGATGTTGGCGTACATCACCACGGCGTCGGTGTCGACCATCGTGCACACCGTGTCGAGGTGCATCTGCGCCCGGCGCTGAGCGATCGGAATCGCAAGCACGGTGTTCGCGAGGTCGTCGTCAAAAAGGCTGCGGGCCAATGCTTCCGCGCCTGCCGGGGTGGTCCGCTCCCCGACGCCGACCGCGACCACGCCGGGCGCGAGCAGCAGCACGTCGCCACCCTCGACCGGCGCGGTGCGCGACTCGTACGCGCGCCGCACACCGGTGAACCGCGGGTGATGGGCGTAGATGAGATCGGTCAGCGACGCCTCCCGGACCCGGGCACGCAGCGCCAGGGTCGGGATCACCACCCGGGGCCCGATCCAGATCGACGAGTCGCGGGTGAACACGAGGTTCGGCAGCGGGTCGATCACGAAATCGCCGCCGTGGTGCATGCGTAGCACCAGCGATACGTCGGTCCGGGTGTCCGACGGCAGCTCGTTGAACGTCATGCCCGCCATCAGCACCTGGGCCAACCTGTGCGGTTCCAGGCCCCGCAGGTAAGCCGAAACTCCTTGCGCCAACGGCAATCCGAGTCGGCGTGCGTCGACCGCGGCGGCGACGCCCTGCATCCGCGCCGCCCCGCTGTGATTCAGCGCCTCCGTCAGCAGGTCCGACAGCACCAGCACCTCGACGCCGCGGGAACGCAGCAGTTCGGCGAACTGGTCGTGCTCATCCTGCGCGCGGGCGACCCACGGCAGCCCGTCGAAAAGCAGCTGGTCGAGGTTGCGCGGGTTGAGCCGGCGCAACTCGCCGCCGGGGCGGTGCACGATGACCACCCGCAGCGGGCCCACCTCGGAATCGGTGCCCAAAACATCAGCCACGTGTTTACGTTAGCGGCGCCGGACGCGATTGGTCTGGCCCACACGCCCACCATGCGAACCCTGCGATCGAACGGGTGTGCGATAAACTGGCGGGCGTGGAGATGGCGGTACAAGGCTCCCTGTTCCAGCACACCGAGCGCAGACAGCTAAGCGATGGCGCCTTTGTCGAAATCCGCGCCGGCTGGCTCGGCGATGCCGACGAACTGCTAGATGCACTGCTGTCGGCGGTGCCGTGGCGGGAGGAACGTCGCCAGATGTACGACCGGGTGGTCGACGTCCCGCGGCTGGTGAGTTTTCACGACCTCACGCTTGAAGATCCTCCCCATCCACTGCTGGCGAAGCTGCGCCGGCGACTCAACGACATCTACGCGGGCGAGCTCGGCGAGCCCTTCACCACCGTCGGGTTGTGTTGTTACCGCGACGGCTCCGACAGCGTCGCCTGGCATGGCGACTCCATCGGCCGCAGCAGCACCGAGGACACCATGGTGGCGATCATCAGCCTGGGCGCCACGCGGACCTTCGCGTTGCGGCGGCGTGGGGGTGGCCCGTCACTACGACTCCCGCAGGCGCACGGGGATCTGCTCGTGATGGGCGGATCATGCCAGCGGACCTGGGAGCACGCCGTGCCAAAGACGTCGACTCCCGTCGGCCCGCGCATCAGTATCCAGTTCCGGCCACGCGGCGTGCGTTAGCGGCAGCCGCTCAGCTGCGGACGGCCGTCACCGCCTTGACGAGGAGGTCGCGGGCCCGTTGGGTGTCGACCGCCGCTACCGGCTTGTCGGGGATGACCAGCGGGTTCGCCGTGACGATCACCTGGTAATCACCGAATTGGGCCGAATAATCGTAAAGCTCCCCGGTGCGTGCGCCGCCGGCCACCAGCGCCTGCAGCACCCGGTGCACACCCATCGTCTGTGTCCCGCGGATCTGCGGCGCGTCGACCACTTCGATGCCGCCCCGCAGCTGCGGCCCGGAGAACGCCACCTTCTTGCAGTCCCCACTGGGGTCGTTGACCGGCAAGGCTTTTGACGTCTCCACGGCGATGACGACGAACCGGTTGCCGTTGCCCTCGGCCGATACCGCGGCCATATTGCCGTGCAAGTCCGGCGGCATGTCCGGTCCCACCGCCGCTTTCGCGCAATTCGCCGGATCGAAGGTCAGTCCTTCGGGCAGCTTTCGGGCGGACAGCAGCTTGGGATCGATCGCGCGTTCACTGATGTCGCCGACCTTGTATTCGGGTCCGAAAGCCGACTTCAACTCGACGACCTTACTGATATCCACCTTCGCCGACGAGGTGTCTGCACCCCAAGAGCAGCCGGCGAGCACGCACACCGCTGCGGTCGCGGGCAACAGCTTCAACATCGGGGCCAATCTACCTAAGGTGAGCGGTTCAGCTACGCAACGTGGACACCGTTTTGACGAGCAGATCAGCGGCGAACCGCGATGGTAGTGCCGGAGCCACCGAACCAGGGTCCGTGGTCAAAGTGGTGAATGCGTAATAGCTGCCCAAATATGCGGTGAATGTGTATGTGCGCGAGTCGATCTCGGTGCCCGATTCGACGGACGACTTGGTGTCGGCCACCATGCCGAGGGTTTCGGCACCGTCGATGTGTGGGGCATCGGTCAGGCGAACGCTGGCCGTGGTGTGCCCGGCCTTCATGCTCCACTGGCCGCAGGGCGCGATCAGATCACGTGGGAAGTCCACCGGTCCCGGCAAAGCCACGACCACCGCATCGACGATGCCACCACCACCCGACCCCGACACGCCTTGCGCCGACTGATCGAGTCCCTTTCCGGGGTCTGCGAGTATCCCGCATTGCGCCGGCTTGGCCTTGCTGTCCGACGCGTCGGCGCCTAGGCTCCAGATCACTCTCGGCGAGGTCCCGTCTGGGATTGCCGTGGTCACCTCATAACCGGGTGGCAGCTCGCGCACGACCCGTTTGATGTTGCCGGGGTTGACGGCGGTGGCGTTAGGCGACTGCGACGACGACGAGGTCGCCCGCGGGGGTGCATGGGAATGAGCGCAAGCGACTGCCAACAGAGCCGCCGTCCCGGCAATCCCGCAGCGCCGCATGCCCGTCAGCTGACGACCTCGATCATCTGGCGGGCGACGCGCCTGATCTCGTTGGCGGTCTCTTTTCCGATACCCAGGTCGCGCCGGCGAGGCACATCGATCATGGTGGTGATGACTCCGACATCTTCGCGCTGCCATGCCGCGCCGTACCGGTCCATGATCGTGCGCATCGGCACGTTGTCGGCGAGCATCCGCGCGGAAAATCGTTCGACGCCGTTGACCCGAGCGGCAATCGACAGCGCACCGATCAGGAAAGTCCCGATGCCGCGCCCCTGGTAGGCGTCGGCGACGGTGAACGCGATTTCGGCGATCGTCGGATCGTGTTCGTCGCGGACGAAGCGCGCGTCGGCCACCGGGTCACCGCCGTCGGTCATCACCCAGACAAAGTGGTCGACATAGTCGACCTCCGCCAGGTAGTGCATCAGCGCCGCGGTCGGAAGCCGGGCCGACATGAACCGTCGATACAGTGTCTCGCTGGAGAAATGGACGTGCCCATGCACCGTCCGCTCCCTGTCGCCCGGCAGGACCGGGCGCAACATGAGCAGGGATCCGTCGCGAACCCTTACCGGGATGGGGGTGATGAAAGCGGCCAACCGCTGGCGCACAGTGCGCAGCAAGCGGGGCATGATTCCCGGAATGTGCACCATCTGAGCAAACGCGTCGTTGTCGCCGATCCAGCCGGTCAGCGGTTCGATCGTGGTGACCGTGGCGGTTCGCGGGATGTTTCGCAGCAGGGCGATCTCCCCGACCAGCATGCCGGGCAACGCCGGCTCGGTGATCACCACGCCGTCGTCGCCGACGTGTTTGATTTCGACCTTGCCCGACGAAATGAGCAGGAACGAAACCGCCTGCTCACCCTGCTGCATCAGCACCTGGCCGGCCGGCGAGCGCAGTGGCGCGACGCTGCCCGCCAACGGCACCAGATCCTCGGCAGGGCATCCCTGGAAGATGTCCATAGCCGCGAGTTCTTGTACCCGAGCGCCGGTCAATCCGGTCACCGCGGCACCTTGGGGTCCGGGGCATTTCGGAACGGACCGGGCGCTCGCGGTGCTTGCACTGCCATGGACCCGCCGCCCCGCTCTCGTCCACCCGCGGCAGGCGCCCGGCCCATCTCGCGGTCCGATCCGGTTCAGGTTATGGCGTCTGCTGGCGTCGCGGCAACAACGAGAAGAGCCCCCTTTGCGGGTGCGCACGCCCGGCCCGATCCGCCAGGGCACGTTGGCATTTCTTCATGAATACGTGATGGTCGCGATCTTGGAGGGTGCTCAGAATGCCGCCAGGCTAAAGATTCCGCGAGCGCTTTCACATGCACAGATAGCCCGAGATTATCGCCGAGGCTTCCGATCTGACGCCAGATCGGGAGCGGCCGCATTCGCATCCAGCAAATGTTTGGCCACCAATGGGCGATAATCGAAACAGATCCGATCTTGTTGTCCCGCACCAAAGAAGCGCCTGATCACGTCGCGTCCGCCACGCGCGTAGGCGACGTTACCTACCCTAACTTAGATATTCGACATGTGTATATGAGTAAATACTAATAGACCAGATTTAATTGTGGTGATCCGGTTAGAAGCTAACGGTGAACAATAGTTACAAACGGCTCGCTGAAATGTTAGCTGGCGATCCATCCGTGAAAGGCGGGAGTTCCCGGACCGTTCCCTAAGCCGTTCCAAACCCGCAGTTCAGACGGATGACCCTTATCGTTACCAAGTCGTCACCCACTCAACTGCGAAGAGGCTGGTCGGCATTGCCCCGCCACCCAATAAGTCTTGCCACCTCCCATGCCCTATCAACCTGCGCCGAGCTCTGGCGATGGGTGGATTTCACCGCGTCGTGGTACGCGGTTTGCGCAGGTCAACGGGGCCGTCGGAAACTGATTCCGCCGGGGATTTCGAGTTTCACGTGCGACCGGGATTTCGAGATCGACACGGTTTCTTGAAGCGCAGATTAATGAATCATAGATCGTTAGCCACCGGGAGAGCCCTGACCCAATGTCGCACCCCGGATTTTTTCGGTTAGCCGAAAATTACTGAGCAGTAACGAAACACTATGACGTGTGACCATTGGGACTTCTCATTCAACCTGAGAAAAGACCCGTTTTAGTATTTGAGTGACCTGTGATTTGTAATATGATGACTCTCGGTACGCTGGCCGTTCACATCCCTTGAGTCTGGGTCGAGAGGAAAAGAAAGGTCAAAAGAACGGCAAACGGTGTCCGGGAGGGCCGTGGACCGTAGCGGGCTGAAAATCCATCCCAAACGTACCCAAGGCGCCACAGTAGACGACGAGGAGTCGGCGCCCCTACACGAAAGACGCCAATGACCGCACTGCTGCTGGACACCGCAAGCGTTGAAGCATTCCGACTTCGAGAGGGCCTCAGCTGGCACGATCCCGACGTCGACTGCACGCTGGTGGTTTCCCAACCCTTGGCAGATCCCGACTTGTGGGACGAGTATACCCGGGGCGCGCAGCAGAGCTACCGGAAGCATGGTGTGGAGTGCGCTCTCGACAACGATGCCCTGCGCACCGGCGCCGATACGATCATGTTCCTGGCCGCGATGGACCGCGCCGGAAAGATGGTGGCGGGAGTTCGGGCCAAGGGGCCGCTGAGCTCAGCCGACGATTCACATGCGGTAGCCGAATGGGCCGGGCAGCCGGCCCAGCAAAATGTCCGCACCATGATCAGCGACCGCGTGCCATTCGGCGTCTTGGAGATGAAGTCGGCATGGGTGACCGACGACCGGGACCAGAATCGGTGTCTGACCGCCGCGCTCGCCCGTAGCGGCTTTCACATGATGGCCCTACTCGACGTCCAGTTCTGCATGGCCACGGCCGCCGCTTACGTGCTCAACAGGTGGCGTTCGTCCGGAGGCGTCGTGTCAAGCATTCCCGCGACGCCCTACCCGGACGAGCGTTACCAGACAAAGATGATGTGGTGGGACCGGCGCGATTTCGCCAGACATGCCGCGCCCGAACAGGTTGCCAAGATCCTCCAGGAGACCAGCCATCTGACTCGCGAGTACGACCGCTTGTACGGGACCGCGG
>DASYBR010000194.1:0-3301 GCA_036500645.1 Mycobacterium sp. | reverse complement strand
ACAAATCGTAACCAATGACCATATTCGAAGCGGTCGCCGAAACCCAGGCCAACTCGCGAGAGCCCGCCAGGCCATAGGGCGCCTGGGGCACCGGATAGGCCTGACGCAAGATCAGCGGGTCGACGCCGTAGACCAGCAGTTGTCCGCCGCGGGTGTCGGCGACCAGCACCCGCCCCAGCGCGTCGGCGGCCAAGGTGGTGGCGCCCTGGCCCGCGCGCAGCGCCTGCTGGACGTGACCGTCGGCGCCGATCGCCGTCACCGAGGTTTGCCCGCGGTCCAGAACCACGGTGGTATTCCCTTGTGTCGCAAGCCAATCGACCCGCGCGAAGATCTTGTTCTGACTGCTGACACGCGCGGCTCCGACGGTGTTCGGGGTCGGGGACTCAAGGGTGTAGACGGCCCCGTCGGCGCTGCCCAGCACCAGCCTGCCGTCGGCGCGCCGGGCGATCGCGGTGAAGTCGATTTGCTGGGCGTCGGTGACGCTTACTTGTGCCGCGTGGCCGGTGGACAGGTCGACCACGAAGTAGCCGCCGTGGGCGGCGAGGTAGACCGCGCCGTGTCCGTCGCCGGTCAGCGCGGCCGCCGGTCCCGGCAGCCCTATCACTCGTGGCGCGGCCTGCGGATCGCCGAAGACCGTGACCCCGGCGGGCGCCGCGGGGTCGGCGCCGGGGATCAGGATCGCCAATTGATGGCTGCCGGCGTCGATGATCGCCCCGGCGGCGCGGCCCGCGAGCGGTCGCACCACGCCGGCCGGATTTTGCGACGGGGGCGGTGAGTCGGCCGCCCGGGCCGGTTCGATGGTGCGCGGCTTGTCGGAGGCGAAGGTTTTGAGCGGATTCGACGAACATCCGACGACTGCGGTCAGCAAAACAAGGAGGCCAGTCAAAGCCTGGTGAGCTGCAAATTTGTGGCGCCTACGGCGTGACAGCAATTATTGTTCCCTCGCGTTGGGACTGTACATTTCAGATTCTAAGGAACGGTTTCGCCCCCAATCCGGCGATGTCGCCTGCACCAGACCCGGGCGGCGAGGTATGGTCACGTCATGGCCGTCACCGCTGACCGTCATATCGAACATGGCGAGTTTGCCGTCGAAGACATGTCGACAGGTATTTTTGCTAGCGGCTATGGACAAGTCGGTGATGGACGGAGTTTTTCCTTCCACATCGAGCACCGCTCACTCGTCGTCGAAGTTTACCGGCCGCGCTTGGCGGGCCCGGTTCCGCAGGCCGAAGAAGTGGTCGCCACGTCCGTCCGCAGCCTGGTTGAAATCGATCTCACCGACGCACGCAGCCTGACCGCTGCGGTGCGCGATTCGGTGGCGCACGCGGTGCCCGTTTCTCGCTAGTCAAGCTCCGTTTGCGGGCACTCACACCAGGTACGGTCGTGGGCGTGAATCTTTGGTGGGTGGACGCCGCGGCATGACCGTCATCCTGTTACGGCACGGCCGCTCCACTTCGAACACCGCGGGCACCCTTGCCGGTCGTTCCGAGGGCGTCGACCTCGACGACAAGGGTCGCGAACAAGCCGCCGGCCTGATCGACCGGATGGGTGATCTACCCATTCGGGCGGTGGTCACTTCTCCACTGTTGCGGTGCCGACGCACCATAGAGCCGCTCACCGAAGCGCTGTGTCTCGAGCCGCTCGTCGAGGACCGGCTCGCCGAAGTGGATTACGGGGAATGGACGGGCCGCAAACTCGGGGAGTTGGTGAGCGAGTCCCTGTGGCGAGTCGTCCAGGCCCATCCCAGTGCGGCGGTTTTCCCGGGCGGCGAGGGATTGGCGCAAGTCCAGGCGCGAGCGGTCGCCGCGATCCGCGAACACGACCGGCGATTGGCCCAAGAGCTTGGGGGCGACGCCCTTTGGGTGGCCTGCACTCATGGTGATGTCATCAAGGCGGTGATCGCCGACGCTTACGGCATGCACCTGGATGGATTCCAGCGCATCACCGCCGATCCGGCATCGGTAAGTGTGATCCGCTACACCGAGATTCGGCCGTTCGTGTTGCACGTCAACCACACCGGTGCCCGGCTGTCCGCCGCATTGCGGGCCGGGCCCCCGCAAAAGGATGATTCCAAGGCGGCGACGGACGGCGCGACCAAGGACGGAGCCGAGGACGGTTCGAACGACGAGCCGCAGAAACAACCGTCCGCGACAGTGCCGTCTAGCGACGCGGTCGTCGGCGGTTCGACGGACTGAGACGGACTGAGACGCCTTGGGACGTCTTGGGACGGACTAATTCGGCTGTCCACCACAATCAAGCCGTGATCGGATCGCACGGTGATGGCAACAGCCGGTATTTTGGAAGTGCCATGGCCCGCGCAATTCATGTCTTCCGCACACCCGACCGCTTCGTGGCCGGGACCGTTGGCCAGCCCGGGAATCGCACCTTCTACATCCAGGCGGTGCACGACGCCCGAGTCGTGTCGGTGGTATTGGAGAAGCAGCAGGTTGCGGTGCTGGCCGAACGCATCGGTGCGTTGCTGCTCGAGGTGAACCGCAGATTCGGCACGCCGGTCCCGCCGGAGCCCGCCGAGATTGAGGACCTGCACCCGTTGATCACACCCGTTGATGCCGAATTTCGAGTGGGGACCATGGGACTCGGCTGGGATTCGGAAGCGCAAACCGTGGTGGTCGAGCTGCTGGCCGTCACCGACGCCGAGTTCGACGCTTCGGTGGTGCTCGATGACACCGAGGAGGGACCCGACGCGGTGCGGGTGTTCCTGACTCCCGAGTCGGCGCGACAGTTCGCCACCCGCTCGAATCGCGTCATCTCAGCGGGACGTCCGCCATGTCCGTTGTGCGACGAACCATTGGACCCCGAGGGCCATATCTGCGCGCGAGCCAATGGCTATCGGCGCAGCGCGCTGCTCGGGTCTGACGATGAACCCGAGGCCTGACGATCGGGCGGTGTTGCGCGACGGTGAGCTGACGGTCCTCGGACGCATCCGCTCAGCCAGCAACGCCACCTTTCTGTGCGAGTCGATTCTCGGCGACTGCAACGTTCACTGCGTCTACAAGCCGATCTCCGGCGAAGCGCCGCTCTGGGACTTTCCCGACGGAACGTTGGCCGGCCGCGAGTTGGGCGCATACCTGGTGTCGTCACACTTGGGCTGGAACATCGTGCCCTACACGGTGATTCGCGACGGCCCCGCGGGCCCGGGCATGCTGCAGTTGTGGGTGCAGCAACCCGGTGACGCGGCCGACTCCGACCCCAGGCCGGGACCGGACCTGGTCGACCTGTTTCCCGTCGGCAAGCTGCAGCCGGGTTATCTGCCGGTGCTGCGGGCCTACGACTACGCCGG
>DASYBR010000193.1:0-38538 GCA_036500645.1 Mycobacterium sp. | reverse complement strand
CGCCCTGCGCCCGCAGTGGTTGTTCGGCAATACCGTGCACGAGGGTTGTGACCGGGCCGGCTACTACGAGCAGGGTGACTTCGCCACCGAGTACGGCTCCCCCAAAT
The DNA here is from genome assembly GCA_036500645.1 of Mycobacterium sp. Classification (GTDB taxonomy): domain Bacteria; phylum Actinomycetota; class Actinomycetes; order Mycobacteriales; family Mycobacteriaceae; genus Mycobacterium. Next base: position 38,431 of record DASYBR010000193.1, on the reverse strand, counting down.
GCATTGTCAAACTTGGCTGTTGGGGTCCGGTCGTCAAGTGCAACGTTCCCAAGCGTGGGTGGATCAACGGCGTCGGCGGTTGCCCGAACGTGGGCGGAATCTGCATCGGCTGCACCATGCCCGGCTTCCCGGACAAGTTCATGCCCTTCATGGACGAGCCACCGGGCGGCAAGGTATCCACCACCGCGTCGGGTTTGTACGGGTCCGTGATTCGCAATTTGAGGGGTATCACGGCGCGCACCGTCGACAAGGAACCGCGGTGGCGCCACAACGGCGACAAACTCACCACCGGAGCCCGCAGAACTTGGTAGGTGCCCGGTAGGTCGTCCTGCTGGGTTCATTTCCTTCACAGCCGTCCAGGCGGAGAGCAGTATTTGTTATGACAACCATTATTCCCGAGCCATCGACATCCAAGCGGGAACCCGGTCAGCTCGTCGAAATGGCCTGGGACCCAATCACCCGCATCGTAGGCAGCCTCGGCATCTACACCAAGATCGATTTCGAGAACAAGGAAGTCGTCGAGTGCCGCAGCACCTCGTCGATCTTCCGCGGCTACTCGATCTTCATGAAGGGCAAGGATCCCCGCGACGCGCACTTCATCACCAGTCGCATCTGCGGTATCTGCGGCGACAACCACGCGACGTGCTCGTGCTACGCACAGAACATGGCCTATGGCGTCAAGCCGCCGCACCTGGGCGAATGGATCGTCAACCTCGGTGAGGCCGCGGAATACATGTTCGACCACAACATCTTCCAGGAGAACCTGGTCGGCGTCGACTTCTGCGAGAAGATGGTCTCCGAGACCAATCCGAGTGTGCTTTCACTGGCGGAGAAGACGCAGGCACCGCACGCGGATGCGCACGGGTACCGGACGATCGCCGACATCATGCGCTCGCTCAACCCGTTCAGCGGCGAGTTCTACCGGGAAGCGCTCGCGGTCAGCCGCTGGACGCGAGAGATGTTCTGCCTCATGGAGGGTCGCCACGTGCACCCTTCCACGCTGTACCCCGGCGGGGTCGGCACCGTGGCGACCATCCAGCTCATGACCGACTACATGACCCGGCTGATGCGCTACGTCGAATTCATGAAGAAGGTCGTCCCGATGCACGACGACCTGTTCGACTTCTTCTACGACGCGCTGCCCGGTTACGAGAAGGTCGGCCTGCGCCGCACCCTGCTGGGCTGCTGGGGTTCCTTCCAGGACCCCGAGGTGTGCAACTTCGCCTATAAGGACATGGAGCGATGGGGTAACGCGATGTTCGTCACCCCGGGCGTCGTGGTCGACGGCAAACTGGTCACCCACTCGCTGGTGGACATCAACCTTGGTATCCGAATCCTTTTGGGCAGTTCGTATTACGACGACTGGACCGAACAGGAGATGTTCGTCAAGACCGATCCGCTCGGCAACGCGGTGGACCGGCGCCACCCGTGGAACCAGCACACCAACCCGCATCCGCAGAAGCGGGACATGGAAGAAGGCGGTAAGTACAGCTGGGTGATGTCACCGCGCTGGTTCGACGGCAAGGATCACCTGGCGCTGGACACCGGCGGCGGCCCGCTGGCGCGGCTGTGGTCGACCGCGCTGGCCGGTCTGGTCAACATCGGCTACGTCCAGGCGACCGGCAGCAGCGTCAAGATCAATCTGCCCAAGACGGCCCTGAAGGGTCCGGTCGAATTCGAGTGGAAGATCCCCAAGTACGGCAGCAACACGATCGAACGCGACCGGGCACGCACCTACTTCCAGGCCTACGCGGCGGCGTGCGCCCTGCACTTCGCCGAGAAGGCGCTGGAAGAGATCCGCGCCGGGCGCACCAAAACCTGGGAGAAGTTCAACGTGCCGGATGAGGGCATCGGCTGCGGCTTCACCGAGGCGGTGCGCGGTGTGCTGAGCCACCACCTGGTGATCCGGGACGGCAAGATCGCCAACTATCACCCGTACCCACCCACGCCGTGGAATGCCAACCCGCGCGACAGCTACGGCACACCGGGCCCCTACGAGGACGCGGTGCAGGGTCAACCGATATTCGAGGAGAACAGCCGGGACAACTTCAAGGGCATCGACATCATGCGCACGGTGCGCAGCTTCGACCCGTGCCTGCCGTGCGGTGTGCACATGTACCTGGGTAAGGGCAAGACCCTCGACAGACTGCACACGCCAACGCAGTCGCCTGTCGGGGAGTGACGCATGGCGGATCGCCCGGAGATTCCCCCGAAAGGCTCCGACGCAGAAAGGCAGTGGCGTACGGCGGGCGATCGAATCCAGACGCTTCTGGATTCCTGCGCGGTAAGCGGGGCCGCCGCGTATGAGCGCGCCCAAGAATTGGTCCGCGAAGTAGTCGGGCTCTACGGGGCCGGGCTGGAACGGATCATGCAGTTAGCCGGGGACCCCGGCCTGACCGAGCGGCTGGCCACCGACGACCTGGTGGCCAGCCTGCTCCTGGTTCACGGCCTGCATCCGCACGACGCGCACCGCCGGGTGTCGGAGGCGCTGGACCGGGTGCGGCCTTATCTGGGTTCCCACGGCGGCGACGTGGATCTGCTCGAGATCGACGACGGTGTCGTACGGCTGGCGTTCAAGGGCAGCTGCAAGAGCTGCCCTTCATCGGCGGTGACACTGGAACTCGCGGTCGAGGACGCGGTCCGCGCGGCCGCCCCGGAGATCGCCTCCATCGAGGTGGTGACGGCCGAGCCCGCCGCGAGCAGCAGCGTGATTCCCGCCGAATCACTCCTGGCGCGTGTGCATTCGGATGGGCAGCACCATTCGAGCTCCTGGCATCCGGTGCCCGAGTCGGCCGAACTGGCGCCGGGCGAGGTCGCGGGCTTTCTCATTTCGGGCATTGGGCTGCTGGTGTGCCGGGTCGGCGATCAGACGCTGGCCTACCGGGACCATTGCCCGTTGTGCGACGACTCGCTTGCGGGCGCGCAACTGCATGAGGCGTTGCTGGCCTGCCCGCGCTGCGGCACGCATTTCGACGTCGTGCATGCCGGCGCCGGACCGGACGGCGCCCACCTCGAGCCCCTGCCGCTGCTGGCCCGCGACGGCGTGCCTTCGGTGGCGTTGCGAGAACCGATGGGAGCGGGCGCATGACGAGTCCGTACGACGTCCTTGCCCGCATCAAAAGCGACCGGCGCGCCCCCGAGGAGGCCGGCGAGCGGTGCGAGATGTGTGCGGAGTGGATCGCCGACGAGCACCAGCATGTGGTCAATGTGGCCGGCCGCCAACTCATGTGCGTCTGCCGCGCCTGCTATCTGCTTTTCACGGATCCCGACGCCGAACTTCGCTACCGCGCGGTGCCGGACCGGTACCTGTCATTCCCCGACTTCGCGCTGGACCGCCGCGCGTGGGAGGCGCTGCAGATCCCCGTCGGGGTCGCGTTCTTCTTCACCAACTCCGCCCTCGGCCGGACCGTGGCCTTCTATCCGGGCCCGGCAGGAGCGACCGAGTCCGAGTTGGACCTAAAGATCTGGGACGCCATCAGGGGTGCCGACTCGCGGGTGGGCCTGCTCGCCGAGGACGTGGAGGCGCTGCTGGTCCGTGTCCCCGAGACCGACGGCTCCCAGAACGGCGAAACGTCGCAGCCGCAAACCTATCTGGTTCCCATCGACGCCTGTTACGAATTCGTCGGACGCCTGCGCATGCTGTGGCGGGGTTTTGACGGCGGCCAGCAGGCGCGTGAGTTCATCGACGACTTCTTCGCGCAGGTGGGCGCTCGGGCAACGGAGACGCGGCGATGACCGGCGGGCCGATGGATGTGGACTTCGCGGTTCTCGACGTGGTCGCCGAGCCGTACACGGTCAGCCCGGTGCTCACCGCCCGTGTCGGTGTCACCGCAAGCGGCCCTGATGTCGGGGACTCGGTGCACGCCATCGCCCTGCGGTGCCAGGTGCGCATCGAACCACTGCGCCGTTCCTACGCCGACGACGAAGCGGACGGCCTGCTGGACTTGTTCGGCCCCCGCGAACGCTGGGCGAACACCCAGCGCACCTTCCTTTGGCAGCATTGCACCGCGATGGTGCAGGGATTCACCGGCACCACGACCGTGGCGCTGCCGCTGGATTGCACCTACGACTTCGAGGTCGCCGCCGCCAAATACCTGCACGCACTGCGCCACGGCGCGCTGCCCCTCCAATTCCTGTTCAGCGGAACCATCTTCGTCAACTCCGGCCACGGCTTCTCCGTGCAACAGGTGCCATGGGACTGCGAATGCCGTTACGACATGCCGGTGCAGGTCTGGCGGGATCTGATCGCCCAGCACTTCCCGAACACCGGCTGGGTGCGGCTGAGTCACGACACCGTCGCCGCGCTGGCCGGCTACAAGTCGGCGCGCGGGCTGCTCGATCTCGACCACGCCGTCACCGCGTTGTTGGATTCCGCGGCCGATCGCGAGGTGGCACGATGACCGCGTCTCGCACCTCGAGTCGGGCCCGGGCCCGCGCCGTCGCCGACGCGGTTCTCTACGAGGGCTATCTGCTCTACCCGTACCGAGGGACGTCGAGCAAGAATCAATCTCGTTGGCAGTTCGGTGTTTTGGGGCCGCCGGGCGCGGCGGACGCCGGGCTGGGCGAAGACGACACGCTCGCCGCCGACTTCCTGGTCGAGGGAGCCTCGGAGATCACCCTGGTGGTGCGGTTCCTGCAGTTGCAGCACCGCCGGGCAGAGCGCGACGTCGGAGGCGGTGAGTTCGAGCGCGTCGACGAGTTGACCACCCCGTCGGGGTCGTGGCTGACCTGGGACGAGGCCGTCGAGTGTGAAGTCTCCTTCGGCGAACTCGCCTTGGATGATCTGGAGCTGCCGGTCACGGCCGACGCCGCGACCGACATCGAACCGCTCGAGGGCGGTCGCCTGGTCCGCGAGCGATCCGAGGTGCGCGCAGTACTGTGCGTCGCCAGCGAACCTGACGGCGACCTGCGCCGGGTTTCGGTACGGGTCAGCAACATCGGCACGGCTGCACGCGATAAGGCCGACGCGATCGCGCGATCCATGATCGGAACCCACATCATCGCCGAAGTCGTTGGCGGTGAATTCATTTCGCTGCTCGAGCCGCCGCAGTACGCGGTCGACGCGGTGTCGCGGTGCGGCAGGCACCGCTGCTTCCCCGTGCTGGCCGGTCCGCCGGGCGCAGGCGACATGCTGCTGATCTCGCCGATCATTCTCTACGACCACCCCGAGGTCGCCGAACAGAGCGACACCGCCCTGTATGACTGCACGGAGATCGACGAGATCCTCACCCTGCGCGTGATGACGATGACGGACGAGGAGAAGGCGCAAGCCCGGGCGACCGATCCGCGGGCCGCGCGGATCATCGACCAGTGTGACGCCATGTCGCCCGATGCGATGGCCCGCCTGCACGGTGTGCTGCGCGATCCGCACGCACTGAACGAGGCCGTGGGCCTGGTGCCTGAGATCCCCGAGGGTGTGGACTGGTGGGATCCGCTGGCCGACAACGCCGTCCGCCCCGAAATCGATGCGGTGTTGGTGAACGGGATCCGGGTGGCGCGGGGCAGCCAGGTCCGGCTGCGGCCGAGACGCAACGCCGACGCGCAGGACATCTTCGTCGCGGGCAAGACCGCCCGAGTCACCTCCGTGCACGAGGACGTCGAGGGCAACAAGCACATCGGGGTCGTCGTCGAGGACGACCCTGCCGCGGACCTGCACGACTGGTACGGGCGCTATTTGTACTTCTCCCCCGATGAGGTCGAGCCGCTCGAGACGGACCAATCCGCAACAAACCCTGAAAGGAGTCCAACATGGAGATCGTAGGTTGGATATTCATCGCCGTCATCGCGCTGGTCGTCGCGGTCGCGGTGGGACTGGGCGTGGTGTCGCTGCCTGATGCGCGGCGCTATCTCAAGTTGAGGCGGATGTAGACAGCAGGTAGCACGATGACAGCACGCATCCTGGTAGCCGGGATCGGCAATATCTTTCTGGGGGATGACGGCTTCGGATCCGAGGTCGTCCGCGACGGCGCCCTCCCCCACGATGATCCGACTGTTCAAGTCATCGACTATGGCATCCGTGGCATGCATCTGGCCTACGATCTGCTCGAGCACTGGGACACGCTGGTTCTCGTCGATGCGGTGCCCAGCCGCGGGCACCCGGGCACGCTGCACGTCTTTCAGGCCGAGCACGATTCGCCTTCGGACACAAGCGGTCTGGACGGCCACAGCATGGACCCCGCCGCGGTCTTCGCCAGCCTGCGGGCACTTGGCGGCAGTCCGCCCTACACCGTGGTCGTCGGCTGCGAGGCGGGCAGCGTCGAGGAGGGGATCGGGCTCACCGAGCCGGTAGCCATGGCGGTTCCCCGGGCCGCGCGGGCGGTCAATGAAATCGTCGCGGCGTTGCAAGGCACCGCGCAGTCGGCCGCGGCAGGGCGGGAGTTCTGAACCATGTGTCTGGGGATACCGGGTCAAGTCATCAGGATGCTCGACGGTTTCGAGGGGCAGCTGGCGCTGGTCGACGTCACCGGCGAAGAACGCAGGGTCAACATCGGCATGTTGCCGGAGGAGACGTTTGCGCCGGGCGACTGGGTGATCATCCACATGGGCTTCGCCGTCGAGAAGACGGACCGGGCCGGGGCCGAGCAGGCCATGGCCGGCTTGGAGCTGATGGGCCGGGGTCGCGTTGAGGACATGGACATACTTCGCCCGGAGGGCGGCTGAAATGACTAAGACCCCCTTGATGTTGCGGGCCGAAGACATTCGGCAGCGCGTCATGGTGACCGGTGTCGTCCAGGGGGTTGGCTTCCGTCCGTTCGTCCACCGGATCGCAACCGAGCTCGGTCTGGCCGGCTTCGTCGGAAACGACTCGGGCGCGGTCTTCGTCGAGGTGCAGGGCCAGCCCGCACGGATACAGGAGTTCTGCTGCCGGTTGCGCGCCGAAGCCCCGCCCCTGGCCAGGATCAGCGCCGTCACGGTCACCGACCTCGCGGCCGACACTGCTTGTGCACCCGCGTTCCGCATTGTGGCGAGCCGAACCAGCTCCGGTGCGCCGCTCACACCGATTCCTGCCGATGTCGCGGTGTGCGAGCACTGTGTCACGGAGCTGTTCGACCCGCGCAACCGGCGTTACCGGCACCCGTTCGTCACCTGCACCAATTGCGGCCCGCGGTTCACCATCATCCGCGAGTTGCCCTACGATCGCCCGGCCACCACCATGGCGGCATTCGTCATGTGTGAGCGCTGCGCCGCCGAATACCACGATCCGGCGGACCGCCGCTTCCACGCGCAGCCGATCGCCTGCCCGAATTGCGGTCCGTCGCTATGGTTCCGGACGGCGACGGGACGGGTCGACGGATCCGATGCCGCGCTGGCGGCCGCTGCGCGCGCGCTGGCAACGGGTGAAGTGGTCGCCATCAAGGGCATCGGCGGCTACCACCTGGCCTGCGCCGTGGACGACGATGCCGCCGTCGCCGCGCTGCGGGCACGAAAGGCACGCGGCGCCAAGCCTTTCGCGATGCTCGTCCGCGACCTCGACGTCGCGCGCCGCTACGCTTATGTCGACCCCGCCGAGGCAGCCGTCCTCGGTAGCCCGGCTCGCCCAATCGTGCTGCTGCGGCGGCGGACTGGCGCGCCGGTGGCCGACGGGGTCGCACCCGGTAGCCCGCTGCTCGGGCTGATGCTGCCGTACTCCCCCATCCACCACCTGCTGCTGGCGCCGGTGCCCGGCACCAGCCAGCGCGTTCCCGATGCTTTGGTGCTGACCAGCGCGAACCGCTCTGACGAGCCGATCTGCTTCACGGAAGACGATGCCGCCGAGCGGCTTTCGTCGCTGTGCGATGCGGTGCTCGATCACAACCGGGGAATCCACGTGCCGTGTGATGACTCGGTGGTGCGCGTGGTTGACGGGCGAGAGCTTCCGATCCGACGTTCGCGTGGCTACGCGCCGCTACCGGTGGACGTGCAGACCGCGGGGCCTTCGGTGCTGGCGGTGGGCGGGGAGCTGAAGAACACGTTCTGCCTAACCGACGGTTCGCGCGCCTACATGTCCGGGCACATCGGCGACATGGCGACCTGGGAGACGCTTCGGGCGTTCGAGCGCGCGGTGGGGCAGCTCAGCGAAATACGGGGTACGCCGACACGGTTGGCCGCCGATCTGCATCCCGGGTATCACACCCGGGGCTGGGCCGAGCGGCACGCGGGCGAGCGGCCGCTGGACCTGGTCCAGCACCACCACGCACACGTGGTGTCACTGCTGGCCGAGCACGGTCGCGTTGGCGAACCCATCGTCGGGGTTTCCTTCGACGGCACCGGCTATGGCTGCGACCAGACCATCTGGGGCGGGGAGTTCCTGCGACTCGGCCGCGACAGCCACCGCTTCGTCCGGTCCGGTCACCTGCTGCCCGTGCCGTTGCCGGGCGGTGACGCCGCGGTGCGCAACCCGTGGCGGATGGCGCTGTCGCAGCTGTGGATGGCCGGCATCGACTGGACCCCGGATCTGGCACCCGTCGCCGCCGCCACACCCGACGAATTGCGGCTCACCCGTTCGCAATTGGAGAGCGGCGCCGGATGTGTCCCGTGTTCGAGCATGGGAAGGCTGTTCGACGCCGTCGCCTCGCTGCTCGGGGTCCGGCACCGGATCGACTACGAAGGCCAGGCCGCGATCGAGCTCGAGGCGCTCGCCCAGTCGGCCCTGGGTGATCCCGGCTGGCCGTCGTTGCCGTTCATGGTGCGGGCCGACGGCGTGATCGACCCCGGCACCACGGTGCAGACGATGGTGTCGGCGCTGTACGCCGGCACCCACCCCGCGCTGCTGGCCGCCGCGTTTCACGAGGCGGTCGCCGATGCCGTCGCCAGGGTGGTCGTGCAGGTGGCCGGCGGGGTCCGGCTGGTTGGCCTGACCGGCGGGGTGTTCCAAAACGTGCTGCTGCTGGGCGCCTGCCGTAAACGATTGCAGCTGGCCGGATTCGAGGTGCTGACCCATCACGCCGTGCCGCCGAACGACGGTGGCCTGGCGCTGGGTCAGGCCGTGATTTCGATGCTGACCGCGCGGGAGGAGGGTTATTCATGAGCACACCCGCCATCGATCGCGGGTTGGGCGCCGAGCTGGCAGAAGACCTCGCCGCCACGGCATTCACTCTGGCCAAGCGCTTCGCCGCGGGCGCGACCATGTGGTCCATCGCGCCGTCGTTGGAACCGCACGCGCTGCACATCGCGGTCGAATTCGTGCATCCGGTGATCATGGGCAAACGGGCCTTGCCCGCAGTGGCGCTGACCGGACCCGACCTGGTGGATCTTGTGCGAGTGTCGGTGCAGCCCGGTGACATCGTGGTCGCGGTGTCCGGCGCGGACGAAGCACAGGTCCGCTCGGTGATGCGCCGCGCTCCGGCGTGGGGAGCCACCACGATCTGGATCGGCAGCGGCGAACGGCCCAAAGCCGGTATGGCAGACCATGTGCTGTGGCTCGACGACCCCGATCCGCGGGTGCCCGCCACCGGCGGCTTCGTGTTGTTCTACCACCTGCTGTGGGAGCTGACCCACGTGTGTTTCGAACACTCCGGGTTGCTCACGCCGAAGGGCGCCGACGACGTGTGCGTCACGTGCAGCGACGAGGGCCGCCTGGGCGAGGTGGTGAGCGCCCCTGCCGAAGGACAGGCGACGGTGCGCACCGCGCGGGGCGCCGAGAGCGTGGTGACGACGCTCGTCGATCCGATCACCGTCGGCGAGCTGGTCCTGGTGCACGCGGGCACGGCGATCAGTCGCGTCGGCGACGAAGATGCCGGCGCAGCCGGGATCGAGGAGCGACGCCATCGGCCACGCGTCGGCGACGAAGAGGGCTGCTGATGACTCCCCCAAACGAACCCACCAACTTCCTGTATCCGTTCATCGACGCCGAAGAGGACGATCCCTCAGCACTGCTGACCGACCTGGCCGCGTCGGCGGAAGCCAAAGCCGCCGAGAGCCTGGCGCTTCGGCGTTCCACGCTGGAGGCCAACGCCGGTCTGCTGGACCGTGCCGCCACCGAGATGGCGCGCCGTTTCGCGGCGGGCGGGCGGTTGTTCACCTTCGGAAACGGCGGCAGCTGCACCGATTCCACGACTTTGGCGGGGCTGTTCGCGCGCCCCGCGATCGGCAACTCCCTGCCGGCGTGGTCGTTGACCGCCGACCAGGCGATCCTGACCGCACTGGGCAACGACGTCGGATTCGAGCTGGTGTTCGCCCGACAGCTGATCGCGCGCGCGAAAAGCGGGGACATCGCGATCGCCATGTCGACCAGCGGCAACTCGCCCAACCTGCTGACCGCGCTGGCCGAGGCACGGCGACGCGGGCTGTACACCGTGGGTTTCTCCGGTTACGACGGCGGCGCGTTCGCGGATAATCCAAACGTGGACGCCTGCTTCATTGTTCGTTCGCAAAGCGTGCACCGGATCCAGGAATCGCAGGCGCTGCTGGGCTATCGGCTGTGGCTGGCAGTCCACCAACGACTCGGTGGTGACCAAGGTTTTTGGGGGCCGCATGATGACGCCGGCGACGATGCAGAGCGAAGCGATGAGGAGGAGCGGCGCATGAGTAGGCCGGCGACGATGCAGAGCGAAGCGATGAGGAGCAGCGGCGCATGAATAAACCTGCGGGCGACTACCTGTCGTCGGGACCGCGCTTCGCCGAGGGCGAGGTGATCGAGCGGATCGAATCGTTCCGCCGGCGTCGTCCCCGGCTCCTCGATGACCATGTGACCCTGGCGCACGGGGCTGGAGGCAAGGCGTCGGCCGCGCTGGTGGACGCGGTGTTCGTGGAGGCGTTTCGCAACCCGACGCTGCAGGCGCTGGGCGACGGCGCGGTCCTGACTCTGCCCGGTGGCGAGCGTCTGGCGATGTCCACCGACTCATTTGTGGTGCAGCCCAGGCGTTTTCCCGGCGGCTCCATCGGCGAACTCGCCGTCCACGGCACCTGCAACGACGTCGCGATGGCCGGCGGTGTGCCGTCGTGGATATCGGCGGCCTTCGTGCTCGAAGAAGGATTCCCGATCGCCGAACTCAAAGAGATCGTCGCCGACATGGCGGCGGCGGCCACGGCCGCCGGTGTGCAGGTCGTCACCGGCGACACCAAGGTGGTGCCCAAGGGCGCCGCCGACGGCCTGTTCATCACCACCACCGGAGCAGGTGTCATTCCCGCGGGACGCACGCTATCGGCTTCCTCGGTGCGCACCGGCGACAAGGTGCTGCTGTCAGGGTCGATGGGCGATCACGGTATGGCCGTCATGCTCGCCCGCGGCGACCTGGCCATCGAGGCCGATATCGCCTCGGACACCGCATCCGTGAGCCCCTTGGTGGAACTGCTGATGGCGGCGGCCCCGTCCACCCGATGGCTGCGCGATGCGACCAGGGGCGGGGTGGGCACGGTGTGCAATGAGCTGGCCCAGGCCTGCGGCCTCGGGGTTCTGCTCGAAGAGGATCGACTACCCGTGGCGCCCATGGTCACCGGGGCGTGCGAGTTGCTCGGCATCGATCCCCTGTATGTCGCCAACGAGGGCAAGTTCGTCGCCGTTGTCGCACCGCGGGAGGCCCAAGCCGGGCTGGAAGCGCTGCGGTCGCACCCGTTGGGCGCCGATGCGGCCGAGGTCGGGGAAATCGTCCCCGAGCCGGCCGAAAGCGTGGTGCTGCGCACCGGGTTCGGGGGCACCCGGATCGTCGACATGCTCGTCGGGGATCCGCTGCCGCGAATCTGCTGAGCTTCGTTCAAGATGGGAGATAACCGCACATGTGCCTTGGGATTCCGGGCCGGATCGTCGAAATCACCGATCAGGCCAACTATTTGGCGAAAGTCGATGTGAGCGGCGTGCAGCGGACCATCAGCGTGCGACTGCTGGAAGGTGACGATCCCCAGCCGGACGACTGGGTGTTGGTCCACGTCGGGTTCGCGATGGCCAAGATCGACGAAACCGAGGCGTTGCTCACGCTGGCGGCCATCAAGAAGCTCGGCGAGGCCTACACCACCGAAATGGAAGCCTTCGACTCCTCGGCCATTGTCTGAGGGGGAGGGAGAGAAATGAAATTCGTCGACGAATTCCGGGACCCCGCGGCAGCGCGAAAACTGTTGGCAGCCATCGAACACCTGGCCGGTGGTGGCGGCGAGCCGTTCAAGTTCATGGAGGTGTGCGGCGGGCACACGCACACCATTTACCGCCACGGAATCGAACACCTGCTGCCCGACGCCGTCGAACTGGTGCACGGCCCGGGCTGTCCGGTCTGCGTGATCCCGATGGGCCGCATCGACGACGCGATGTGGCTGGCCGGCCAACCTGAGGTGATCTTCACCTGTTTCGGCGACATGATGCGGGTGCCCGGCTCGGCCGGCAGCCTGTTGGACGCCAAGGCGCGCGGTGCCGACGTGCGGTTCGTCTATTCACCGCTGGACGCGCTGAAGATCGCAATCGACAATCCCGGCAAGCATGTGGTTTTCTTCGCCATCGGTTTCGAGACCACCGCGCCATCGACCGCGGTGACGCTGGTCCGGGCGCGCGACCTGGGGCTGCCCAACTTCAGCGTGTTCTGCAACCACGTCACCATCGTGCCGCCGATCAAGGCCATCCTGGAATCGCCGGATCTGCGGCTGTCGGGTTTCATCGGACCCGGGCACGTGTCGACGGTGGTCGGCAACCGTCCCTACCGTTTCGTACCGGAGGTGTACCGAAAGCCGTTGGTGGTGGCCGGATTCGAGCCTCTGGATATCTTGGCGGCAGTCGCGATGCTGTTGCGCCAGATCCGCGAGGGCCGTTGTGAAGTGGAAAACCAGTACAAGCGTGTGGTGCCCGAAAACGGCAACCCAGCCGCCCTGGCGCTGATGGGCAAGGTGTTCGCGTTGCGCCCGCACTTCGAATGGCGCGGGCTGGGGTTCATCTCGCAGAGTGCGCTCCGGCTGCACGACGACTTCGCGGAATTCGACGCCGAACTGCGGTTCTCGATGCCGGGCGTACGGGTCGCCGACCCGAAGGCCTGCCAGTGCGGCGAGGTGCTCAAGGGCGTGTTAAAGCCTTGGGAATGCAAGGTTTTCGGCACGGCGTGCACGCCGGAGACCCCGATCGGAACCTGCATGGTGTCCCCCGAGGGCGCCTGTGCGGCCTACTACAACTTCGGACGCATGCACCGCGACGCCGTCAAGCTGGTGGGGCGCACTTGACCGACGAGCCCGACATCCGGGGCGCCGAGATGTTCGCCCGTTACGCGTATGCCCCGAACGCGCTGGGCTACTGCGGCCCACCATTGGGCGCCACCCTGCGTGACGGTTCGCTCGAGGAGGTACGCGCCGCGGCGACGGGATTTTCCGGCGCCTGGCCGTACCTGCGGGTGCTGTCGCGCCTGACGGGTATCGCCGATCCGCTGGATTACCGGCTCGTCGAGTCGTATTGGCTCGGCGGTGGCGTCTGTGCCGATCTGGACCCCCAGGCCTTTTTCGATGCGCTGCTGGCCATCATCGGCCCGCAGGCGGGCCGATACTGGTCACATCTCACGACGGACCTGGCCCGCGAGGCGGCGGGCAACCACTGCTTCCACGTGTTCGGCGTGTATCCGTGGACACGGTTCCTGGGTCGCGGCATGGATGAACACCCGCTGGGCGTGCTGGACAACTGCCGGATCACCTGGGGCACAGTGGTTTCCCGCGATGGCGATGACGTCGAGGTGTTGTGCCGGCGGCTGCTCTGGGATGGCCAGGCACTGACGCTGTCGCCACCCGCGCCGCGCCGGCTCGACGTGTGGGCCGACGGCTACAGCGCGGTGCCCGATGTGGCCGTGGGTGACGAAGTCGCGGTGCACTGGGGCCGGCTGTGCGGCCGGCTGTCGGCGCGGCAAGTCGGTGCGCTCACCGAAGCCACGAACCGTCAGCTGCGGGTGACCAGTCAACGGCTGGCCCGCGTCTAGCGGCGTGCCAGACTGGCACCATGTCTGGTTCAGCGCCCGGTTCCATTTGCGACGTGCTGCCGTCCGCGGCCGCACTCCTCGGCGTCCCGGGCGCCGTCGACACGCTGGCGTTGACGAACGGGGTTGGCGCAGGCGGGATCGATCGCGTCCTCGTCGTGCTGGTGGACGGCATGGGCTGGCACCTGCTCCCGCGGCTGGCCGGCAGTGCGCCGCTGCTGGCGGCCGTGCTGGCCGGCACCGCCGGAAGGGCAATCCAGCTGGTTTCCGCTTTCCCGTCGACCACACCGACCAACCTGGTGTCCCTGGCTACCGGCGCGCAGCCCGGCGAGCACGGGATCCTGGGCTTCACGCTCAACGTGCCCGGCACCGACCGGGTGATCAACCACATCCGGTGGCGCGACGACCCGCCACCCGCCGAATGGCAGCCGCTGCCGACGTGGTTCGAGCGGCTCAAGGACGCAGGCATCAGCGCCCGCGTCGTGCTGCCCGCGGCGTTCGCCGGCAGCGGGCTGACCGACGCGGCGTATCGCGGCGCCGAATTTCACCCGGCCGAGCCGACCGCCGACTACGCCCAGCTGGTGGCCGACGAACTACGCGCGGCGCCGGGATTGGTCTTCGGCTACATGGCCGATTTGGACACCGCGGCCCATCTGTTCGGCATCGGTTCGCCGCAGTGGCATGTGGCGGCTGCGGCCGTCGATGTGCTGCTGACCCGGCTGGTCGAGACGTTGCCGAAAAACGCGGCGCTGCTGGTGACCGCCGATCACGGTGGCCTCAACGTCCCTCCGGACGCTCGCGTCGACCTCGATATCGACCCATGGCTGGGCGAGGGCGTGCGGCTGGTGGCGGGCGAGCCGCGGGTGCGTTATCTACACACCGAACCCGGCGCCGTCGACGAGGTTCAGGCGAAGTGGGGTGAGGTGCTGGACGGCCGGGCCGCCGTCTACAGCCGCGAGCAGGCCGTGGCCACCGGAATGTTCGGACCGGTCGACCCGCGGCATCTGGCGCGCATCGGTGACCTCGTGGTGATCTGCACCGGCGATGCCGCGGTCCTGGCAACCGCACACGAGACCCTTGAATCGGCTCGCCTCATCGGCTTCCACGGCGCGGCCACTGCCGCCGAAGTGGCCATCCCGCTGCTCGTCTGGCGCGGCTGACATCGGTCCGATACACAACCGACTTTGCTTGTTTTCACAGCTGGACGGGGTTAACCGCCAAGGAACGTGTTGTAGGGTCGCTGACACTGTGGATCCACGACGAGCTGGCGAAACTCGGCGATGGCAACCGGCCATCGCGGTCGTCGCCGCGCTCGGTTTGTTCGCTGCCCTCATCGCAGGTTCGGCGTTGCGCCCGCAGTTCGCCGCCGCCGCACTGCCGGAGCCGGCGGCGTGGTCACATGCCGCGCCGGACGCTAAAGCGCCGACCGACCACTTGCAAATCCATGGCAGCCAACAACTGACCAACCAGGTCGCCGGCTGCCTGTGCGGTGCCGGGCCGGTGAACAAGAAGCCGTTCCACAGCATGTGGATGACGCAAGATCGGCCGCAGACGTGGACGAGATGGTCACCACAATCCGCCCGGTCGTCTTCGACGGCTTCGTTCGCGCCCTCGGTGTCCGCGCCCGGCGGCGCCGGGAATCGTTCATTCGCGTATTTCCCTGACGGCCAAGATCTTTTGACCCGACTCTGCGTCACGCGCTGCTGACAGTCCACGACTTCAAGTAGTTCCAGCGGCACTTAGCAATTCGACACGCCAGTCGGTATCAAACACGTCTTGTCTTAAGGATAGCGATGCACTTCACCACGCTTGCGCCGGAAATCAACTCCGGGCGAATGCATTCCGGCCCGGGATCGGAATCGATGACATCTGCCGCCGCGGCCTGGGACCGGCTGGCCACCCGGCTGAACGACATGGCCGCGGCCTACGCCTCGACGACCTCGAAGCTGGCGCGGCAATTGCCGGGGCCGGCCGCCGAGGAGATGAGTCAAGCCACGGCGGCGCAGATCGACTGGCTGAAAACGGCCGCCGCTGCGGCCGAGACATCGGCCGCGCAGGCGAGGGCGGCCGCGAGCGCCTACGAGTCGGCGCTGGCCGCGATGGTGCCTCCGGCGGCGATCGACGCAATCCGCGCTTTGCGGATATCGCTGGCATCGACGAACCCGCTGGGCCAAGCCGGTCCGGCAATCGCGGACGCCGAAGCCGAATACGAACAGATGTGGGCACAGAACGCCGATGCCCTGAACGGCTATGTCCGGGCATCAGCCGACGCCTCGAAGATGACGCCGTTCTGCTCGCCGGTCACCGATGCGGGTCAGCCTCGCGACCCCGCACCCGTCACCCGATCGCGCGGCAACTGGACGCTGGCCTCCGCACCCGAAGTCGTGTCGACCGGCCGCCAGGTGATGTCCACCATTCCCGATGTCCTGCGCGAGCTGGCGTCGTCACCGCTGGCCACATTCGACGCTCCCCTTCTGGCGATCACCCCGTCGCTGTCCAAACTGAGTTCGCTGACCGCGCCGTCGGGTTCGGCGATCATCCACCTGAACTCGATGAACAAGGGGGCGGCCCTGCAAGCGCTGCTGGGAAATTCGGGCGGCGCACGGCGCGCGGCCGCGACCGCGGCATTCGGGCGCGGGTCGTCTGTCGGAAAGCTGTCGGTACCGGACGCCTGGACGACGGCCACCACGCCGAGTCTCCTTGGTACGGAGGAGTTTTCGCAGGACTGGGTGCCCGAGCCGGTCCGCTTGGTCGCAGTCAGCCAGCCGCCGACCCGCCATCCAACCGCTAGAGAGGTGTGACGTAGGCCGCGCTGATACCGCCGTCGACCAAGAACGTCGAGGCCGTGACGAATGATGCGTCGTCGCTAGCTAAAAATGCTACGGCAGAAGCGATTTCATCTGGATACGCGAAGCGGCCCACCGGCACGTGCACGAGCCGGCGGGCGGCCCGCTCGGGATCCTTGGCGAACAGCTCCTCCAGCAGTGGGGTGTTGACCGGTCCGGGGCACAGCGCGTTCACGCGGATGCCCTGCCGGGCGAATTGCACGCCCAGCTCCCGCGACATGGCCAGGACGCCACCCTTGGAGGCGGTGTAGGAGATCTGGGAGGTCGCCGACCCCAGCACCGCGACGAACGACGCCGTGTTGATGATCGAACCCCGCTGCGCGGGAACCATGTGCCGCAGCGCCGCGCGGCAACACAGGTACACCGACTTGAGATTGACGTCTTGTACTCGCTGCCACGCGGGAAGTTCGGTGGTTTCGATGAGGTCGTCGTCGGCCGGTGAGATGCCGGCGTTGTTGAACGCGATGTCGATGCGGCCGTAGGACTCCGCGGCCGCGTAGAACAGCGTGTTGACCGCGTCCTCGTCGGAAACGTCGGTGGGGACGAACAAACCGGACAGTTCGGCGGCCACCGCGGCACCGGCGTCCGCGTCGATGTCACCGACGACGATGGTCGCGCCCTCGGCGTGCATCCGCCGTCCGGCGGCCAATCCGATACCGCTGCCGCCGCCGGTGATGACTGCCACGCGCCCCGCCAACCGCCGGGTGAGATCGACCGTCACCTAGTCCTCCCGGATCGCGATGAACACGTTCTTGGTCTCGGTGAAATGCAATGGCGCGTCCGGGCCGAGCTCACGGCCGAGCCCCGACTGCTTGAAACCACCGAACGGGGTGCTGTAACGCACCGACGAGTGTGAATTCACCGACAGGTTCCCGGATTCCACCGCGCGCGACACCCGTAATGCGCGGGACAGGTCGTCGGTCCAGATCGATCCCGACAGGCCGTAGGCGGTGTCATTGGCCAGCCCGATGGCGTCGTGCTCGTCGTCGAACGCCAGCACCGTGACGACGGGTCCGAAGATCTCGTCGACTACGGACCGGTCGGTGCGTGCCGGAGTGAGAACCGTTGGCGGGAACCAGAACCCGCGGCCGGACGGCACCGTGCCGCGAAAAGCGACGGGCGCGCCGTCGGGCACGTAAGAGGCCACCTTGTCGCGGTGTGCCGCCGACACCAGCGGCCCCATCTCGGTGTCACGGGATCGGGGATCCCCGACGACCACACCGCGTACCGCGGGCTCCAGCAGCTCCATGAAGCGGTCATAGACGTTGCGCTGCACCAGGATACGGCTGCGGGCACAGCAGTCCTGTCCGGCGTTGTCGAATACCCCTGCGGGCGCGGCAGCCGCGGCGCGCTCGAGGTCGCAGTCGTCGAAGATGATGTTGGCGCTCTTGCCGCCCAGTTCCAGCGTCACCCGCTTGACCCGAGCGGCGGCGCCGGTCATCACCTTCTTGCCGACCTCGGTCGAGCCGGTGAAGACGATCTTGCGAATGTCGGGATGGGTGACGAACCGCTCGCCGACTACGGCGCCCTCCCCGGGCAGCACCTGCAGCAGATCCGCGTCCAGCCCGGCTTCCACCGCCAACTCGGCGAGCCGGATAGTGGTCAGGGGCGTCCATTCGGCGGGCTTGACCAGCACGGCGTTGCCGGCGGCCAAAGCCGGTGCGATGCCCCAGGACGCGATCATCATCGGGAAGTTCCAGGGCGTGATCACCCCCACCACGCCGAGCGGCTCGTTGAAGGTGACGTTCAGTCCCCCGGCCACCGGAATCTGCTTGCCGGACAAGCGCTCCGGGCTGGCGGCATAAAACGTCAACACGTCACGGACGTGGCCGGCCTCCCATTCGGCGGCCGCGATGGGATGACCCGAATTGGCGACCTCGAGCGCCACCAGCTCGTCGATATGGGCGTCGACGGCGGCGGCGAATGCCCTTAGACCGGAACCCCTTTCGGCCGGTGACAGCCGCGCCCAGCGCCGCTGGGCGGCCCGGCCACGCGCCACCGCGTCGTCCACTCCCGCGGCATCGACGTGTTCGATCGTCCGCAGCACCTCTTCGGTCGCGGGGTTGATCAGTTGCACAGTGCCCAGCCCCATCTCAGCCGGCGCGCTGCGCGTATGACCGCGCGGCGTCCACGATCGCGGTGAACAACCGCGAATCTTCCAGGGCTTGTTCCGGATGCCATTGCACCGCAAGGACGAAGTTGTCCCCGGGCAGCTCCAGCGCTTCGACCACGCCGTCGGGATCCCACGCGCTGACCACGAGGCCGTCGCCGACTTTGTCGATGGCCTGATGGTGGTAGCACGGCGCGTCGGCGGACTGCCCCAGCAGCGCGGCCAACCGGGTGCCCGCCACCGTTTGCACCCGCAGCCGGGTGAACACGCCGTTGCCCGCGCGATGCCCGCTGTGCCCGAGGACGTCGGGCAGGTTCTGGTGCAGCGTGCCGCCGAACGCGACGTTAAGCACCTGCGCGCCGCGACAGATCCCCAGCACCGGCAGCCCCCGGTCCAGCGCGCCGCGCAACAGCGCGAATTCCCACGCGTCGCGGTCGCCGCGCGGTTGGTCGGTGGTCGGGTGCGGCTGCTGGCCGTACGCGGCGGGGTCGAGGTCGTACCCGCCGGTGACCACCAGCGCGTGCAGGCTGTCCAGGACCGAGCTGACGATGTCGGGATCCACCGGCTGCGGAGGCAGCAGCACCGCGATCCCGCCGGCCGAGATGACGCCCTCGAAGTAGTCGGCGGGCAGATATCCCGCGGGAATGTCCCAGATTCCGGTCCGCACCCGCTCGAGATAACTCGTCAGGCCGACCACCGGGCGGCTGGCCCGTGGCGATCGCAAGCGCGGCGTAGCCGGGCGCAGCGGGTCGCCACCATCGGACTCACATGCGTTCAAAACCGCGCACCCTCTCCCAGTCGGTGACCGCGGCGTTGAACGCCGCCAGCTCCACGCGCGCGTTGTTCAGGTAGTGGGCGACAACGTCGTCGCCGAACGCCTCCCGCGCGAGCGTCGATGCCTCGAACACCGAGGCCGCCTCGGCCAGCGTGGTGGGCAGCCGCTCGACACCGGGGGCTTCATAGGCGTTACCGGCGTACGGCTCTGGTAACGCAAGGCCCTTTTCGATACCGTACAGCCCGCCGGCGACCAGCGCCGCCACCGCAAGGTAGGGGTTGACGTCGCCGCCGGGGACCCGGCATTCGAGCCGGGTGTTGCGGCCGTGGCCGACGACCCGCAGAGCACAGGTGCGATTGTCCAGGCCCCACGTCAGCGCCGTGGGCGCGAAGCTGCCGTCGGCAAAACGCTTGTAGGAGTTGATGTTCGGCGCATAAAACAGTGTGACGTCGCGCAGGGTGGCCAGCAGGCCGGCCAGGAAAGCGCAAAACGTCGACGACATGCCGTGCGGGCTGCCACCGTCGGCGAACACCGCCGAGCCGTCCGCGTCGCGCAGCGACAAATGGATGTGGCAGCTATTACCTTCCCGCTCATCGTATTTCGCCATGAACGTCAGACTCTTGCCGTGCTGGTCGGCGATCTCCTTGGCGCCGTTCTTGTAGATGACGTGGTTGTCGCAGGTGACCAGCGCCTCCTGGTAGCGGAACCCGATCTCTTGCTGACCCCTGTTGCATTCGCCCTTGACGGCCTCGAACTGCAGGCCCGCTCCACCCATCCCCTGCCGAATGTCGCGCAGCAGCGGCTCCATCCGCGACGACGCCGAAATCGCATAGTCGATGTTGTAATCGCTGGCCGGGGTGAGTCCGCGGTAGCCGGCGGACCAGGCCTGGCGATACGGCTCGTCGAACACGATGAATTCCAGCTCGGTGGCGACATCGGCGACCAGTCCGCGCTCGCCCAGCCGGTCGAGCTGGCGGCGCAGAATGGCGCGCGGCGACACGGCGACCGGGCTGCCGTCGTCCCAGCCCAGGTCGGCCAGCACCAAAGCGGTGTCGGGCAGCCAGGGAACGAGCCGAAGGGTGTTCAGGTCCGGCCTCATCACCATGTCGCCGTATCCGGTGTCCCAGCCCGACATCGCGTAACCGCTTACCGTGTTCATCTCGACGTCGACGGCGAGCAGATAGCTGCAGCACTCGGCGCCGTGGGCGGCCATCTCCTCGACGAACAGGCGCGCGGCCACCCGCTTACCGACGAGCCGCCCCTGCATGTCGGCGAAGGCGACGATGACGGTATCGACCCCGCCGATGTCCACGAGTTGCTCGAGCGCGCTCAACGACAACATCGGAGAATTCGGATCGTTCACGCACACCTTCCGCGGTCTGACTGCTGGCCATGCCAGCGTAGTCAACCAGGCGTTACCAGGTACTGGTGCGCAATACGATCTCGGCAGCCAATTGTGCCGTCGACTCTTGCACGGTGCGCCGTCCGAGATGCACCGCGCGGTACTCGGCATAGACGTATTGCTGGCTGGCGCGGGCCACCGCCCGCTCCGCTGGAGAGCTGAACAGCACGGTCGTGCCGATCTCGACCGGCGGGCAGTGGTCGTCGCGCACGTTTCCGTCGCGATCGGCGACGCGCGGGTGCCCGCGATCGACCACCACCAGGCCGACGAACCGGCCCAGCTTGGTCGCCGCCAGCTCCCAGGCGAGGTCGCCGCCGGCGCGGTCCCCCACCACCACGGCCCACGCGATGCCCAGTGCGTCGAGAATGCCGACCACCGACTTCGGTGTCAGGCGCGGATCACGGCCGATGACGACCGTCCGAAGCGATGCCGTGTGCAGGCGCTCGCACACCGCGTCATACGCGGCGGGGGCCCGCTGGTCATCTCCCACGATGATGACGACGACGCCCTTCTCCGGCCCGGCGATACTCACCGGAACAGGAAATCCGTCGAGCGTTGTCATCATTGAGGACACCTAAGCAAGCTACAGCAATCGCCCTGCATGTACGGCGAATCTGAAACATCCTACCGGCTGCCGGCGGCCTCGTCATCGCTGGCGGAGCGCGCCCGGGATCGCGGATGCCCGCGAATGCCCTACGGCCGCAACTGACTTGCGATATGCGGCCGCGACGGCGGCGGACCGTCGAGCAGGCCGAGGACGGCATCGACGTCGAGATGGGAAGCCAGCAGGTCGGCGGCCAGATCCAGTTGGGCATCGCGGCGCGCGGCGACGTTGGTGGCGCCGACCAGGAAGCCGCTTCGGCCGGCCGCGTGGGCGACCCAGGTGAGCCACCCACGACGGAACTCGTCATTGTCGAGCAGGCCATGCCAATGGGTCCCGAAGACCGCGCCGCGCGCGATCCCCTGCGGTTCGGCGTCGACGTCGAACCACGTCGCCTCGTCGCAGCGGGAGAGCCGTCCATGATGGATTTCGTATCCAGTCAGCGGCCGTTCCCAGCGACGCAAGGTCTTGGCCTCGCTGAAGGCGACGTCGGCGTCCAGCAGCCCGAGTCCGGTCACCTGCCCGGCCCCGGATTCCACTAGGTCATCGATGCACCGGCACAGCATCTGAAAACCCCCGCAGATCCCCAGCAGCGGCTTGCCGCCCCGGGCATGGGCGACGACGGCGTCGGCCAGGCCGTGCTCGCGCAACCAGGACAGGTCCGCGACGGTGGCCTTGCTGCCCGGAATCACGATCAGGTCGGTATCTGCCAGGTCGGCGGGGTCGGTCACCCAGCGCACCAGCACGCCCGGTTCGCATGCCAGCGCCTCGACGTCGGTGGAGTTCGAAATCCGGGGCAGCCGGATCGCGGCCACCCGCAGCCACTCGCGTCCGCGGGGCGGCGACGGGGTGCCCACGACACGGTGGGCCACGACCGACAGCGAATCCTCGGCATCCAGCCACAGCTCGTCCAGGTACGGCAGGACTCCGTACGTCGGACGGCCAGTCATTTCGTGCAGCTGGCGCAACCCGGGTTCCAGCAGCGCGGGATCACCCCGGAATTTATTGACGACGAAACCCGCGATGAGCGCCTGGTCGTCGGGTTCGAGCACCGCGACCGTCCCGAACAGATGAGCGAGCAGACCGCCGCGGTCGATGTCACCCACCAGGATCACCGGCAAAGTCGCCGCCCTGGCCAATCCCATGTTGGCCAAATCGGTGGCACGCAGGTTGATTTCGGCCGGCGAGCCGGCGCCCTCGCAGATCACCGCATCGAATTCCCTACGCAGACTGGATAATTCGTCGATGACGATGCCGGCGAGTCGGTCGCGGTGCTGCACATAGTTTGTCGCCGTGACCGAGTCGGCCGCCCGGCCACGGATCACCAACTGCGAGGTCCGGTCGCTGCCGGGTTTGAGCAGGATCGGGTTGAACCGCACGCTCGGGGCCAGGCCTGCCGCCCGCGCCTGGATCGCCTGTGCCCGGCCGATCTCGCCGCCTTCGACGGTGACCACCGAGTTATTGGACATGTTCTGGGCCTTGAACGGCGCCACCCGAATCCCGTTGCGCGCCAACAACCGGCACAGACCCGCGACCACTACCGATTTCCCGGCGTCAGAGCTGGTACCCGCGACCAGCAGAGCGCCGCTCATCCGGTCACGGCAGCGTGAGGATTTCGGCGCCTGTGTCCGTCACCAGCAGGGTGTGCTCGAACTGCGCCGTCCACTTGCGGTCCCTGGTGACCACCGTCCAGCCGTCGTCCCAGATTTCGTAGTCCAGGCCGCCGAGGTTGATCATCGGCTCGATGGTGAACGTCATGCCCGGCTGGATCTCGGTGGTGACGGAGGGCTGGTCGTAGTGCAGCACGACAAGCCCGTTGTGAAATGTGGTGCCGATCCCGTGGCCGGTGAAGTCACGAACGACGTTGTAACCGAACCGATTTGCGTATGCCTCGATCACGCGGCCGACGACGGACAGCGCCCGTCCCGGTTTGACGGCCTTGATCGCCCGCATCGTCGCCTCGTGGGTCCGCTCCACGAGCAACCGGTGCTCCTCGGACACGTCGCCGGCCAGAAAGGTCGCGTTGGTGTCGCCGTGCACGCCGTCGATGTAAGCGGTGACGTCGATGTTGACGATGTCACCGTCGGCGATCACCGTCGAGTCGGGGATGCCGTGGCAGATGACCTCGTTGAGCGACGTGCAGCACGATTTCGGGTAGCCCTTGTAGCCCAGGGTCGATGGATAGGCGCCGTTGTCGACCATGTATTCGTGCGCGATGCGGTCGAGTTCGTCGGTCGTCGCACCGGGCGCGACCGCTCTGCCGGCCTCCTCGAGCGCGGCCGCCGCGATCCTTCCGGCGACGCGCATCTTCTCGATCACCTCCGGCGTCTGCACCCACGGCTCGGTGCCCTCCTTGGCGGTGGGCTTCCAGGCGTATTCGGGGCGCGGGATGCGGTTGGGCACCGGCAGCGTCGGGGACAACACTCCGGGCGAAAGCGCGGTGCGAGCAGGCATACCGCCAGCTTAACGGCAGGCCCGGCAGCCCGACCGGCCGTCGAGTGTGCCTTTGCGGCGTTGAGTGTGTCGGTGGGGCGGGGATCCGCGAGTTTTCCCGCCCGCGACGCACACTCGACGAAAGGCGGCCGGCCGTCAGGGCCGCCGCAACAGCGTCCGACGACGGGGCCCCCGGATGACGACCGAGCCGCACACCACCCGGCCGGTCAGCACCACGTGCGGCCTGCCTTCGCCCGGTGCGCCTTTGCGGCGGTCGCTGGCACTGCCTCCGTAGACCTCGACGTCGTCGATCGACGCGCTGGCGCCTTCGGGCAACCGGATATGCACCGAGCCGACTCTCATGTCGAGTTCGATGACCACCACCGGGCCCGCGAATCGGGCCTTGGTCAGGTCGAGTTCGACCGATCCCATCCGGCGCACCAGCGCCAGGCGGGTGGGTACCGTCCACTCCCCGTGGCGCTTCAGCGAGCCGGCCCAACCACGCAATTCCACCCGGTCGGCCGCGGACGTGACGATGGCGCCCGGTCCGGGCAAGTCACCGACCAGCCCGTCCAACTCGGGACGAGTGCGCGCATAGGAGACCTGCGACGAGCGCTGCTCGAACTCGCCGATATCGATCAGCCCGAGCGCAACGGCGTTGTGCAGTCGCCGCATCGTCCCGTTGCGGTCTGCATCGGAGACGCGCAATGCCACCATGTCTGCGCCGGTATCCGTCATGTTCGCAATTTACCGCTGTTGCGGCCGGACGCGTCAGGCCAGGAAGCCCGGCGGCAGCGCCTCGAACATGAATTTCGTCATCCGAACCGCCCACTCCGAGCTGCCGCCCCCGACGATCAGCGAGGCGAAGGCGAGGTCACCGCGATACCCCGCGAACCAGGAGTGCGACCCGCCCGGAAACTCGGCCTCACCGGTCTTCCCGTAGATCTCGCCGCAGCCGTTGATCTCCTTGGCGGTCCCGTTGGTCACCACCAGCCGCATCATCGGCCGCAGCGCGTCGACCATCTTCGGGCTGATCGGGGCGTTGTCGCCGTCGACCGCCGTCGGGCGGCCGGCGATCAGCTGCGGCACCGGGGTCTTGCCGGCCGCCACCGTGGCGGCGACCAGCGCCATGCCGAACGGACTGGCCAGCACCTTGCCCTGGCCGAAGCCGTCCTCCGTGCGCTCGGCCAGGTCCACCGTCGGTGGCACCGACCCGGTCACGGTGGTGATGCCGTCGACCGTGTAGTCGAGGCCGATCCCGTATTCGGCGGCCGTCTGAGTCAGGCCGCGGGGCGGCATCCTGCTGCTCAACTCGGCGAATGTCGTGTTGCACGAGCTGGCGAACGCCCGCGACATCGACACCACGCCGAGATCGAAGCCGCCGTAGTTGGGGACGGTGCGGTGCCCGATGTCGATGTGGCCCGGGCAGCCCAGCATCGAGTTGGGCGTGGCCATGTCGCGGTCGATGGCCGCACCTGCGGTGATCATCTTGAACGTCGACCCCGGCGGGAACAGGCCGTTGGTGGCGGGCAAACCGTCCGTGTCGGCCCCGCCGTTCTGTGCGATCGCAAGGATCTCCCCCGTCGACGGCTTGATCACGACGATCATCGCCTTGCCGCCCTTGTTGTCGACCGCGCGCTGGGCGGCGTTCTGCACCACCCGGTCCAACGTGATCGACACCGAAGGCGCCGGCGACCCCTGGACCTCGTGCAGCACTTCGACTTCGACGTTGTTCTGGTTGACGCTGACCACCCGCCAACCCGGCTCGCCGTCGAGCTGGTCGGCCACCGCCTTCTTCACCTCGGTGACAACCGCCGACGCGAAATGCGGGTCGGTGGGCAATATCTCGGGCTGTGGCGTGATCACGATGCCGGGCAGCCTGCCGATCGCCGGGAAGACCTTGTCGTTGTCGTCCGGTTTCAGCGTCACCAGATCCACCGGGTTGGTCGACGAGCTGGCCTGCTCGGCAAGCAGCTGCGGGTCGTTCAGCGCGCCGTTGAACGGGTGCAGGGTGTCCACCACCGCGTGCGCGGTACCGCTCAGGCCGGATCCGGCTTGTGTGGCGTCCAGCGTGTAGTGGTACAGGTAGCCGGGCACCAGCACGTTGCTGCCGCCGACGTCGTTCACCGACGCCCGGTGCGGCTGGTCTGCCCGCAGCGCGAACGTCTGATGCTCACCGAGTTTGGGGTGCAACCCGGTGGTGGCCCAGCGCACCTCCCAGCGCCCCTCGTCGCGCGCCATCCGTAGCTGACCGTCGTAGGTCCAGGTTCGGTTTTTGGGCAGGTGCCAAGTGAAGCGGTAGCCGACAGTGCCGGTGTCCTCGGCGTACTTCGCGTTGAGGATTTGCGCGTCCAGGTGGGTCGCCTGCAGGCCGGCCCAGGCCGCGTTGAGCGCTTCGCGGGCCTCGTTGGGGTTGTCGCTGAGTTCGGCGGCCGCCGCGGTGTCTCCCACGGACAGGGCGCGGAAGTACTTTTCGGCGGCCGGACCCGGGCCGTCTGGCCGTGGGGTACACCCGGACAAGGCGATCGCCGCGATAAGCAGGAGGCCTGATACGGATGAGGCCAGTGTTGATCTAGTTACCATCGTTGCTGATGTTATGAACTGCGGCGCCAACACCAGCGCCGACACACCGAGACCAAGCTGTTACGGGTGGGGGAATTCCCCGGACAAGCGGCTAGTCGAGCAGCACCGTCGCGAAAGTGCCGACCTCGGCGAAGCCGACCCGGGCGTATGCGGCGCGCGCCACGGTGTTGAAGTCGTTCACATACAGGCTGGCAGTCCGCCCGCTGCCGACGATCACGGCCGCCACCGTCGCGGTGCCGCATGTGCCCAGCCCCAGGCCCCGCCACTCGGGATGCACCCAGACCCCCTGGATTTGACCGACCCCCGGCGACTGCGAGCCCACCTCGGCTTTGAAGACGACCTGACCGTGCTCGAACCGGGCCCAGGCGCGACCGGCCGCGATAAGGCTGGCCACCCGCCGGCGGTAACCGCGACCCCCGTCACCGATGCGCGGGTCGACACCCACTTCGCCGATGAACATGTCGACGGCGGCCACCAGATACGCGTCCAGCTCCTCCGGCCGGACCTGGCGCACTCCGGCGTCGATCTCGCAGTTCGGGTGCCTGGACAGCGCCAGCAGCGGCTGGCTGTCGCGCACGTCGCGGGCCGGGCCCCAGGCCGCCTCGAGGCGCTCCCACATCGGCATCACCAGGTCTGCCCTGCCGACCAGCGACGAACAGCGGCGCGTCCCGCTCATGGCCTCGTCGGCGAAGGCATTCAGGTCAGGCAGCGCCCCGCGCAGCGGGATCAGGTTGGCGCCGGCGAAGCACAGCGACTCCTCGGCGCCGCGCAGCGTC
Organism: Mycobacterium sp.; assembly: GCA_036500645.1. Classification (GTDB taxonomy): domain Bacteria; phylum Actinomycetota; class Actinomycetes; order Mycobacteriales; family Mycobacteriaceae; genus Mycobacterium. The sequence continues at coordinate 11,055 of DASYBR010000193.1, read as the reverse complement.
CAGAGTTCCCCGCCGATCGAATTGGGATCGATGCCGTGGTCGGCCACCCGCGCCGCGACCATGCAGGATCCGACGGGATCGTCTTCGAACACGCGCCAAACCGCGGCCGCGTCACGCACCACGGACACCCGTCGCTCGCCGACAAGGCGGAAGATGGGCGGAGCCGACATTGGCGAACTCTCTTCTGGAGCGAACTCGAAGACCAGTTGAAGCGCGAACCGGCCCTATCAGCTTACGGTCACAACAGGTGAACCGCTCGGTGTTGTGCCCGGACCGTGATCGTCGCTGCCCGCGCCGTCGGCTTCCACACCCAGCTCGGACGCGATCCGCATGGCCTCCTCGATCAGCGTCTCGACGATCTTCGCTTCGGGCACGGTCTTGATCACTTCGCCGCGAACGAAGATCTGTCCCTTGCCATTTCCCGACGCGACGCCGAGGTCGGCCTCACGGGCCTCCCCCGGACCGTTCACGACGCATCCCATCACGGCGACCCGCAGCGGCACGTCGAGCCCCTCCAGTCCGGCGCTGACTTCGTTGGCCAGCGTGTAGACGTCGACCTGGGCGCGACCGCACGACGGGCACGACACGATCTCCAGCCCGCGTGGCCGCAGGTTCAGCGATTCGAGGATCTGAATGCCCACTTTGACTTCTTCGACCGGGGGCGCCGACAGCGACACCCGGATGGTGTCGCCGATGCCCCGCGAGAGCAGGGCGCCGAACGCGACCGCGGACTTGATGGTGCCCTGGAAGGCGGGACCGGCCTCGGTGACGCCGAGGTGCAGCGGGTAGTCGCACTGCGCGGCCAGCTGCTCGTAGGCGGCGACCATCACCACGGGGTCGTTGTGCTTGACGCTGATCTTGATGTTGCCGAAGCCGTGGTCCTCGAACAGCGAGGCCTCCCACAGCGCCGACTCCACCAGCGCTTCGGGCGTGGCCTTGCCGTGCTTCTCCATGAACCGCTTGTCCAGCGAGCCGGCGTTGACGCCGATGCGGATCGGGATGCCTGCCGCGCCCGCGGCCTTCGCGACCTCGCCGACCCGGCCGTCGAATTCCTTGATGTTGCCCGGGTTGACCCGCACCGCGGCGCATCCGGCGTCGATCGCGGCGAAGATGTACTTCGGCTGGAAATGGATGTCGGCGATCACCGGGATCTGGCTGTGGCGGGCGATTTCGCCCAACGCGTCGGCGTCCTCCTGGCGCGGGCAGGCCACCCGGACGATGTCGCAACCGGCCGCGGTCAGCTCGGCGATCTGCTGCAACGTCGTGTTGACATCGTGCGTTTTGGTGGTGCACATCGACTGCACCGAGATCGGAAAGTCGCTGCCGACCCCGACGTCGCGGACCATCAGCTGACGCGTGCTCCGGCGGGGGGCAAGCGTGGGCGCCGGAGCCTCCGGCATGCCCAGGCCAATCGTCGTCACCATTTCCCCCTTTCGATTGGTTACTGGAAGAGCCTGATCGGGTTGACCAGGTCGGCCGTCACGGTCAGCAGCATGTAGCCGACCACGAACACCAGGACCACGTAGGTCGCCGGCATCAGCTTGAGGTAGTTCACGGGCGCCGCCGCAACCAATCCTCGCGTGGAGCGAATGATGTTTCGGATCTTCTCGAACGCCGCGATGGCGATGTGGCCGCCGTCGAAAGGCAGCAGCGGCACCAGGTTGATCGCGCCCAGGATGAGGTTCAGCTGGGCCAGGAAGAACCAGAACGCCACCCACAGCCCATGGTCGACGGTGTCGCCGCCGATGATGCTGGCGCCGACGACGCTCATCGGCGTCTGCGGGTCACGCTGCCCGCCGCCGATCGCGTGCACCAACGCACCGACCTTCGTAGGGATCGCGACGAGCGCCTTGCCCACCTCCCCGGTCAGGTCTCCGGTGAAGGCCAGGGTTGCGGGCACCGCGGTGAACACGCCGTAGTGCGTGGGTGTGAGCCTGACGGCACCGACTCCGATGGCACCGACGGTCGTGGGTTGCGCTTGAGCGCCTTGGCCGTTGGCTCCGGGTAGGTAGCGCTGGGTGGGCGTGACATCGACGTAGGTCGTGATCGGCTTGCCGTCACGCTCGACGACGACCGGAACGGTGCCGTGCAGCTTGCGCACCGCGGCGGCCATGTCCTCGAAGGTGGACACCGACGTGTCACCGACTTTGACCACGACGTCGCCGGGATGGATTCCGGCCAGCGCCGCCGGGCCGGGCCCGGTGCAGTTCTGCACCTTGCCGGGTGCGGTTTCCGGTGCGACACAAGCGGTTTCGCCGATCACGGCCTTGGTCGGCGGGTGCAGGTTGGGCAGACCCCAGACCAGTGCGATGCCATAGATCAACACCAGGCAGATGATGAAGTTCATGGCGGGACCGGCGAACAGCACCGCAACTCGCTTCCAGGTCTTCTGTTTGAACATCGCGCGGTCGGTCTCGTCAGGCGCCAAGTCCTCGACCGACGTCATGCCCGCGATGTCGCAGAAGCCGCCCAGGGGAACGGCCTTGACTCCGTACTCCGTTTCACCGCGCCGCGTCGACCACAGTGTCGGGCCGAAGCCGACGAAGTAGCGGCGCACCTTCATGCCGGTTACGCGCGCGATCCACATGTGCCCGCACTCGTGCAGGGCTACCGAGATCAGGATGGCAAGGGCGAACAGCACAATGCCGACAACGAACATCATCTCTGCTGCAAGACCTTTCTGGGAACCATTCCGGAGGCGTTCACTTCAGACCTCCGCTGGGCTGTTTGCGACCGCGCGCTCCGCGCGCTCACGCGCCCACCGCTGCGCGTCTAGTACCTCATCCACGTTACTTGGTGAAACCCGCCATTGGTCGGCGGCGTGCAGCACGTCGGCGATGGTTTTGACGATCGCGGGAAAGCCGATCCGGCCGCGAAGGAACGCGTCCGCCGCCTCTTCGTTGACCGCGTTGTAGACGGCGGTCATGCAGCCACCCGTCTCGCCGGCGTGCCGGGCCAGGTCGACCGCGGGGAAAACGGCGCTGTCCAGCGGCTCGAATTCCCAGCTAGACGGGGTATCGAATGCACAGGCCGCAGCGGCGCCGGGTACCCGGCGCGGCCACCCCAGCGCCAGGGAGATGGGCAGCTTCATATCCGGCGGGCTGGCCTGCGCGATGGTCGAACCGTCAACGAAGGTGACCATCGAATGAACAATCGACTGGGGGTGCACGACCACCTCGATCCGGTCATACGCAATGCCGAACAGCAGGTGGGTTTCGATGAGCTCGAGCCCCTTGTTGACCAGCGATGCCGAGTTCAGCGTGTTCATCGGGCCCATCGACCAGGTGGGGTGGGCGCCCGCCTGCTGGGGGGTGACGCTCTCCAGCTCGTCGGCGGACCAGCCGCGGAACGGGCCGCCGGAGGCGGTCAGCACCAGCTTGGCGACCTCGTCGGGTGTGCCGCCGCGCAGGCACTGCGCGAGCGCGGAGTGTTCGGAGTCGACGGGCACGATCTGGCCCGGCCGGGCCGCCCGCAACACCAGCGGTCCACCGGCGATCAGCGACTCCTTGTTGGCCAGCGCCAGCCGAGCCCCGGACTTCAGCGCGGCCAACGTAGGCCGCAGGCCCAAAGCTCCGACCAGCGCATTGAGAACGACGTCGGCTTCGGTCTCCTCGACGAGCCGGGTAACGGCCTCGGGGCCGCTGAAGGGGACGTTGCCGGCCTGCTCGGCCGCCCGCTCGTCGGCAATGGCGACATTGGTGACGCCGGTTTCGGCGCGCTGCCGCAACAACGTGTCCAGGTTCGCGCCGCCGGCGGCCAGGCCGACCACTTCGAAGCGGTCCGGATTGGCCGCGATGACGTCCAGCGCCTGGGTGCCGATCGAGCCGGTGCTGCCCAGCACCAGGACGCGCAGGCGGCCCTGGGGTTGCGTTGGATTGGTCACTCACTCATTGTGCCGCCCGGCGACGACGCGGGCCATCTCCTCGCCGCGGCCCGCGCGCCCCGGGGCGGGTGTGCCAGAATCTTTTGGCAGTAGCCGTCTTGTTCCGTTCCGAAAGGGATTCGCCGTGGCCAGTACCGAGGTGGAACGCTTCACCGGGGACGTCGACACCGTCGAGGTGCCGTCGGCAGCGTGGGGTTGGAGCAGGATCAATCACCGCACCTGGCATGGCGTCGGCGTGTTCTCGTTCATATTCCTGCTGGCGATGCTGCGCGGTAACCATGTCGGACATATCGAGGATTTGTTTTTGATCGGCTTCGCCGTGGTGGTGCTGATCTTTTTGGTCCGCGACCTGTGGGGCCGCCGGCGCGGCTGGATCAGGTAGCCACCCGTCCGGACGTCCTAGCGCCCGCCGCCGCCAAGTGCTGGCGCCCGCCACTGCCGCTAACGCCAGCAGCGCCGCCGCCCACGGCCATATCCCGTGCTGGTGCACCCAGCCGGCCAGCGTGCCTTGCAGGCGACCGGCCGCAGCGATCACCGCATCCTGCGGATTCGCGTTCATGGTGAATAACCGCAGCTCGTAGCTCGCGAAATAGGCGACATAGAGGCCGACCAGCAGTAACAGGCCGCCGCTGATCCGGTTCACGAACGGCAGGATTCGCCGCAACCGGTTGGCCGTGACCGAGCTTGCGATCGCCGCGGCCATCGCGAGGACCCCGACGACCAGCGTCAGGCCCGCGATGTAGGCGAGATAGACGGACACCCCCGTGACGACCGACCCGGCCCGCAAGCCGGCGCCGGTGACCGCCAGAAACGGCCCGATGGTGCACGACAGTGATGCGATCGCGTAGCTGACGCCGTAGGAGTACATGGAGCTGAGCCGCACGGTGGGAGCCCATCGCAGGTTGAGCGGGCGGGGGGTCAGAGCCGACAGCTCGCGCCCCGACAGCAACCAGACACCGAGGGCCATGAGCACAATGCCGATCACCACCGTGGCGTACGGCAGAAACCGCTGCACGGTCGAGGCCGCCGACACCGTCAGCGCGCCGAACAGCCCGAACACCGTCAGGAAGCCGAGCGCCATCCCGAGGGTGGCCGCCAGCGCCCTGCCGACGGACGCCACACCCGGACGTTCGCCGGGCACCTGCTGCCCGCGCACCACCAGCAGCAGGTAGGCGGGCAGCATGGCAAAACCGCACGGATTCAGGGCCGCCACCAATCCCGCGGCGAAGGCCAATCCGACCAGACCGTGGTCCACGACGTCAGGACCGCAGGGCGGCAACCCGGTCGGACAGCTCCTGCTGCGACATCGCCGAGGTGGGGTTGTTGACGAACGTCGAGCTGCCGTCCGCCCGGTAGAACACGTAAGCCGGTTGCCACGGCACGTTGTAGCGCGCCCAAATCGAGCCGTCGGTGTCGTTGAGGTTGGTGAAGTTCAGGTTGTACTTGGAGACGAAGCTCTGCAGCGCTGCGACGTCCGAGTGGGCCGCCACGCCGACGAAGGTGACCCCCGGGTTGGCGGCCGCCACCCGGCTGACGCCCGGGGCTTCGGCGTTGCAGAACGGGCACCACGGGGTCCAGAACCAAAGCACCGCGGGCTTGCCCTGCAGGCTCGCGCCGTTGAACGGCGCACCGCTGAGGGTCGTGCCGCTGAACTGCAGTCGATCGTCGGCGGCGTCCGCGCTCGGTGGCTGGGCCAACCCGAACACCAGGGCGGCCGCGAACAGGGCTGCGACGAAGAATCTGAGTGGCGAAAACAGGCGAATCATGACACCCCTCGTTTGCTGGTCCTACTGCGAGAGACGCGCCAACCGCCGCTGCGGTTCACCCGACAGGTTTACCCGCCTTCGGCGGCCAGCTGTCCGCAGGCCCACTTCGATTCGCCTGCGCTCCAGCTACCCGCGTTCGGCGGCCAGCTGTCCGCAGGCGGCGCTGATCTCACGCCCGCGCGTGTCCCGCACGGTGCAGGACACCCCCTTCGACCGCACCCGGCGAACGAATTCCCGCTCCACCGCCTTGGGACTGGCATCCCATTCGCTGCCCGGGGTCGGATTGAGCGGAATCAGGTTCACGTGCACCAACTGGCCGAGCGCTTTGTGCAGCCGCTGCCCCAGCAGATCGGCCCGCCACGGCTGGTCGTTGACGTCGCGGATCAAGGCGTACTCCACCGACACCCGCCGACCGGTCACGTCGGCGTAGTACCGGGCGGCGGCAAGGGCCTCGTCGATCTTCCACCGGCCGTTCACCGGCACCAATGTGTCCCGCAGGCCGTCATCGGGCGCATGCAGCGACAGCGCCAGGGTGACCCCTAGCCGTTCGTCGGCGAGTTTGCGGATCGCCGGGGCCAGACCGACCGTCGACACCGTCACCGAGCGGGCCGAGATGCCGAAGCCCTGGGGCGGCGGGGCGATGATGCGCCGGACCGCGGCGACCACCCTGGCGTAGTTGGCCAGCGGCTCCCCCATGCCCATGAAGACCACGTTGGACAGCCGATCGCCGAAGTCGTCGCGCAGTTCGGCGGCGCCGGCGCGCACCTGTTCCAGGATCTCGGCGGTCGACAGGTTGCGGCTCAATCCGCCCTGGCCCGTCGCGCAGAACGGGCACGCCATGCCGCAACCGGCCTGCGACGAGATGCACACCGTGTTGCGCTGCGGGTAGCGCATCAGCACCGACTCGACGGTGATGCCATCGAGGGCCCGCCACAGGACCTTCCGGGTCTGTCCGGCGTCGCAGGTGACCTCGGAGACCGCGGTGAGCAGGTTCGGGAACATCGTTTCCGCGATCACGTCGCGTACGCCCGCCGGCAGGTCGGTCATCTGCCGCGGATCGGCGATCAGCCGGCCGTAGTACTGGTGCGCCAGCTGTTTCGCGCGAAACGCCGGCAAGCCCAGCGCCTCGACGGCGGACGCGCGGCCGTCCGCGTCGAGATCGGCGAGGTGCTGCGGCGGTCTGCCGGGGCGGGGCTCGGAGAAAATCAACTGTTGAACCATGACCTGTCCAGTATCGGTCACGTTCGGGCCAACCTAGGGAACGAGTGTGAGCACCGTCCAGGCAGCGACCGCCGAAGGCAGGACGCCGTCGAGCCGATCCATCAGTCCGCCGTGTCCGGGCAGCAGCCGGCCCATGTCCTTGATGCGGAGGTCGCGCTTGACCTGTGATTCCACCAGATCGCCAAGCGTGCTGGTCAGCACCAGAACAACGCCCAGCAACGCGCCGATCCACCACGGTTTGCCGGCCAGGAACGTCGCCGTCAGCGTCGCTGCGGTGATTCCGAACACCAGGGACCCCGCGAATCCCTCCCAGGACTTTTTGGGACTGATCGCCGGGACCATCGGGTGCTTGCCGAAGAGCGCCCCTACGGCGTATCCGCCGGTGTCGGAGGCAACGACGGTGATCATCAGGCAGAACACCCGCCCTGCCCCGTCGTGCGGGTATACCAGCAGCACGCCGAAGGACGCGAACAACGGCACCCACGCGGCCAGGAACACGGTGGCCGAGGCGTCCCTGAGGTAGTTAGCCGACGGCGAGCCGTCGAACGGCTCGGGCCGTTTGCTGTTGTCCTGCATGAACAGCCGCCACACGTTGCAGACCACCACGGTGACGCCGAAGCCGGCCAGCGCGCCCGCAGCGTGAAACGGCCAGGTCAACCAGACGGTGAGCTGGCCCCCTGCCAGCAGCGGGATGACGGGGATGACGTAGCCGGCTTCGCGTAAGCGCCGAACCACTTCGTGGGTGGCCACGACGATGGCCAGGGCGACGATGGGCACCCAGAAGCGCGGGGCGAAAACGAGAGTCGCGACGAGAACGCTGCCGATCGCCAGCCCTACCGCGATGGCGGCGCGCAGGTCACGTCCCGCCCGGGACGTCTTCTTCGCCGGCTGCTCCATCGTTTTCTTGGCCTCGCGCGCAGGCTTGTCGGATGGTGTGCCTGCGCCGGTGGTTGCCACGGACATGTTTGCTGCGAAGGCCGCTAGACCTCCAGCAGCTCGCCTTCTTTGTGCTTGACCAGTTCGTCAATCTGGTTGGTGTACTGGTGTGTGGTCTTGTCGAGATCCTTCTCCGCGCGGCCGACCTCGTCCTCGCCGGCCTCGCCGTCCTTGCGGATTCGATGCAGCTCTTCCATCGCTTTACGGCGGATGTTGCGCAGCGACACCTTGGCGTCCTCGCCCTTGCCCTTGGCCTGTTTGACGAGCTCCCGGCGGCGTTCCTCGGTGAGCTGAGGCACGGCCACCCGGATGAGGGTGCCGTCGTTGCTGGGGTTGAGGCCCAGATCGGAATTGCGGATCGCCGTCTCGATCGCGCCGAGCTGGCCGGCTTCGTAGGGCTTGATGACCACCAGACGCGCTTCGGGCACGTTGATGCTAGCCAGCTGGGTGATGGGCGTGGCGGTGCCGTAGTAGTCGATCACGATCCGCGAGAACATCCCCGGATTGGCGCGCCCGGTTCGGATCGTCGACAAGTCGTCACGGGCGACCGAGACGGCCTTCTCCATCTTCTCTTCGGCATCGAAGAGTGCCTCGTCAATCATGTGCGGCGCTCCTCTCCCCCGCAAGCAGGAGGTGCCCGCACATCGCTCTGTCGCTGTGCATCGTCGGCGGCGCGATCATTTGCGTCTTTCCCCTCAAGTGGTGACCAGTGTCCCGATCTTCTCACCGGCGACCGCACGGGCGATATTGCCATTGGTCAGCAGGTTGAACACCAAGATCGGCATGCCATTGTCCATGCACAGGCTGAATGCGGTGGCATCGGCCACCCGCAGCCCCCGATCGATGACCTCCCGATGGCTGATCGCGGTGAGCAGCTCGGCCTGCGGATTCACCCGCGGATCCTCGGCGAACACTCCATCGACCGCCTTGGCCATCAGGACCACGTCCGCGCCGATCTCGAGCGCGCGCTGCGCGGCCGTGGTGTCGGTGGAGAAGTAGGGCAGGCCCATGCCGGCGCCGAAGATCACCACCCGGCCCTTTTCCAGGTGGCGCACCGCCCGTAGCGGAATATAGGGCTCGGCCACCTGGCCCATGGTGATCGCGGTCTGGACTCGGGTGGCGATGCCTTCCTTCTCCAGGAAGTCCTGCAGCGCGAGGCTGTTCATGACGGTGCCGAGCATCCCCATGTAGTCCGAACGCGTGCGCTCCATGCCGCGTTGCTGAAGCTGTGCGCCGCGGAAGAAGTTGCCGCCGCCGATCACCACCGCGACCTGCACGCCGTCGCGGACCACCTCGGCGATCTGGCGAGCTACCTGCGCGACCACGTCGGGATCCAGTCCGACCTGGCCACCGCCGAACATTTCGCCACCAAGCTTGAGTAACACTCTCGAATACTTGGATCGACTCGCAGGTACGCCGTTGGTGCTTTTTGTCGGCTCCGTCATCAGACTCCTCGCACGAGAGTGCCATTCCGGTTGATCTCATCCGGAACGGCGTTTCACATCCTGCCTCATCGCAGCACAACGTTGCGTGAGCGGGGTGCATTATCTGCGCAGTTGGCTTGTCCCCGGCATCGGATGTTTGAGCGGATCGCGGCGCGGGGAATCCGCATCGAAGCGGGGCAACCAGAGGTCTTAAGAATGAGGGCCTGCCCCGCCGTGTGACCGGCCGATCGGTCTTTGTCGATCGGCATTTGAGCGGAAATCGCTCAACCACGTACGCCAATGAGGAGGAATCGATCCATGGCGGACAACAAGTCGGGACCTGCCGAAGCCGTGAAGGGCGTCGTCGAGGACGCGAAGGGCAGGGCAAAGGAAGCCGTCGGTGCGGTGACTGGTCGTGACGACCTCACCCGCGAGGGCCAGGCCCAGCAGGACAAGGCAGAGGCACAGCGCAACGCCGCGAAGAAGGAAGCCGAAGCGGATGCCGCGCGCGGTAGCGCCAAGGTGGCCGAGGAGCGCCAGAAGTCCAACCAGTAGCCTGAAAACAGGATGGGTCCGGTCCGTGCAAACGGACCGGACCCATCGACGTTCCGGGGCCGGGCCGCACTGAGCCGCACAAGCCGGGAAAGATGGCTTGCATAATTGACTCTGAGCGGGGTATACGGCTCTGTTGCAGACATCTCCCGGTGAGGTGCCTACGGTGTCGAGGTCAAACAGACGGCCTCATACGATTTGGAGATGTCGTTGGACGTACTACTGCTTACGGATGAAGAGGATTTCGAATCGGCTCTACCGACGCTGAAGTCGCTCACCCAATCCGTCAGGCACGGCCCCCTTACCAACGGCATCAACGGCCACCCCGATACCGCCGACGTTGCGGTTGTCGATGCACGCACCAACCTGGCGGCGGCTCGGACGGCCTGCCGCCGGCTGACGTCCGACGCACCGGCCACGGCGGTCGTGGCCGTCGTGGCACCGGCGGACTTCGCGTCGGTGGACGTCGACTGGCATTGCGACGACGTGCTGCTGCCCGCCGCCGGCGCCGACGAGCTAGAGGCGCGGCTGCGGTTGGCGATCACCCGCCGGCGCAGCGCGATGGACGGCACACTGAAGTTCGGTGATCTCCTACTTCACCCCGCCAGTTTCATGGGGTCGCTCAACGGCCAGGATCTGAGTCTGACGCTCACCGAGTTCAAGTTGCTGAATTTCCTTGTGCAGCATGCGGGTCGGGCGTTCACCCGCACCCGGCTGATGCACGAGGCGTGGGGCTATGACGTCAACGGTCGCGTCCGCACGGTCGACGTTCACGTGCGACGACTGCGGGCCAAGCTCGGCGCCGGGCACGAATCGATGATCGATACGGTCCGCGGCGTGGGCTACATGGCGGCGACGCCACCGCAACCGGAATGGATTCTCACCGAGGCGGCGCTGCCCAGTCAGGCGAACAGGGGCAACGCGCGCTTGCGTGCCAGCGCATCCATGCCCTCCTGAATGGAGTCCTCGACCTCGTGGTACTTGCGGTCGACGTATTCGTCGTCGTCTGCGCGTGCGGGATCGTGGTCGAGCTCGACCGCGGGCATGAACCGGGTCCTGATCTTGGCCGGCAGCGGCAGCTGCGGCAGCGCCGCCGGGGCGATCCCCCACGGTAGGGAGATCGCCAGCGGAAAGACCTTGAGCCGCAACAGGCGGTCGAGCCTTAACATCTTCGACAACCGGTCGCCCCGGATCAGCACCGGCATCGCGTCGGCGCCGCCGACGGTCGCGATCGGCACTATCGGCACGCCGGCACGTATCGCCATTTTCACGA
>DASYBR010000192.1:0-8848 GCA_036500645.1 Mycobacterium sp. | reverse complement strand
GTGTACGTCTCCCCGTGCGCGAGGTACACGAACTCCGTCTTCGTCGTCGACGCTTGGGCGGCTTTTTTGAAGTCGTCGAGTCCCGAGAGGAATACCGAGAAGTCGTTGTAGTGAATCGGTATCGCGGTGCGCGGCTTGGTGATTTCGACGGCCCTCACTCCTTGCTCGCCCGTCATCGTGACCACCGTGACGAGGAAGGTCGTGCCGCCGGTGTGGATCAGGCCGAGATCGATGTCGGGGTGCCGGCGCGGAATCTCTTCGAGGCCGTCGACGAGCATCGTGTCCCCGGTTATGTAGAGCCGGTAGAGGCTTTCGCCATTCCGGCTGAACTCGAGCAGGTGCCCGTTGACGGGCATCAGCAGTTCGTTGACCGCTTCCTCCGTCGCGTGCTTCGCCGGCATGGCGGTAATCCGCAGGGCCGCATCGCCTTTGCGTACTTCCAGCGACTCCCAGGTGTCAAGGGGGTGTCCCCGCTTGAAGCCAAGAGCACCAAGCTTGTCCACGGCGTCTGCCGTCGAGACGATGGGCAGGTTCTTGTCGAGCTCTTGTGCGGCAACGTCGTCGAAATGATCGCCGTGGTAGTGAGACAAGACGACCAGGTCTATGGGCGGCAGGTCGGCAATCTGGCAAGCCGGCTCAACCTCACGCCGGGCCCAGATACCGTGCCCCAGGTAGACGTGCTCACCTTTATGCAGGAAGGCGGGATCGGTCAGGACCGTCACTCCGCCAAAGCGGATGAGCGTGGTGGCGTTACCAATGAAGTAGACCTCCCCTTCGGTGAAATCTGCTGCCCCATCGCCGGTTAGCTCTAGTGTTGCCACGGTTCCCTCTCATGCTGATGGTGGCTTGTGGGCACGCGGTCTCCTGCGTGGCAACCCCTAACGCGGGCCAGCCGATTGCTCACCCATTGCGCTGGCCGAGCAGCTGGGCCCAGTCGCGCGGCACCCGTCCGCGCGGACCGGGGACAGTCTGGTCCGCCGGATGGCACTCCGGCGGTGCGAGCTCGGGCCCCTGGTAGTAATCGTTGGTTTCGTAGTTCCAGAACCAGTCCTCGCCCGGTTCGAAGGACCGGATGATCGGGTGCCCGCTTTCTCGCCAGTGCGCGGTGGCATGCCGGGACAGCGAATCGTCGCAACAACCGATGTGGCCACAGGCCGCGCATCGTCGCAGGTGCACCCACCAGCCGCGGGCGGCGTCACACTCCGTGCAGCCCGTGCCGCTGGGTGGCACCGATGGATCGACAGACGAAGTCATCGCGGCTCTTCCTTCCTCGCCAGCATGGCACCAGCTCATAAGGTATTCCGCTTCATGTTTGTGCGCACCCGAACGGCGAGGCCCGATCCAACAGCTAGTCAGGCTCCGTATCTATCCGCTTGGGCTGGCCGATCTCGGTGCGTCGCCATTGGTAGCCGGCTTCGTCCTCGTAATCGACCGTGACGCGCAACGTGTACTCCGGCCTCGTCGTCGGCAACGCAGCCGTAATCTGTTATAGCGTTCCGGCCTGTCAGCAATTCCTCGGCGCCGCAGCTGCACACGGTCCCGTCGAGGGGCGCTAGCCGGCCATGGATTAGGCCCGCGGGAATTTGGGCCCAGTAACCCCCGCCGGGGTGGCAGCATCAGAGCCGACGCTACGCACCCCGAACAAGCGCGCGAGCTGGATCCGACCGAAGGAGTGTCATCAACATGCAAACGATGCGGTCTGTCGTCGCCGACACAGTGGGTGAACCCTCCGAGGTTCTGCACATAGAGACACGTCGGATTCCAGAGCCCGGTCCCGGCCAGGTGCGGATCCGGGTGTCAGCCGCACCAGTCGAGGCCAGCGATCTGCATACCATCCGCGGCAGATACGGATTCACTCCGCAGTTCCCCACGGTTCCCGGAATCGAATCCCTCGGCGTGGTCGATGAAATCGGTAGCGATGCAGATGGTTTGACCGTCGGACAACGCGTCATCACGGTCGGAGTCGCGGGCACGTGGCAGGAGTATGTCGTTGCCGATGCCGACCGGGTCTTGCCCGTTCCCGCCGGCATGAGCGATTCCACCGCCGCCCAGATTCTCAGCAATCCGCTTACCGCCGTGATCTTGACCGGTGACGAACTCGATGTTCAACCAGGTGAATGGCTGCTGCAGACGGCGGCCGGTTCGATTGTGGGCCAGTCGGTCATCCAACTCGGAGCGCACGTCGGCTTCAAAACCCTCAATGTGGTCCGCCGTCGGTCCGCGGTCGAGGACATCCTCGCACTGGGTGGCACAGCGGTGATTTGCACCGAGGATGAGGATCTGCGCGAACGGGTGGCGGACATCGCCGGCGCCGGGGGTGTGTCTAAGGCGATCGACTGTGTCAGCGGTCAGGTGGGTGCCGACGTCTCGCGTGCGTTGGCACCGGGCGGCGAGTTGGTGGTCTTCGGTGCGCTGTCCACCCACCGCCAAACAGATCCCGACAAGCTGACAATCCCCATCTTCGCGCGGTCACTGATCTACGAAACAAAGACCGTTCGGGGGTTCTGGCTGTTCCGCTGGTTCACCGAGACCCCGAAAGATCGGATGGCCGCCACGATCGACCGGACAGTTCAGCTTGCCGACAGCGGCGCCATCCGCGTGCCGGATGGACAACCGATGTCTCTCGAAAAGCTGAGCGAAGCAGTCTATCTGGCCGAAGCTCCCGCACATGGCGGTAAACCGCTACTGGTGTTCAATCCGTAGAGCGTCGATCCGAGCAGACATCCGTCTGCACACGACCTACTTCCCACCTAGTTCGGCGATGAAGTCGGCGATTGAGCGCGGCGGGCGCTGCAGGATAGCCTGCAGCACAAGCGAATTGCCACCGTGAAAACCCACTTTGTCGTAGTCGGCGAACATCGTGGCCAGACCATCTGGCCCCGCGGGCACATCATCGATGTCCTCGGCGACCAGTGAACGTCCTGCGACGCGACTCATCATCTCGGCGATTTCGATCCGGTCGACCATGCCGCCCGCGGCCAGTTCGAAGGTCCCGCGGGACAGGCGCGGATCGGTGAATGCCAGCGCGGCGACCTCGGCCACGTCGCGGTAGTCGACGTAGGTCATCTTCGAATGCTTGGACCACGGTGCCGTCACGGTCCCGGTTTCGAGGGCCTCTTGATAGGTGGCCTTTAGCGCCTGCACGTACATCGCCGGCTGCAGGATAGTGAAGTCCAGGTCGGAGGCGTAGAGCGCCTCCTCGATCGGTCGCGTTCCCGCGTGATTGGGCAGGCTCAGCGACGGATGGTAGACGCCGTTGTAGACGAGCTTCCCGACCCTCGCGTCGGCGGCGGCGTTGACGACGTTGAGCGCCATCGTCGTGGCGTCCGGATGAAACGCCGGGGTGATCAGGAAGACCCCGTCCACACCGTGAAGCGCCTCGGCGATCCCGGAATTGTCGGTCAGATCCACCTCGACGGTCTCGGTCGCACCGGCCCTGCGGGCCTCATCGGCCTTGGCCGGGTCGTGGACGACGCCTCGGACGTCGACTCCCCGCGCTACCAGGGCGGTAACGACGTGGTGAGCGTACTGTCCCGTCGCTCCGGTTGCCAGTACTTTCATTTCGCGCGGCTCCGTCCGTCGAAAAATCCTGTCCCGGACGTACCCGCAATGGTGCGGGGCGAGAACTCTGCAAATGTGCACGGCAATGTCAGTGGGCCCCAATAGTATCGACGACGTGCCGCTCACAAAGGTGCTCACAGCATTCGCCATGGCAGCGGTGACGTGGTCCGGTTGCGTGGCCGTCACCACTTTACCGCTGCCGCGCGCCCACGCGGTGGACGCGGACTATCAATTGCTCCAGGAACCCGACGCCGGTTACTCCCCGATCATCGGACTCATCGCCGGCTCGGCACGCTCGGTGCGCATGACCATGTACGAACTCACCGATCCCGCCGCGGTCAGCGCGCTCATCGATGCCCGCAATCGAGGCGTCGACACAAAGGTCATTCTCGACGCCGCGTTCCACGGCCGTAAGACCAATGCCGACACCTTCCAAGAACTCAGCGACGCCGGCGTCGAGGTGAAATGGGCTCCCAATGGCGTGATCTACCACCAGAAAACGATCACGGTCGACGACGCCACCGCGGCGGTCGGCACCGGTAACCTCACGCCGCAGTACTACTCCACCAGCCGCGACGCCTGGGTGCTGGACCGCAACCCAACCGACGTCGCGGCCATCGCCGCCACGTTCGACACCGACTTCACCACTCCACCTTCCGGGCGTGCGCCCGATGCCACTCCTGCGCCCGACCTCATCTGGTCGCCGGAAGCCCGCGCCAGCTTCCTGCAACGCATCGACCAGGCCGTCACCAGCGTCGACGTCACGAGCGAGGAACTCAAAGATCGCGCGGTGCTCAGCGCACTGGACAAGGCCGCGCGCCGCGGTGTCCAATGCCGGATCGTCCTCACCGAAAACCCTGCGTGGGCCAAGGGGGTGGCCGAGGTGTCCGCCGCCGGCTGCTCGGTGCACCTGTTACCGAACACCAAAACCGGGCTATACATGCACGAGAAGATTCTGCTCACCGACAACACCAACCTGATCATCGGCAGTCAAAACCTCAGCACGACAAGTCTTTTGGAAAACCGCGAATTATCCCTCTCGCTGGATAACGGGACGGCGCCTGGCGTCGTCGCCGCGGTGGCATCCACCTTCGACGCCGACTATGCCGCGGCACCTGCGCAGTAGCAGCGCGGCGGCATCAGAACAGCCTGCCCGCGACCGTCGGCGCCGGTTCTTCCAATTCCAACAGGAACCGTTTGCGCTTGAGGCCGCCCGCATAACCGGTCAGCGAGCCGCCCTTGCCGACGACCCGGTGGCATGGCACGACGATGCTGAGCGGATTGCGCCCGACCGTTTGGCCTACCTCGTAAGCCGTGGTGCCATCGGCCAGCGCGGCGGCCAGCTCACCGTAGGTTCTCGTCTGTCCGTAGCCGATGTCGCCCAACAGATTCCAGACACTCAACTGCCGAGGGTCGCCCCGCAAAGCGATCGGGAGATCGAACTGCGTGCGCACTCCGGCGAGGTACTCGTGCAGCTGGCCGCAAGTGTTCCTGAACAGCTCGTCGCCGGCGGGATCCAGGCACTGCCCCAGAACGTCGGCTGTCGGCGGGTGCCAGTGATGCCGGAAATACACGCCCGTCAGGTTGCCACCGTCGGCGACCAGCGTCAGCTCGCCCAGCGGGCTCTCGATCACAGTATGTCGTGCTGTCATCGTTCGACCTCCTTTACGGGTAGACGATGTTCGGCGCAGAAACGTGAGATCGACTCCGGGAAAGATGCTTTCTCACATTTCGCGACGCGCGGACGTCTACTGACCAGGACGCTTTACTGTTCTGGGAGGAACTCGAATGCTCAGCCATATCCACCGGTGACGCCATGGTGACTGTCGACCAGGTCGTAAAACCCCCGTTCGAGGTGGTTGTGGCACAGCACGGCGCGACGGTGCTGCGGGTGGTTCGTGCCGTGGTCGGCCACATCGATGCCGATGACGCATGGTCTGAAACGTTTCTGGCTGCCATGAAGGCCTATCCGCAGCTGCCGGCCGACGCCAATGTCGAGGCATGGTTGGTCACCATCGCGCACCGCAAGGCCATCGACATCACCCGCGCAGCGGCGCGACGGGCGCTCCCGGTAGCCGATACCCCCGACTCCCCCGCCGGCGACCGAGCCGACAGCCACGATCTCGACTTGGACGCTGCGGTGGGCGCGCTGCCACCCAAACAGCGCCAGGCCGTGGCCTACCACTATCTGGCCGGCCTGCCCTACGCCGAGATCGCGATCATCCTCGACAGCAGCGTCGCCGCCGCCCGGCGTGCCGCGGCCGACGGCATCGCCACACTGCGCCGCACTTATCCCCGTCTCGATACGGCAAGGAGCAACACATGACCGCGCACAGCCTCACCCCCCTGTACCCCGTCGACCCGGATCACCTACAGCGCCTGCACGCCCGTCTGGAAAAGGACGCCCAGGCCAACGATCTGCTCGACATCGCCTATCGCACAGTCGACTCCGCCGTCGGACCGCTCCTGCTCGCTGCCACCCCGCGCGGACTGGTTCGGCTAGCGTTCGCCAGCGAGGGCCGCGACAGCGTGCTGTTGGCGCTCTCTGAGCGCATCAGCCCCCGGATGCTCGAGGCGCCCGCGCGGCTGGATCCCATCACGCGGCAGCTTGACGAGTACTTCGCCGGACGCCGGCAACACTTCGACGTTGCGTTGGATTGGTCGCTGTCGCAAGGCTTTCGACGTACGGTGCTGGAACACCTCAGCACCGACATCGCCTTTGGCACCACGGCCAGCTATGCAACGCTGGCGCGACTGGCCGGTTCCCCCAAGGCGGTGCGCGCCGTCGGAACCGCGTGCGCGACCAACCCGACTCCCATCGTCGTGCCGTGCCATCGCGTGATCCGGTCCGACGGGGCCGTCGGCTCCTATCGCGGCGGGCCCGTCGCCAAGCGTGCGCTGCTCGACCTGGAGCGGGCGGAATGACGACGCAGCGCCCCGCCCGCAATCGCGTCTCCCCGCTGGGCGAGGTCATCGCCGTCTCGGGACGCGGCGCCTGGATGGGCAATCGCGGGCGTCTGCACCGGGGTCGCGGGACTCGCGGGATCGTGCGCAACCATCAGCACAAGACGTGGATCACCTGCGTGCTGTCATTCCGGGGTCGGCGGGTGGCTCAGTGGGAGCCCAACCGCTACACGCCGCTGTTCTTCCTCGACGAGGCCGTGGCGCTCGCCGCCGGACATAGGCCGTGCGCCGAGTGCCGCAACAGATCCTACCGCAGCTACCGGGCACTATGGGCCGAAACCCATGGTGGCGCAGCGGTTTACGCGAAGCACATCGACGCCCAGCTGCACCGCGAGCGGACCGACCCGACCGGCCATCGCGCCGAGTGGGCGAGTCTGCCCGACGGAGTGTTCGTCGCCACCGAATCCGGACCTGCCGTGGTCGTCGGCGACCACCTCGCGGTCTGGGATCGGGACGGCAACATCTATCGGGAGACGCTGCCACGTCCTCGTGCCGGAATGGCGACGGTGCTCACCCCGCCGTCAACTGTCGAAATAATCCGCGCGGGCTACCCGGTGCAGATCGATGCGTCTGCTTAGGTGAGGCGGTCAGGGCTGCCGATGCCCGCCAGCGGGGTTGAGTCCGAGTCCGATGGCGAAGACCCGTGGCGCCCAGCCGAACCCGCGACTTCGATCGCCTGAGTACGGGCGAGCGCGACCGTGGCCGCCACCATCGCCAGGACCGCGATCACGAGGACCAGCGCCGCCGAACTTCCCACGGCCAGATGTTCACCGAGCACGACGACCCCTAGCAGGACCGCGACGACCGGCTCACCCACCAACATGATCGGCACCGACGCCTGCAAGGAACCGGCATGAAACGCGGAGTTCTGCACCACCGTCACGGTCACAGCGAGCGCGACCAGCACATAGGGGGCCGGAACGGTCATGAGCGCATGCCATCCGCCAACCGCGAAGCGGTGCGTGCAGATCTTCGTCACGACGGCGATCATGCCGAGCAGGATCGCCACCGCCACCCCCAGCAGCATTGCGCGCATGCGGCCCACGGCGCGGTGAGCGGCGATAACGCAGATAATCACCGACGGCACCGTGATTGCCAGCGCCAGCGTCCACGCCGGTATCGGGGGGCGGTTATGCCCCTCCCGGGGCTGGCCGACGAGCACGAAAACCGCTAGCGCGGCCGTCAGGAGTGTCGCCCATCCCCACTGGGCCCAGGTGATGCGTTCGCCGCAAAGCCTCGCGCTCAACGGCAACGCGAACAGCAGCGATGAGACCAACAGGGGCTGGACCAGCAGCAGGGATCCGTGGGCCAGCGCCAAAGCCTGAAACACGTACCCGGCGACGGCGGCAAGGGTCCCCGCCCACCAGAGCGGCTGGCGAGCCAGGCTTGTCACCATTGCCGAAGACATAGCCTCATCACCAGGAACGTCCTGCGTTGCTCGTTGCCGAACGACGATGCCGACGGCGGCCCAGAATGCAGCGAGCAAACCCGAAAGGATCGCCGCTGCGTGCGATGTCACCCACCCCATAGCTGCCTGGATACCCGAGATTGGAGTTCAGGTAACTTTGCGCTCAGCCGAGCGATTCCCAGAACCGGGTCAGCGCCGCCGCACCGCGGGCCGGGTCCTGCACCATCCACCAGTGCCCCAGCCCGTCGAGGACTTCCGTTTGCGCTCCCGCTCGTTCAGCCGCCAGACGCCGCATCTCATCTGAGCCGACGTAGGTGTCCTCGGTGGCCAGGATCGAGAGGCCGGGTCGAGCCGTTGCCTTGCCGAGGACACGACCGGCTTCGGCCATCGCGGGTTGGCGAGCGGAACGGTAGAGCAACAGGATGGCCCGGCCCATTTGCGGACCTTGCGCCGCGGCGAGCGAGGTTGCCATGTCGGTGGGCATCCCACCGATCTCAACCATCCGGGCCGCGCGATCTTCGAGCGTCCCACCCAGCATGGTGTCGACCAACTGCTCGCCGTCGTCGGGTGTCTGCCACACCTGCGCCAGGTCGTGCCAGACGTAGTCGGGGTCGAAACATCCGAGGATGTCGCTGGTCCAACTGCGCACCAGTTCGGGTCGATGCAGCACCACGTTCACGACGTGGCCGCCGCCCCAGTCATGCCCGACGAGGTCGACCGGTTCACCGACTTTCTCCAACTCGACCTCGAGCCAGTCGCGGTAAGCCAGATAAGTCGCCGGGAAGTCGTCGGGCAGCGGCGCTCCGAAGCCCGGCGGTGACAACCGCACCACGTCCTCGCGACCGAGCGCATCGACCAGTGGTCCCCAGATTGCGTCGGTCTCCGGATTGCCATGCACCAGAACGACCGTCATGG
>DASYBR010000191.1:0-14495 GCA_036500645.1 Mycobacterium sp. | reverse complement strand
AGGCGGCAACCTCGGCGTGACCGCGCTGGGCCGCGTCGAATTCGACCTGGCGGGTGGGCGCATCAATACCGACGCCATGGACAACTCCGCGGGCGTGGACTGCTCGGACCACGAGGTCAACATCAAGATCCTTATCGACTCGCTGGTCACCGCCGGCAAGGTCAAAGCCGACGAGCGCAAAGAGCTGCTGGAGTCGATGACCGATGAGGTCGCGCAACTGGTGCTCACCGACAACGAGGATCAGAACGACTTAATCGGCACCAGCCGCGCCAACGCGGTCAGCCTGTTTCCGGTGCACGCCAGGCTCATCCAGCATCTGGTGGACGAACGCGGCCTCAACCGCGAACTGGAGGCGTTGCCGGCGGAGAAGGAGATTCACCGTCGGTCCGAGGCCGGCCTGGGGCTGACTTCGCCCGAGCTGTGCACCTTGATGGCGCACGTCAAGTTGGGGCTCAAAGAGGAGATGTTGGGAACCGAACTGACCGAACAGGATGTGTTCGCATCCCGGCTGCCCCAGTACTTCCCGACGCCACTGCGGGAACGGTTCACTCCGGAGATCCGCACGCATCAGCTGCGTCGAGAGATCGTCACCACCATGCTGATCAACGACCTGGTGGACGCCGCAGGCATCAGTTACGCCTTCCGGATCACCGAAGACGTCGGTGTCGGCCCGGTCGATGCGGTGCGCACCTGGGTCGCCACCGACGCGATCTTCGATGCCGGGGAGATCTGGCGGCAGATCCGTGCGGCGGACTTGCCGGTCGCGCTGTCTGACCGGCTCACGCTGGATACCCGGCGGCTCATCGACCGCGCCGGACGCTGGCTGCTGAACTATCGTCCACAGCCGCTCGCGGTCGGTGCCGAGATCAACCGGTTCGCCGCCAAGGTCAAGGCGCTGACGCCGCGGATGTCGGAATGGCTGCGGGGTGACGACAAGGCCATCGTGGAACAGGAAGCCGCGGAGTTCGCATCGCAGGGTGCACCAGAAGACCTGGCCTATATGATCGCCGCCGGTCTGTACCGCTTCAGCCTGCTCGACATCATCGACATCGGCGACATCAACGACATCGACGCCGCCGAGGTCGCGGACACCTACTTCGCGCTGATGGACCGGCTGGGCACCGACGGCCTGCTGACGGCGGTGTCGGGGCTGTCCCGCAACGACCGCTGGCATTCATTGGCGCGCTTGGCGATTCGCGATGACATCTACGCCTCGCTGCGGTCGTTGTGCTTCGACGTGCTCGCCGTCGGGGAGCCCGATGAAAGCGGTGAAGAGAAGATCGCCGAGTGGGAACACCTCAGCGCATCCAGGGTGGAGCGGGCCCGCCGAACGCTTACCGAGATTCAAGAGAGCGGGGAGAAGGATCTCGCGACGCTGTCCGTGGCGGCGCGACAGATCCGCCGCATGACCCGTACCAGTGGACGAGGATCGTCGAGTTGAGCGTCGGATTCGTCGCGCCGGTGCCAGTGCGCTGGTCGGACATCGACATGTACCAGCACATCAACCACGCCACCATGGTCACGATCCTGGAAGAGGCGCGGGTTCCGTTCCTCAAGGAGCCGTTCGGCGCCGACATCACCACCGTCGGCCTGCTGATCGCCGACGTTCGGGTCACCTACAAGGACCAGCTGCGGCTGGCCGATTCGCCACTGCAAGTGACCATGTGGACCAAGCGGCTGCGGGCGGTCGATTTCACACTCGGCTACGAAGTGCGCTCGATCGGCGCCGATCCGGAGTCGAAGCCCGCCGTCGTCGCGGAATCGCAGCTGGCGGCCGTCCATATCAAGGAACAACGGCTGGTGCGGCTCACGCCCCAGCATCGGGAGTTTTTGCAACGGTGGATCCGGTAGTCGAACGCGGAATTTGGCTGGGCCCGGAATCCAGGGCTGCCCAGCGCACAGATCTGGCCAGGTTCGTCGACAATGTGTTGCGTCTCGACGACGCTGCGGTCATAAGGCTGCGCGCTCGATCGGCCGGCCTGCTCACCGCCTGGGTAGCAACGGGTTTCGACGTGCTGGCCAGCCGGGTGGTGATCGGCGAAGTGCGACCCGAGGACCTGTCGGCAGGTGCCGACGCGCTGGCGCATGCCCTGCCCGCCATGGACGACTCTTCGGGCTACGTTGATCCCGGCTTCGCGATGGATTCCGCGTGGCGGGGCGCATTGCCCCCGGAGTCGGGGTTCACTCACCTCGAGGACATCCCCGCCCGGGTGATACTCGACCTGGCGCAGCGTGGTGCGCGACTTGCCAAGGAACACAGCAGTTCTCACGGTCCACCGGTTTCACTGCTCGACCAAGAGGTCATTCAGGTGAGTTCGGCCGGCGTCAGCGTGGGGCTGCCCATGCGGTGTGTATTCGCCTTGACCGCAATGGGTTTCTTGCCACCGACGCCGGACGCGGTCGGCGCCGATGAGATCATCCGGGTGCGCATCCTGCCGACGTGGTTGCGCGTCGATGCCCGGTTCGGCTCGGTGTACCGGCGCCGCGGCGACCCGGCGCTGTTACTGAGCTGACGGGCGCGGCTGCCAGGTCGCCCGGACAGAAATCACGGTGAGTTTATGACCGGTGTGTCGCCGAGACCGTGATCGACGAAGGCCTCGCGCCGCGATGCGCGCCCGCCGGGTTCTTGGGTGCCGTGCCATGCGGGCGGCCGAGTGTCGAACACTGTGCGGGGGCCTCGGTGCCATAGAGCATCCACAATGGCAGAACCGAATTGAGGTACTCCATGAATTTCTTCAGACCTACCCGGTATTGCCCGTATCCGTACGGGTCTTCTGTGTACTCGGGAAAAGCGATTCCCAGCCCGAACAGGCCGGGGGCGAGAATTCCATTTCTCGGATTGTAGTTCCGTGGGCCCCATTGTCTGGTCTCCGGCAGTTGCCTTCGCTCGAAGCCGATGGTGTAAACGACATGGTCACATTCCGCAATTTTCTCTTCGAATTCCGGGCTCGAAACCAAACATCGTTCCAGCCGGTGGGGAAGAACACCATCGATGTTTTCTCGGGCCCAAACCGCTGCCTGGCCTTTGAGGCCGGTGTCGTCGAAGAGGATCCAGTCGT
The DNA here is from genome assembly GCA_036500645.1 of Mycobacterium sp. Lineage (GTDB taxonomy): Bacteria > Actinomycetota > Actinomycetes > Mycobacteriales > Mycobacteriaceae > Mycobacterium. Next base: position 11,436 of record DASYBR010000191.1, on the reverse strand, counting down.
CGAGGTAAATGGCGTATTTGAGCGGACTGCGATAGAAGTTGATGACTTTCTTCACGGGCTGCCGGAGCAGGTGCGGCAACGCGATCATTGACGAGTGCGAAGACCCGAACACGGCGACCGTCGCACCGTCCAGCGGCTGATCGCGCAGCTTCTCCGGATCGAGTGCGACCTCTACCGGGACCTCTCGCAGGTGTGGGTGCGAGAGCTTCTTGGGAACGGCGCCGACGGCAAGAATGACATTCTTCGACGAGATTTGCTGATGCTCCGTATCGATTGTCCACTGTTTACGCTGCAATGTGAGCGCGGTCGCCGTCGTTTCGTAAGTTGTCACCCGCTCCCGTAAATGCCGGGTAATCCATACGAGAGGTTCGGCAACTAAGGCGAGGGCGCAGGTCTGACGAGAATCGATTTCATGCAGTGGCATAGGGGGGGCTTCCGCGTATCGAAATGCGGACGAGCTGTTCAAATAGTCCAGGAAGTGACCGACTTGCGTATTACTTGAGACCGACCGCCACTTTTGGCCGAAATCTCCCGCGGCAAAAGCCGGGTCAATCCAGGCGATGGTTTCGGGCGCTGTTCCCCGATCGAGGAGCCGGCCCACCGCCGCAATGCCCGCGGGTCCGGCTCCGATCACTGTCCAGGCATACGTTGGCATGCTCAAGGTATAGAACAGCAGGCGCCCCAACCGCTCGTCGAGAGTTGGCGGCCGGCGCCGGGTGCCCGGCTAAACCAGCCAGGCCGCCGCGTCGGGTGCCAGCTTGCCGTCATCCAGCGGAGCGCTGGCCAGGATGAGTTCTCCGGAAGGCAGCGGGATCGGTCCGTCGCCACTGTTCAGCGCGCACACCAAGCCGCCGGGCCGCCGGAAGATCACCGCGTCGCTCGACGCGTTCAGCCACTCGAGTTCGCGGCCATGGAATTCGAGCCGCGTGTGGCGCAGCTTGATGGCGTGCCGAAAGAACCCCAGCATCGAATCTGGTTGTGACTCTTGTTTTTCGACGGTCAGCGTCGACCACTCCGCCGGCATCGGCAGCCACGTGTCGGGTGTCGACGAGAACCCGAACGGAGGGGTGTCGCCCGACCACGGCAACGGAACCCGGCACTTGTCGCGGCCGCGCTCGGTGCGCCCGGAGCGTTCCCAGGTCGGGTCCTGCAGCACTTCCTCGGGCAGGTCCAATACATCGGGGAGGCCCAATTCCTCACCGTTGTAAATGAATACCGTGCCCGGCAGGGCGAGCATCACCAGTGCCATCGCGCGTGCCCGGCGCAGCCCGATTTCGCCGCCACCGTAGCGGGTGACCTCGCGGTCCACATCATGGTTGGACAGCGTCCAGGTCGGGACGGCGTCATAGATAGCGGTCGCCGCAAGCGAATTCTCGATGGCGTCGTGGATTTGGCCGGCGTCGAAGGCGATCTTGGTCAGCCGGAAATTGAAGCCGAGATGCAGTTCGTCGGGTCGCAGATACTCGGCCCAGAGCAGGTTGTCCATCACCCACACCTCGCCGATGGTCACCGCGCCGGAATACTCGTCGACGATCTTGCGGATCTTGCGGTGGATGTCGTGGACTGCCGGGTTGTTGAAACGCGGGTCGTCGTCGCTGTGCGACAACACCTTGACGCTTTCCTTGGCATCGGGCAAGCCGGGCGGCTTGGCCATCCCGTGCGCCACGTCGATGCGGAAGCCGTCCACGCCACGCTCCAGCCAGAACCGCAGTGACGCCTCGAAGTCGTCGAAGACCTCGGGGTTGTCCCAGTTCAAATCCGGCTGCTCGGTGTCGAAGAGGTGCAAGTAGTACTGGCCGGGATTGCCGTCGGGTTCCACCACCCGAGTCCACGCGGACCCGCCGAAGACCGACGTCCAGTTGTTGGGCGGCAGTTCCCCCTTCGAGCCGCGGCCGTCGCGGAAGTAGTAACGCTCCCGCGCGTCGGTGCCTGGGCCGGCGGCCACCGCGGCCTTAAACCACGGGTGCGCAGAACTGGTGTGGTTGGGCACGACGTCCATGGTGATCTTGATGTCCCGCTCGTGTGCCGCCGCGATCAACCGTTCGATCGCGGGCATCCCGCCGAACAGCGGGTCGATATCACGGGGGTCGGCGACGTCGTAGCCGTGGTCGGCCATCGGCGAGACGGTCACGGGGCTGAGCCAAATCGCCTCGATTCCCAACCGCTCCAGGTGATCCAGATGGGCGACGATTCCGTCGATGTCGCCGACGCCGTCGCCGTTGCTGTCGGCGAATGACCGCGGATACACCTGGTAGAAGACCGCACTCGACCACCACGGTTCGGGGCTCATCTTGCTCCGTTCAGTTTCTCGGCTGGCTATTTTGGGCTGGAGATCAGACAAAAGGCGAGTTGACCAGCGAATGAGCGGCCATCTCCAGGTAATCGAGCAGCGCCCGACGGTGTTGGTCGTCGAGCGTTTGCGAGTCGATTGAGGCGACGGCGGTGTGCATGCAGCGCAGCCAAGCGTCGCGTTCGATGGGAGTGATTCGGAATGGGGCGTGGCGCATCCGCAGCCGGGGATGGCCCCGCTGATCGGAGTAGGTTCGCGGACCTCCCCAGTACTGCTCGAGGAACATACGCAGGCGTTCTTCGGCGTCCGCCAGGTCATCCTCGGGATAGAGCTGACGGAGTATCTCGTCCTCTGCGACCTGCGCATAAAAGCGCGACACGATCGCGTTGAAGGTCTCGGCACCACCGACAGCGTCGTAGAAGGATTGTTGCTCTGGATCCATCTCCTCCATTGTGGTGCATCCTCGCGGAGGGGAGCCGAGGCGGGCGCTGACCGCAACTTCTGTTCACCGGATTGACACGGCGATCACCAGCAATAGGGGTGCGATTGGCGACGAATCATGGTGAACTATCCGCGGAGGATCTATGGCGCAGGGCAAGAAACGCCGCAGCCACCGCAGTTCAGGGGGCGCGGCAGGGTTAACCGGGCCCGCAACCGCACCATGCCTGCACAGCGTAGAAACCCATCCGCCCACCCGGCTCGAAAGCTCGTCGATTTGGAGTCGGCGACGGGTGCTGCTGCTCAATTCCACCTACGAGCCGCTGACCGCGCTGCCGATGCGACGAGCGATCGTCATGGTGATCTGCGGCAAGGCCGACGTGGTGCACCACGATCCGGCCGGCCCGGTCATCCATTCGGCCACCAACTCGATCATGGTGCCCTCGGTGATCCAGCTGCGCACCTACGTCCGCGTCCCGTACCGGGCGCGCGTCCCGATGACCCGCGCCGCGCTGATGCACCGCGATCGCTTCTCCTGCGCCTACTGCGGGGCCAAGGCGGACACCGTCGACCACGTGGTGCCACGCAGCCGCGGCGGTGACCACTCCTGGGAGAATTGCGTCGCGTGTTGCTCGACGTGCAACCACCGCAAGGGCGACAAGCTGCTCACCGAACTCGGCTGGGCGCTGCGCCGGCAGCCGTCGCCGCCGACGGGGCAGCATTGGCGGCTGCTCTCGACGGTCAAGGAGCTGGATCCGGCCTGGGCCCGATACCTTGGCGAAGGCGCGGCGTAGCCGAACGAGGCTAGGCCCCTTCTAGGCACCTGCGCACACCCCTGAATCGCGAATCGTGTTGCCGTACACGTTGGCGGTGGCGATGTTGGCGTTGATGACCCCCGACACCATCTTCTGGCTGATCTTGTCGCTGATCTGGGTGAACTGATACCAGAGGTGGTGGAACGAGTCGCCGTTGTATAGCGGCGAATACTGGCTCTGGTCCGGATAATTGACGATGAAGAGGGTGCGCGCCCGGGGGTCGAGGACCGCCGCGGACTGGTCGAGGTTTGCCTTCACCGTGTTTCCGGCGGCCTGCACCGCGGGGGCCGACCAGTCGTCACGCTGGCCGGCCAGGTAGTGCTGAAATCCGAAGACCTGACCCATCAGCGGGCCGTACTGTGCGTTGAACCACTGGCACGCCTCCCGCTCGGCGGTGACCTGCTCGGGTGTCACGCGCGACTGCCACAGGTTGTACGGGAACACCGTGTAGTTCGGCTGCCAGTCCGACGGATGCGGCGCAAACACCGGTAGCGGTGCGGGGCTCTGGTCGTCGGCGTGGGCGCCGCCCGCCGGGCCCGCTGCGACCGCTGTCGCCGCAAACACCAGCGCCGTGCTCGCCCATCGGCTCGTCGACTTCGACGCCATCCGCCGATTATCACCGCCGCCGACGGGTTCGGGAAGAAACCGACGCCTGAATGCGCGGAGGGACCCGCCGGTGGGATACGGTTTGCGTCGTGAGCCTTCTTGAGATTCACCTGTACTTCATCGGGATACCGTTATTGCTGGTGGCCGTCCTGGCGGTGCTGATCTGGTCCCACAAGGGCCCGCACCCAGCGACCTACAAATTGCAGGAGAAGTGGACGCACGCACCGATCCTGTGGGCCGCCAGCGATCAAGACGTGAACGTCCATGGCGGACACGACACCTTCTCAGTTGGAGGTGGCGCCAGTGGTACATGGTGAGGTAGCCACGATCGCACCCGCCGGGCTGCCCAAAGGCTCGGTTATCACCACCAGTGGGCGGATTTCCGGAGTCACTGAGCCCGGCGAGTTGTCCGTGCAGTACCCGTTTTCCATCAAAGACCTCGTCGCCATCGACGACGCGCTGAAGTACGGCTCGCGGGCATCGCGGGCACGGTTCGCCATCTACCTCGGTGACCTGGGAAGCGACACCGCCGCGCGCGCCCGCGAGATTCTGGCGAAGGTACCGACGCCGAATAACGCGGTGCTTCTGGCGGTCTCGCCCGATCAGGGCGCCATCGAGGTGGTCTACGGCTCCGCGGTCCGCGGCCGCGGCGCCGAGTCGGCCGCCCCGCTGGGGGTCGCCGCCGCCATATCGGAATTCGAGAGGGGCGATCTGGTGGACGGTTTAGTCAGTGCGATCCGCGTGCTGAGCGCGGGAATCTCTCCGGCTTAGTCTCCCGGGCGTTCGATCAGGCGATGTCCGATCACGCGACGTCGAACTTGCGGGCCCGCAAGGCCCGCTTGACTCCGGCTTGGCCCTCGAGCACCAGGCGGCGCAGGGCCGGCGGCACCTCGGACTCCGGTGCCTTCAGGAATTCGTCGGCGGCGGCGATGCCGGCTTCGCTGATGTCCCAGCTCGGATACAGGCCGATGACCACCGTCTGGGCGACTTCACTTGATCGCCGCGTCCAGACACCGGGGATCGCCTCGAAGTAGCGTGTGGTGAACGGCTTGAGCAACTCATGCTGCCCAGGCGCCCCGATGCCCCCGATGATCGCGCGGGCCGTGATGTTGGGCAGGGTGTCATCTTCCACCGCCGTCGTCCACGCGTCTTCCTTGACTTGCGGCTGCGGCCGGGCCGCGGCGGCCTGCGCACCGTGCCGCTTGCCGGCGGCGGTGGGATCGCGTTGCACCTCGGCGTCGATGAAGGGTGTTGCAAGACCGTCGGCGTCGACATCGCCCGCGGTGGCCAGCGCTGTCACGATGCGCCAGCGCAGGTCGGTGTCGATCTCGAGGCCCGCCAAGCCCAACTCGGCGGGATCATGGTCGAGCAGGTCCGCCAGCGTCTCGACATGCCGAGTCGACAGCACCGACGAGCACAGGGTGTTGACGAAAGCGAGCTGGTGATCCGACCCGGGCTGCGCGCCGCGCGCCAATTCCAGCACCCGGTCGGCGAACTGCGGCCACCCGTGCTCGTGCGCCCAGGCCGGGTCGGCGTAGGACCCCAGCGCCGTCTGCGCCTGCAGCAGCAGCCGTTGCGCCACCCCGACCTCGGTTTCGGCTTGAACGCCGCCCGACACCAACGCCACGAAGTCGCGCGCACGCAGTTCGGCGTCGCGCGTCATCTCCCACGCCGCCGACCAGACCAGTGTGCGGGGGAGCGGCTCGGCGATGTCGGCTATCCGCTCGAGCGCGGTCTTCAGCGAGTCGGTGTCTAACCGCAGCGAGCAGTACGTCAGGTCGTCGTCGTTGACGAGAATCAGCTTTCCGCGCGAAACGCCAACCAGCGCAGGGATTTCCGTGGAAGGGCCCTCGACGTCGAGTTCCTCGCGATGCACCCGCACCAACTTGCCGGCCCCGTCATCGTCGTAGATCCCGACCGCCAGCCGGTGCACCCGAGTCTCGCCGGCGCCGGGCGCGGCGCCGCTCTGCGTCACCGCGAATCGGGTGAACCGGCCGTCGGCGTCGACGTCGAAATCCGCGCGCAGCGTGTTCAGTCCGGTGGTTTTCAGCCACTGCTGGCCCCAGTCGGAAAGGTCACGGCCCGAGGCCTTTTCCAGCGCGGCGACGAGATCGCCGAACTTGGCGTTGCCGAACGCGTGCGCGCGAAAGTAGTCGCGCAGGCCCGTCAGGAAGCTTTCTACTCCGACGTAGGCAACCAGCTGCTTGAGCACCGAGGCGCCCTTCGCGTAGGTGATGCCGTCGAAGTTGACCTCCACCGCCGCCAGGTCCGGGATATCGGCGGCCACCGGGTGTGTCGACGGCAACTGGTCCTGGCGGTAGGCCCACGACTTTTCCGCGTTGGCAAAGGTCGTCCAGGCCTCGGTGAATTCGGTGGCCTCGCTGAGGCAGAGCACCGACGCGAAGGTCGCGAAGGACTCGTTGAGCCACAGGTCATCCCACCACGCCATCGTGACCAGGTCGCCGAACCACATGTGCGCCATCTCGTGCAGCACGGTCTCAGCGCGCCGCCCGTACGAGGCCCGGGTGACCTTGCTACGAAAGACGTAGTCCTCGAGGAACGTCACGGCGCCCGCGTTTTCCATTGCGCCGGCGTTGAACTCGGGGACGAACAGCTGGTCGTACTTGCCGAATGCGTACGGCAAGCCAAAATTCTTGTGGTAGAAGGAAAATCCCTGCTTGGTCTGGGTGAACAACCGCTCGGGGTCCATGTGCGGGGCGAGCGAGGCTCGGCAGTACAGGCCCAGCGGAATCTCCCCGTGCTCGTCGCTGTAGGAGTCCTTCCAGTCGGCATACGCCCCGGCGATCAAGGCCACCAGGTACGTGCTCATCCGCGGGGTGACCGCGAAGGTGTGCACGCCGGCCCCGTTCGTCTCCGAGATCGACACCGTCGCGCCGTTGGAGATCACCTTCCAGTGGCCGGGCGCGGTCACCCGGATGTCGAACGTCGCCTTGAGGTCGGGCTGGTCGAAGCACGCGAACATGCGCTTGGCGTCAGCGGTTTCGAACTGCGAGTACAGGTAGACCTCGTTGTCGACGGGGTCGACGAAGCGATGCAGGCCCTCGCCGGTGTTGGAGTAAAGGCAGTCGGCGTCGACGACGAGGACGTTGTGTTGTTCCAGCCCGCGCAACACGATGCCGATCGACTCGTCGTATCCGGAGACGTCCAGTTCGTGCCCGTTGAGCGTGGCGCCGCGAACCTTCTCGGCGGCGATGTCAATGACCGTGTCGGCGCCCGGCAGCGCGTCGAATTTCACCGTGGTCACCGAGCGGAAGACCCGGTCGCCCGGGCTGCCGTTGCCATCAGTGAGATCGAGGTCGATCTGGTAGCTGTCGACGGTAACCAGAGAGGCGCGTTCCACGGCCTGGGCGCGGGTGAGATTAGGTAGAGCCACGGCTCTAACTTACGTGCTTGGGAACAGGCCCAGAGCGCCTACGGTTGTGCTGAGTGGTGTTTGACCGATGAGAGGACTTCGCTATGCCCGACAAGGCCACCGTGCAAAACCAAGCCGATTTCTGGTTCGACCCGCTGTGCCCGTGGGCATGGATCACGTCGCGCTGGATCCTCGAAGTGGAAAAGGTTCGTGATATTGACGTGAACTTCCACGTGATGAGCCTCGCGATACTCAACGAGAACCGCGAAGGCCTGCCCGAGCAATACCGGGAGAACATGAAGCGGGCCTGGGGCCCGGTGCGGGTGGCGATCGCCGCCGAGCAGGCCCACGGCGCCGAGGTTTTGGCTCCGCTCTACACCGCGATGGGCACCCAGATTCACAACAAGGGCAACAAGGAGCTCGAAGAGGTCATCAAGCTGGCGCTGGACGAGGCTGGTCTGCCCGCCGAGTTGGCGGCCGCCGCCACCAGCGAGGACTACGACGACGCGCTGCGTAAGAGCCACCACGCCGGCATGGACGCGGTCGGTGACGATGTCGGCACGCCGACCATCCACGTCAACGGAGTCGCTTTCTTCGGCCCGGTGCTGTCGCGGATTCCGCGCGGCGAGGAGGCAGGCAAGCTCTGGGACGCCTCGGTGACCTTCGCGGCCTACCCGCACTTCTTCGAGCTCAAGCGCACCCGGCACGAGAAGCCCGAATTCGACTAGTTCGATTGGTGCGTCCCGCGTTGCGCGGCCCGGATGCGGCAGGGAAGTATGTCGGGCATGCGCGTCTACCTGGGTTCTGACCACGCTGGATTCGAGCTCAAGCAACAGATCCTCGAGCATCTGAAGAAGACCGGGCACGAGCCGATCGACTGCGGTGCCTTCACTTACGACGCCGAAGACGACTATCCGGCATTCTGCATCGCCGCGGCGACGCGCACGATGGCCGACCCGGAGAGCCTGGGCATCGTGCTGGGCGGGTCTGGCAACGGCGAGCAGATCGCCGCGAACAAAGTCCCGGGCGCCCGGTGCGCCCTGGCGTGGAGCATCGAGACGGCGACGCTGGCGAGGGAACACAACAACGCGCAGTTGATCGGCATCGGCGGTCGCATGCACACCGTCGAGGACGCACTGTCGTTCGTGGACGCCTTCGTCAACACACCATTCTCGAAAGCGCCTCGCCACCAACGGCGTATCGACATCCTCGACGAGTATGAGCGCACCCACCAAGCCCCGCCGGTGCCCGGCGCGCAGGCTTAAGGACCTTTAGTGCCCGAAGGGCATACCCTGCACCGGCTGGCCCGGCTGCACCAACGCCGGTTCGGCGGTGCACCAGTCACGGTATCCAGCCCGCAGGGTCGCTTCGCCGATTCCGCCGCCGTCGTCAACGGCCGGGTGTTGCAGCGCGCCAGCGCCTGGGGCAAACACCTGTTCCACCACTACGCCGGCGGCCCGATCGTGCACGTTCATCTGGGTCTCTACGGCACCTTCACGGAGTGGCAACGTCCCGACGATGGCACGCTTCCGGAACCCATCGGGCAGGTGCGGATGCGGATGGTCGGTGCCGAATACGGCACCGACCTGCGCGGACCGACGGTGTGCGAGGTGATCGACGAGGGCCAGGTCTCCGACGTGCTGGCCCGGCTCGGTCCCGACCCGTTGCGCAGCGACGCCGACCCGTCATGGCCATGGAAACGAATCAGCAAGTCCCGCAGGCCGATTGGCGCGCTGCTGATGGATCAGACGATCGTCGCCGGGGTGGGCAACGTCTACCGCAGCGAGTTGCTGTTCCGACACCGCATCGATCCGTTTAGGCCCGGCCGGGAGATCAGCGAGGCGGACTTCGACGCGGCGTGGACCGACCTGGTGGCTTTGATGAAGGTGGGCTTACGCGGCGGAAAGATCGTCGTGGTGCGACCGGAGCACGATCACGGGCCGCCGTCGTACCGCCCCGGCCGTCCCCGCACGTATGTGTACCGGCGTGCCGGCGAGCCTTGCCGAGTCTGTGGCGATTCAATTCGCACCGCGGTGTTGGAGGGGCGCAACGTGTTCTGGTGTCCGACTGATCAAAAGTGACCGCGCATGTGCGCGGATGCTCCCGAAACGCGCAGGTCGCCCCGAATTGACAGGAAACTGCCAGGGAGAAACGCTGGTGCCTACAGTTTTCGATTCGCGGTCGATGGGCAACAGTTGACTTCGTGAAAACTATTCCACGTTTGGCCGCAACGGCTTTGGCGATCGGCGGGCTCGGGTTGGCGGGCCTGGGTGTCGCGACTCAAGTGCAAGCGCAACCCGGACCGTTCCCGCAATGGTGCCCAGGTGAGAACTGGGATCCAGGCTGGGGCAACAACTGGGACTGGAACAGCTGCCACGACTGGCACCGTGAGGGCTGGGGACCCGGCGGGCCGCCGCCTCCTTGGGGAGGGCCCCCGCATCAGGAACCGTGGGGACCGCCACCGCCTCCGGGATGGCACCCCTGATCTGGGATCAGTCCACGAAACTAACGCGCCCTGCCGCTATCTGGCGGGGCGCGTTTTCGTGGAGCAGGTTCTAGATCACCCCTAGTGCGGAGTAGACCGCGTTGCTCATGGCGAGGCTGCGCGGGTCCGCGTTGGCTTTGGTGGCGTCGAAGCGATTCGCCACATACGCATAGCCGATCCGGTGTTCCAAGTCGACGAATCCGAACGAGCCGCCGAGGCCGCCGTGGCCGAAGATTCGCGGGTTGGGTCCGTTGACGCATCGCTGGTTGAGCATGTAGCCCAGACCCCATCCGTGGTCGGCGACCCGGGGGCCCAGCACCAGGTCGGTGTCCAGCCCGCCCTGACACACCCGCACCAGGTCCATGTGCTCGCGGCTGAGCAGTTTCTCTTGGGCGAGCGCGTTGTAGAACGTGGCCAGCCCCAACGCGGACACCTGCCCGTTGGTGCCGGGGAACTCGAGCCGACGCCACAGCTCCAAGTCGTGCGAGCCGAGTTCGTCGTCGGGGGCGAAGCCCATCGAGATAGACAATCCAGCCTTGGAGTGGTCCTTCAGGCTGACCGGGTCGCTGGGGGCGTGCGCGTCGGCAAGCAGGTCTCGCGCGTGGGGCTTGTTCACCCGCTCGGCGCAGCGGCGTTGCTCGGCCGCCGACAGCCCGATGTGGACGTCCGCGCCGAGGGGCTCCGCGATCTCGGTGCGCAGATACTGCCCGATCGTGCGCCCGGTGACCCGCCGGAACACCTCGCCGACGATGAAGCCGAAGGTCGTCATGTGATAGCCCTGGGCGGCGCCGGGCTCCCACCGGGGTTCGGCGGCGGCCAAGTGTTCGCAGACGAAGTCCCAGTCGGCGACGTCTTCCCACGGCATCCGGGTGTTGGGTCCGATCACGCCGGACCGGTGGCTCATCACCATGGCCAGCGTGATGGCTTCCTTGCCCGCCTGCCCGAACTCGGGCCAGTAGTGGGCGACCGGGGCCTGCAGATCCAGCTCGCCACGATCGGCCAGTTGGTGAATACAGGTCGCTGACAGCCCTTTGGTGCCGGACAGCACGGTGGTCAGGGTGTTTTGCCGCCAGCGCCGGGCGCGGGCGGCATCGGCCCAGCCGCCCCACAGGTTGACGACCAGGTCGCCATCCACCCAGACGGCGACCGCGGCGCCGACCTCATCGCCATGCGTGAAATTGCGCTCGAATGCGTCTCGCACGCCGGCGAATTTCGAAGCGCATGAGCCATGAATTTCCGCGTCCACTTTGAGGTCGCTCATGGCGCCTTTCTGTCGAGCAGATAGCTAGCCCGAGCGGGCGACGGGAATCGAACCCGCGTAGCTAGTTTGGAAGACTAGGGCTCTACCATTGAGCTACGCCCGCATGTTTTAGTCGAGCGTGACTGTAGCTGGCGACGAAGATCAAATCTAATCGACGCGGTCTTGTGA
>DASYBR010000190.1:0-18081 GCA_036500645.1 Mycobacterium sp. | reverse complement strand
GGAGAGCCCGTCGAGCTGACCAAGTCGAACATCTTGATGCTGGGACCCACCGGCTGCGGCAAGACCTATCTGGCCCAAACACTGGCCAAGATGCTCAATGTCCCGTTCGCGATCGCTGACGCCACCGCCTTGACCGAGGCCGGCTATGTCGGTGAGGATGTCGAGAACATTCTCCTCAAGCTGATTCAGGCCGCCGATTACGACGTCAAACGCGCCGAGACGGGCATCATTTACATCGACGAGGTCGACAAGATTGCCCGCAAGAGCGAGAATCCGTCGATCACCCGCGACGTCTCCGGCGAAGGCGTGCAGCAGGCCTTGCTCAAGATCCTGGAAGGCACCCAGGCCTCGGTTCCCCCGCAGGGCGGCCGCAAGCACCCGCACCAGGAGTTCATCCAGATCGACACCACCAACGTGCTGTTCATCGTCGCGGGGGCGTTCGCCGGCCTCGAGAAGATCATCTACGAGCGGGTCGGCAAGCGGGGCCTGGGCTTCGGCGCCGAGGTTCGCTCCAAGGCCGAGATCGACACCACCGACCACTTCGCCGACGTCATGCCCGAGGACCTGATCAAGTTCGGTCTGATCCCCGAGTTCATCGGCCGGCTGCCCGTCGTCGCCTCGGTCACCAACCTGGACCGCGAATCGTTGGTCAAGATTCTGTCCGAGCCGAAGAACGCGTTGGTCAAGCAGTACACCCGCCTGTTCGAGATGGACAGCGTGGAGCTGGAATTCACCGACGACGCCCTGGAAGCGATTGCCGACCAAGCGATTCACCGCGGCACCGGCGCTCGTGGCCTGCGCGCGATCATGGAAGAAGTCCTGCTGCCCGTCATGTACGACATCCCGAGCCGCGACGACGTCGCCAAGGTCGTGGTTACCAAGGAGACCGTGCAGGACAACGTCTTGCCGACGATCGTGCCGCGCAAGCCGTCGCGCACCGAGCGTCGCGACAAGAGCGCCTAGCCAGGACTCGCGCACGCCCCTGGCAACCAGCGACGCCGTGGCGCGCCGACAGTGCCGGAAACCGCGCCGCGCAATCAGTGAGACGTCTCGCTGCTGGCAGCGATAGTGACCAATACCACAGTTTTGAACTGCTCGCCTCGTCATCGCCTTGCTGACTTCGGCTTTAGCCGCAAAACGCCTGCATGCAGCATGTTCGAGACGCCCATGCTCACCAAAAAGAGTGCCATAATTGGTACTACCAGTGACACACAAGCGCGAGGGCGCAGGAGCCGTTCGAATGGCGCGTACCCTAAAGCTCCAGCGACGTGCCTATCGGGTTAACAAATGGAGGTCGGACAGGTGGATCCGAACGGCAGCGCAGCCGGGTCAGATTCTCAAAATGGGACATCTCGTAACAAGTCCGACCGACAGCGCTTAGAGCAAGTCGTCATTCGATTCGCCGGGGACTCCGGCGACGGCATGCAGCTCACCGGCGACCGGTTCACTTCCGAGGCAGCGCTTTTCGGCAACGACCTCGCGACCCAGCCGAACTATCCCGCCGAGATTCGGGCCCCAGCAGGGACCCTTCCCGGCGTCTCGTCCTTCCAGATTCAGATCGCCGATTACGACATCTTGACCGCGGGTGACCGGCCCGATGTCCTCGTCGCGATGAATCCGGCGGCCCTCAAGGCCAATATCGGCGACTTGCCGCGCGGTGGAATGGTGATCGCGAACTCCGATGAGTTCACCAAGCGAAACCTGACGAAGGTCGGCTACGTAACCAACCCGCTCGAATCCGACGAGTTGGAAGAATACGTAGTGCATTCCGTCGCGATGACGACGCTGACGCTCGGCGCCGTCGAGGCGATTGGTGCATCCAAGAAGGACGGTCAGCGCGCCAAGAACATGTTCGCGCTCGGCCTTCTGTCGTGGATGTACGGGCGTCCGATCGAGACCAGCGAGAAGTTCATCAGAGAGAAGTTCGCCCGCAAGCCCGACATCGCGGAGGCCAACGTGCTGGCCCTCAAGGCGGGCTGGAATTACGGCGAAACGACCGAGGCGTTCGGCACCACCTACGAGGTTTCGCGGGCAACCCTGCCGAACGGCGAATACCGCCAGATCTCTGGCAACACCGCGCTGGCCTACGGGATAGTCGCATCGGGCCAGCTGGCTGACATTTCGGTCGTGCTCGGCAGCTACCCGATCACGCCGGCGTCGGACATCCTGCACGAGCTGTCCAAGCACAAGAACTTCAACGTGATCACCTTCCAGGCCGAGGACGAGATCGGCGGCATCTGCGCGGCGATCGGCGCCTCCTACGGCGGCGCCCTCGGCGTCACCAGCACGTCGGGGCCGGGGATTTCGCTGAAGTCCGAAGCGCTGGGCCTCGCGGTGATGACCGAACTGCCGTTGCTGGTGATCGACGTCCAGCGTGGTGGGCCTTCGACCGGCCTGCCCACCAAGACCGAGCAGGCTGACCTCCTGCAGGCGCTGTACGGCCGCAACGGTGAGTCACCGGTCGCGGTGCTCGCGCCGCGGTCGCCGTCCGACTGCTTCGAGACCGCCCTCGAGGCGGTCCGCATCGCGGTGTCGTATCACACGCCGGTGATCCTGTTGTCCGACGGCGCCATCGCCAATGGCTCTGAGCCATGGCGGATTCCGGACGTCGACTCGCTGAAGCCGATCACGCACACCTTTGCGAAGCCCGACGAGCCGTTCCAGCCCTACGCCCGCGACCCGGAGACGCTCGCGCGCCAGTTCGCCGTGCCGGGAACGGCCGGCCTGGAGCACCGGATCGGTGGCCTGGAGGCGGCGAACGGTTCGGGTGCCATCTCATACGAGCCCGTCAACCACGACCTCATGGTTCGGTTGCGCCAGGCCAAGATCGACGGTATCTCCGTACCGGATCTGGAAGTGGACGATCCGACCGGGGACGCCGAGCTGTTGCTGCTCGGCTGGGGCAGCTCGTATGGCCCGATCGGTGAAGCCTGCCGCCGCGCGCGGCGCAAAGGCATCAAGGTCGCGCACGCCCATCTGCGTTACCTGAGTCCCTTCCCGGCGAACCTGGGCGACGTCTTGCGGCGGTACCCGCAAGTGGTGGCGCCAGAGATGAACCTGGGTCAACTGGCGCTGATCCTTCGCGGCAAGTACCTGGTGGACGTGCAATCGGTCACCAAGGTTCAAGGTATCGCGTTCCTGGCCGACGAGATCGGGCGCGTCATTCGGGCCGCGCTGAACGGGACATTGGCTGAAATAGAGCAAGATAAGACGATGGTCGCGAGAATGGCGGCAGCGACGGTTGGAGCTGACGCGTGATAGCGACGCAGAGCGAAGCGGTTAGGAGGAGCGGCGCTCGTGACTGAAGTGATTGGCAATCTGGCGGGCACGGACCTTGGGGTGACACCCAAGTTGACCAAAAACGACGGGGTGCCCACGACGGATCAGCCGCAGAAGGGCAAGGACTTCACCAGCGATCAAGAGGTCCGTTGGTGCCCGGGCTGCGGTGACTACGTCATCCTCAACACCATCCGCAACTTCCTGCCCGAGTTGGGCCTGCGACGCGAGAACATCGTGTTCATCAGCGGTATCGGCTGCTCGAGCCGGTTCCCGTATTACCTGGAAACCTACGGGTTCCACTCGATCCACGGCCGGGCCCCGGCCATCGCGACCGGTCTGGCGCTGGCGCGCGAGGACCTGTCGGTCTGGGTGGTCACCGGCGACGGTGATGCCCTGTCGATCGGCGGCAACCACCTGATCCACGCGCTGCGCCGCAACGTCAACATCACGATCCTGTTGTTCAACAACCGGATCTACGGGTTGACCAAAGGTCAGTACTCGCCGACGTCGGAGGTCGGCAAGGTCACCAAGTCCACTCCCATGGGATCGCTCGATCACCCGTTCAACCCGGTGTCGTTGGCGCTGGGCGCCGAGGCGACCTTCGTCGGCCGCGCCCTGGACTCCGATCGCAACGGCCTGTCGGACGTGTTGCGCGCCGCCGCCGAGCACCGCGGCGCCGCGGTGGTAGAGATCCTTCAGGACTGCCCGATTTTCAACGACGGCTCGTTCGACGTGCTCCGCAAAGAGGGCGCCGAAGAGCGGGTCATCAACGTCCGTCATGGTGACCCGATCGTCTTCGGCGTCGACGGCGAATACTGCATTGTGCGATCGGGTTTCGGTCTCGACGCGGCGAAGACCGCCGACGTGTCCGTCGACGAGATCGTTATCCATGACGCCCACGCCGACGACTCGGCCTACGCTTTCGCGCTGTCCCGGCTGTCCGATCAGAACCTCGATCACACCGTGCTGGGCATTTTCCGCGACGTCAGCAGGCCCACCTACGACGACGCGGCGCGGTCCCAGGTCCAGACGGCGCGGGCTGCAAACCCATTCGACTCCGCCGCCCTGCAATCGCTGCTGCGTGGGCGCGACACGTGGACCGTCGACTAAGGTAATTCCGTGTCCGACACAGTCTCGCTGGCCGGGGTGACCCTCGCCGGTGGTGCATCAGTTCGCATGGGTCGCGACAAAGCGACCCTCCCGTTTCCCGGCGCCGACGGGTACGAGGCCACCACCATGGTGGAGCGCGTCGTCGGCATTCTCGCTCAGCGCTGCGACCCGGTTCTTGTGATGGCCGCCCAGGGCCAGCCGCTGCCCGAATTGCCGGCTCGCGTCATCCGGGACGAACTGCGAGGGCTCGGGCCGCTGCCCGCCACCGGGCGAGCGTTGCGCGTTGCGGGCGAGGCCGGCGTCCGCTTCGCCTTCGTCTGCGCGGTCGATATGCCTTTCCTGACAGCCGAACTCATCGATGACCTGACCCGTCGGGCCGTCGAGACTGGTGCCGAAGTGGTGTTGCCGTGGGATGGCCAGGACCACTACCTGGCCGCGGTGTACCGGACCGACTTGGCCGACCGGGTCGACGCGTTGGTCGCTGCCGGCGAGCGCAAGATGCGCGCCTTCGTCGACGCCTCGGATACGCAGCGGATCGTGACCGCAGACTCTCGGTCCCTGACCAACGTCAACACCGCTGACGAGCTGCGCGCCCTGGCGCAGTCTCGCGCCTGAGCGCAGCGGGCCCCGTTTCCTATTCGCGAATCCACCGCGCAATTCTAGGCCCTTTAAATGCGCCGGGGAATGTGTTAATGACGCGGTAAAATTCATTAACATCACGGCAAATTCCTCACGTATCTTGGTGCAATTCATTGCGCGACCTTCCACACAACGACGTCCGTGAGCTGTATGCGTGTTGTGATCTGTTGGCGCAGCGGTGGTTTCGTCACACCGCGATTGCGAGCGCCCGATTTCGGATTGGTGACCAGATTGGCGCGATGGAGATCATCGTAGCTATGAGCAAATTCTTTAATGCGGGTCGATAACGGCACAGGCGTGTGATCGCGAGGGTCGCTCGGCGGGCGAGATTTACTTCCGCCGGACCTCTGTCCTGTCTAATTGAAAAGCATTGGCGCCCTTAATAGTTTAGATGAAAGCTGTTGGTGGCGTGCGCAATCGGTTCGACGTATACCCATCCGACCCTTCCACTCGGGCTGGTCGCGACGGTCGATACCGAATAATGCTGCCGCAGAGTCGCATTGCGAGACACGAGCTACCCGGTTTTCGCATCATCCGGCGTGGCGTGCGGTATATGCACGGAACGTGCTGTACAGTCCGCGCGCTAGGCGCCGGTGAGGGGGGTCTGTCAATTCGACGCCGGATTCGTATCAATCTCCGCAAACACGTGTGCCAGCTCACAAAAAACGCGTGATTCGGCTCACGATTTTTTAGTAGGCCGCCGCTCTGGGTACCTGCGAAAAAGGCGCGGCTGACCTGCAAATATAAACGTACTATCGCGGTGTGATCGGGTCGTTACCCAACCGAGATATCCGGTTTCCGAAGATGACGAATGGGACGGCTTCTCGTACGGTCCCTGTTAACCCACAAACGGGTTACGGAAGAATAACTGAAAATTTATCCACGGACCCGCGTGTGAGCGGCGCTGCGGACGGCTGAGCCTGTCCGCAGCCGGTCGGTGACAGCCCGCCCTGGGCCCGACCAGCCTGCCGCTGCTGTGCCAGAACGAGACGGCACGGCCCAAGAGCACCTACTCCCGCACCAACCCAACACCTCAGCCCACCTCCGTGGGCTTGCTTTGGCGCGCGCACCGCGAAAGGAACGATTTTGACGAACGTCCGTAAGACGCTCATTCTCGCCGCGATCACAGGCACGCTCGTGACCATCCCTTCGGCCACCGCCCACGCGGACCCGATGGGCTTTGACCCGAACGCGGTCCCGGCCGGAGCCGCCCCGGCTCCCGACGCCGCGCCGCCGCCCGGTCCGGACGCTCCGCCGCCGCCCCCGGCTCCCGACGCTCCGCCGCCGGGTCCGGACGCTCCGCCGCCGGCGCCTGTGGGCTTCGACCCGAACGTGCCCCCGCCGCCCCCGGCTCCGGACGCTCCGCCGCCGGCACCGGTCGGTTTTGACCCGAACGTCCCGCCGCCTCCGGGCCCGGAGGCCCCGCCCCCGCCGCCGGTCCACGCTTACAGCGTGAACTGGGATGCCATCGCGCAGTGCGAGTCGGGTGGAAACTGGGCGATCAACACCGGTAACGGCTTCCAGGGTGGGCTGCAGTTCACGTCCAGCACCTGGCACGCCAACGGCGGCTCGGGCTCGGCGAACAACGCCAGCCGTGAGGAGCAGATCCGGGTTGCCGAGAACGTGCTGCACACGCAGGGCATCCACGCGTGGCCGGTCTGCGGCCGCCGCGGCTGATATGTCGTACGTATAGATAAGTCGTACGTATAGGTAATGTAGTGCCGGGCACCTTGTGCCCGGCGCTACTTATCTCCAGTGCAGAAGGCGTTGACCACCCACACCCGGCCTCCTTAGTATCAAGTACCTGATAATCGGTATCAAGTACGTGATAACCGAGAGGTGATGCAGTGCAAGGCACCCATTCCGAATTGGCCCGCCCGTTCGCGCCGCACCGGTTGAAGATCTACGTCGTCATGCTCTCGTTCGTCGGCGCCGTCTTCGTGTTCATGACGATCGCGGCCGGCACCGGTCTCGTGGCGCCCAGCCGCACTGTAGACGTCGTCGCCAACCTCATCTTCGGGATCCCCGTGATCGTCTTGCCATTCGTGTTGCTGTGGAGCTCCGGGGGAGCAGCGATCTCGTCTCGCGCTGGCCGCCGAACTGGTCATGATCTATATCCCGCTGACCGCAGGAAGCCAGCTCACCTACGAACTTCCGTTTCTGCTCGGCCATCCGTTCAATCTCTGGCAACCCACGCCTGACCCCGGATGGCGCTGGCTGTGGTGGCAATACGGATTGGCCGACACCCGCTACCGCAGCGACGATAACTTCATCTTCGGGCTCGAGTTCGGGGCCGTCCTCGCCGGAATTCTGTTGTTCGCAGTGTGGACGCGGATGCTGCGCCGCGATCTGCCCGACGAGTCGCGAATTCGCTGCTTGTGGCTGAGCTTTTTCGGCATCGCAGTCCTGATCACCGGCACCACCGCCTACTACGTCGCCGAAGTCCGGGCCGGATTCGGCGACATCGGGCAAGGAGCCTTCGGACTGTGGTTCAAGTTCGTCGGCGAAAACGTGCCGTACCTGATCCTGCCGTACTTCGTGCTCTACGCCCTCTACTACCTGGTCAATCACTTGACCCGCCAAGCCGGTGCGACGGCAGCGCAAGCCGACCCTGAGCTGGCCGGCGCGCGTGCGGTCGCCGCCGTTCAAACGGAACAAGGTGTCTGAGTCTGCAATGACATCCGCTCGTTGACGCGCGGCCCGGACGTACCTGACTCCCTTCTGCGGGTAGCGTCGGGCCCGTGACCGCAACGCCGCGTGAATTCGACATTGTGTTGTATGGGGCGACCGGGTTCGTCGGCAAGCTCACCGCCGAGTACCTGGCACGGTCGGCGCCGGGTGCCAGGATCGCGCTGGCCGGCAGATCGACCGATCGCCTGCGCGCCGTCCGCGACACCCTGGGCGAATCCGCACAGTCCTGGCCCGTCCTGGTCGCCGACGCCGCGTCGCCGTCGACGCTGGGCGAGATGGCCACAAGGACGCAAGTCGTCGTTACCACGGTGGGGCCTTACACCCGCTACGGGCTGCCGCTGGTGGCCGCCTGCGCCGCCGCGGGCACCGACTACGCCGACCTGACGGGCGAGGCGATGTTCGTCCGCGAAAGCATCGACCTCTATCACAAGCAGGCCGCCGATACCGGCGCCCGCATTGTGCACGCCTGCGGATTCGACTCGGTCCCCTCGGATTTGAGCGTGTACGCGCTGTACCGCGCCGTGCAGCAGGACGGGGCCGGTGAGCTCGCCGACACCAGCTTCGTGGTGCGGTCCTTCTCCGGCGGAGTATCCGGCGGGACGATGGCATCGATGATCGAGGTCCTGACCACCGCGTCCAGCGATCCCGACGCGCGCCGTCAGCTCAACGACCCCTACACGTTGAGCCCGGACCGCGGCGCGGAACCCGAACTCGGCCGGCAGCCCGACCTGCCGCTGCGCCGTGGCCGCCACATAGCGCCGGAATTGGCGAATCTGTGGACGGCAGGATTCTTGATGGCGCCCTACAACACCCGAATCGTGCGGCGCAGCAACGCATTGCTGGACTGGGCGTACGGCCGCCAGTTCCGCTACAGCGAGAACATGAGCGT
Source organism: Mycobacterium sp. (assembly GCA_036500645.1). GTDB lineage: Bacteria > Actinomycetota > Actinomycetes > Mycobacteriales > Mycobacteriaceae > Mycobacterium. The sequence continues at coordinate 9,473 of DASYBR010000190.1, read as the reverse complement.
CGGGTCTTCGCCGCTTGCGCCGGTGGCATCGGCTGTGGTCAGCGGCGTCGGCAACGCGATGTTTGGATTGGGTAGCCGCTACTTCAGGCTGCTGCCACGCCGGCTGGTGGAACGCGTCGCGCCCAAACCCGGCACCGGGCCTAGCGCCGAGGCGCGCGAGCGCGGGTATTACCGCGTCGAGACCTACACCACCACGACCACCGGCGCCCGCTACGTGGCGCGCATGGACCAGCGCGGAGACCCGGGCTACAAGGCGACGTCGGTGCTGTTGGGGGAGTGCGGGCTGGCGCTGGCGCTGGACCGCGACAAGCTCTCCGAACTGCATGGTGTGCTGACTCCCGCGGCCGCGATGGGCGACGTGCTGCTGGCGCGATTCCCGGCCGCCGGGGTCTCGCTGCACACCGAGCGGCTGACCTGAACCCGGGTTGATTTGGATCGGTGCAGGTCCGACATTCAGTCGGCGTATTAGCCACCAAATCCGCCCTGCGCGAAGGCTGTTGGCCGAGACAACATGCGTCTAGTGTCGAAGTCGACTTGGCTCCATACCCCAGGAACGAAGGTGGATACACCGATGGCCGGTCTCGACGATCTATACAGCCAGATCCCCACATCCGAAATCGCGAACAAGCTCGGTGTCGACCAAGGCGACGTCGACAATGCTGTTCACACGTTGGTGCCTGCGCTGCTCGGCGGACTCCAGCAGAACTCCGAAGATCCCGAGCACGCCAGCACGATCGAATCGATGGCGAATAACCACGCCGCGCGAGGCCTACTCGACGCGGGCGGTGGCCTGGCCGAAAACGGCGAGGTCGACGGGCACCAGGCGGTCGCATCTTTATTCGGCGGTAAAGACGTCGACCAGGTCGCGTCGGCGCTGGCCAACAGCGGCGCGGGCAACCGTGATCTGCTCAAGCAGTTGCTGCCGGTGGTGCTCCCAATTGTGTTGGCATACATCGGAAAACAGCTCGGCCCGGGCGGCGGGGCGAGCGCGCCCCAGAAGACGGAGGCGGCCTCCGGTGGCGGGCTTGGCGAGGTGCTGGGCAGCATCCTCGGTGGCGGCTCGGGCGACAAATCGCTCGGCGGCATCCTTGGCAACGTGCTGAGCGGCAAGGGGGGAGCGCTCGGGGACATCCTAGGCGGCATGCTGGGTGGCAAGAAGTAGCCAGGCGCCGACCCTCACTATTCATGGGTAGTTCCCACATGATTTGGATCGCGTCGAATTCAGGGCTGCCCAAGACAAACCAAGATGAGTAGGTTCGTTTCTATCGGACACCGCAGATGACGTCCGACCTCTTGCCGGCCGGACGATGACGACGAGAGGGAAATGCTATGGCGGACACGCTTACCCAAGGACAAAAGCTGGTGCGAGGCGAATCGCTCACCTCGAACAACGGCGCCTATACCCTCACTTTGCAAGACGACGGCAACCTGGTGCTCGCGTCTCGCGGCCAGGCCATCTGGGCCACCGGGACCGATGGTCAGGACGTGGTGCGTGCCGAGGTGCAGCCCGACGGCAACTTCGTCGTCTACACGGCCGATAAGCCGGTGTGGCACAGCAACACGGAGGGCAAGAAGGACGTCCGACTCGTGCTGCAGGACGACCGCAACCTGGTGCTGTACTCCGGCAACGGAGCGGCCTGGTCGACCAAGACCGAGACGGACGCACCTCCGCCGCCGGCGCCCGAGGCCGCGCCCGAGCCCGCCGCCGAGGAAGCTCAGCCGGAGCCGGCTGTCGAAGAAGCCGCCGCAGAGCCCGTGGCGGAAGCGGCCCCGGAGCCCGAGCCCGCCGTTCGGACCTACACCGTCGAATCCGGTGACAGCCTGTGGGCCATCGCGGAGCGCTTCTACGGCGACGGCAGCAAGTACCAGGTGATCGCCGACGCGAGTGGAATCCCCAACCCCGACCTGATCCAGCCTGGTCAGGTATTGACGATTCCCTGATCGTCGCGCCGGGGGCCGCTCCGGCCGAGACCGTGTGAGCTGCTAATTCGGGCACTTACACGGGCGTACCAACGTGCTCCCTAGAATTGACGGGTGACCGCCAGCCGCAGCCCCGCTACTGACCTGCCCAAGTCGTGGGACCCCGGCGCGGCCGAAAGCGCGATCTATGCGAAGTGGCTCGAAGCGGGCTACTTCGAAGCGGATCCGGCAAGCGCCAAGCCGGGGTACTCGATCGTGCTGCCGCCGCCGAATGTCACCGGCAGCCTGCACATGGGTCACGCGTTGGAACACACCATGATGGACGCCCTGACGCGCCGCAAGCGCATGCAGGGCTACGAGGTGCTGTGGCAGCCCGGTATGGATCACGCGGGGATTGCGACACAGAGCGTGGTGGAAAAGCAGCTCGCTGTCGACGGCAAGACCAAAGAGGACTTAGGCCGCGAGCTGTTCGTCGAAAAGGTCTGGGATTGGAAGCGCGAGTCTGGTGGCGCCATAGGTGACCAGATGCGACGGCTCGGCGACGGGGTGGACTGGAGTCGCGACCGCTTCACCATGGACGAGGGCCTGTCCCGCGCCGTGCGCACGATCTTCAAGCGGCTCTACGACACCGGGCTGATCTACCGCGCCGAGCGGCTGGTGAACTGGTCGCCGGTGCTCGAGACGGCGCTTTCCGACATCGAGGTCAACCACGACGAGGTCGAGGGCGAGCTGGTGTCTTTCCGGTACGGCTCGCTGGACGACTCGCAGCCGCACATCGTGGTCGCCACCACCCGGGTGGAGACGATGCTGGGCGATACCGCGGTGGCGGTGCACCCGGACGACGAACGCTACCGGCACCTGGTCGGCACCACCCTGCCGCATCCATTCGTGGATCGGCAGCTGTTGATCGTCGCCGACGAGCACGTGGACCCCGAATTCGGCACGGGGGCCGTGAAAGTCACGCCCGCGCATGATCCCAACGACTTCGAAATCGGGCTGCGGCACAAACTGCCGATGATCTCGATCCTGGACACCAAGGCCCGGATCGTCGACACCGGAACGCAATTCGACGGCATGGACCGCTTCGAGGCCCGGGTCGCGGTGCGCGAGGCGCTGGCGGCCCAGGGCCGGGTCGTCGAGGAGAAACGGCCCTACCTGCACAGCGTCGGACACTCCGAGCGCAGCGGCGAACCGATCGAGCCGCGGCTGTCGCTGCAATGGTGGGTGCGGGTGGAGTCGCTGGCCAAGGCCGCCGGCGACGCGGTGCGCAACGGCGACACCGTGATTCACCCCGCCAGCCTGGAGCCGCGCTGGTTCGGCTGGGTCGACGACATGCACGACTGGTGCATTTCGCGGCAGTTGTGGTGGGGCCATCGCATTCCGATCTGGTACGGGCCCAATGGCGAACAAGTGTGTCTGGGTCCCGACGAGACACCGCCGGAGGGCTGGGAGCAGGATCCCGACGTGCTGGACACCTGGTTTTCGTCGGGCCTGTGGCCGTTCTCCGCGTTGGGCTGGCCAGACGCCACACCTGAACTCGAAAAGTTCTATCCCACAAGCGTTCTGGTCACCGGTTACGACATCCTGTTCTTTTGGGTGGCCAGAATGATGATGTTCGGCACCTTTGTCGGAGGCGACGACGCCATCACCCTGGGCGGTCGCCGCGGCCCGCAGGTGCCGTTCACCGACGTCTTCCTGCACGGCCTGATCCGCGACGAGTCCGGCCGCAAGATGAGTAAGTCCAAGGGCAACGTCATCGACCCGCTGGACTGGGTGGACGAGTTCGGGGCCGACGCGCTGCGCTTCACGCTGGCCCGCGGCGCCAGCCCCGGTGGCGACCTGGCCGTCGGCGAGGACCACGTCCGGGCGTCGCGCAACTTCGTTACTAAGCTTTTCAACGCCACCCGTTTCGCATTGCTCAACGGCGCGCAGCTGGCACCGTTGCCATCGGAGCTAACCGATGCCGACCGGTGGATCCTCGGGCGGTTGGAAGAGGTTCGTGCCGAAGTTGATTCGGCGTTCGACGGCTACGAGTTCAGCCGGGCTTGCGAGGCGCTCTACCACTTCGCGTGGGACGAATTCTGCGACTGGTACCTCGAAGTGGCCAAGGTGCAACTCGCCGACGGGCTCACCCACACCACCGCGGTGTTGGCCGCAGGATTGGACACGTTGTTGCGGTTGCTGCACCCGGTGATCCCGTTCGTCACCGAGCAGCTCTGGCAGGCATTGACTGGAGAAGAGTCCCTGGTCATCGCCGAGTGGCCGAAGCCCTCCGGCATAAGCCTGGATCCTGTTGCAGCACAGAGCGTTAACGATATGCAGCGGCTGGTGACCGAGGTGCGCCGGTTCCGTAGCGACCAGGGGCTGGCCGACCGGCAGAAGGTGTCCGCCCGCTTGAGCGGCGGCGGGGAACTCGGTGCACAGGTGACGCCCGTGACGACGTCGTTGGCGTGGCTCACCGCGCCGGGCGCCGAGTTCCGCCCGTCTGCGTCATTGGAAGTCCGGCTCAGCGGCGGCACCGTCGTCGTCGAACTCGACACTTCGGGCACCATCGACGTGGCCGCCGAGCGCCGCCGCCTGGAAAAGGATCTGGCGGCGGCGCAGAAGGAATTGGCTTCCACCGCAGACAAATTGGGCAACGCGGACTTTCTGGCCAAAGCGCCCGAACAGGTCGTCACCAAGATCCGTGACCGGCAGCGCCTGGCCCAGGAAGAAACCGACCGGATCAACGCGAGGCTGGCCGGACTGCAATGAGTTTCGATCCGTCCGACTGGACCGAGCCCCGTCAGGCCGTCAGTGCCGCGCCCACCCCGGACGAAATCGCATCCCTGTGGCAGGTCGAACATCTGCTGGACCAGCGCTGGCCGGAGACCAAAATCGAGCCCAGCCTGACCCGGATCAGAGCCTTGCTGGACCTACTGGGCTCACCGCAACTCGGCTACCCGTCGATCCACGTCGCGGGCACCAACGGCAAAACCTCGGTGGTGCGGATGATCGACGCGCTGCTCACCGCGCTGCAGCGGCGCACCGGCCGGACCACCAGCCCGCATCTGCAGTCGGCGGTCGAACGCATCGCGATCGACGGAAAGCCAATCAGCCCAGCGCAATACGTGGACACCTACCGCGAGGTCGAGCCGTTCGTGCAGATGGTGGACGCGCAGTCACAGTCCGACGGCGGACCGGCGATGAGTAAGTTCGAGGTTCTCACCGGGATGGCGTTCGCCGCGTTCGCCGACGCGCCCGTCGAGGTCGCGGTGGTCGAGGTGGGGATGGGCGGTCGCTGGGACGCCACCAACGTGATCAACGCTCCGGTCGCGGTCATCACCCCGATAGACATCGACCATGTCGAATATCTCGGCGACGACATCGCCGGGATCGCCGGTGAAAAGGCCGGCATCATCACCAGAGCGCCCGATGGAGCCCCCGATACCGTCGCGGTCATCGCCCGTCAGCCGCCGGAAGCGATGCAGGTGCTGCTCGACCAATCGGTGCGGGCCGACGCCGCCGTGGCGCGCGAGGGTTCGGAGTTCGCCGTGTTGGGCCGGCAGGTCGCGATCGGCGGACAGGTGCTGCAGCTGCAGGGCCTCGGCGGCGTGTATTCCGACATCTTCCTGCCGCTGCACGGGGAACACCAGGCGCACAACGCGGTGGTGGCGCTCGCCGCGGTCGAGGCATTCTTCGGTGCGGGTGCGCAGCGGCAGCTCGACGTCGACGCCGTCCGTGCCGGTTTCGCCGCCGTCGCCAGCCCCGGCCGGCTGGAGCGCATGCGAAGCGCCCCCACGGTGTTCATCGACGCGGCCCACAATCCGGCCGGCGCGGCGGCGCTCGCACAGACCCTGTCCGGTGAATTCGACTTCCGCTTTCTCGTCGGTGTGCTCAGCGTGCTCGCCGACAAGGACGTCGACGGCATCCTCACCGCGCTGGAGCCGGTGTTCGATTCCGTCGTCGTGACCCACAACGGGTCCCCGCGGGCACTCGACGTCGAGGCGCTGGCCGTTGCGGCGCGCGCGAAGTTCGGACCCGACAGGGTGACGACGGCCGAGAACCTGCGTGATGCCATCGACGTCGCGACCGCGCTGGTGGACGAGGCCTCGCGGGGAGAGGACGCCGAAGCGCTCTCCGGAACCGGGATCGTCATCACCGGCTCGGTCGTCACCGCCGGGGCGGCACGAACCCTGTTCGGGCGTGATCCTGAATGACCGACGGACCCGAGGACGAGGCCGTGGTCCGCCCGGCGGACCCCTGGCGCAGCTTCGGTGCGGTGATGGCCGCGACGCTGATCCTGGAGGCGATCGTGGTGCTGCTGGCGATACCAGTGGTCAGCGCGGTCGGTGGCGGGCTCACTTCGGTGTCGCTGAGCTATCTGATCGGCCTGGCGGCGCTGTTGATCCTGCTCGCCGGGCTGCAGCGCAGACCCTGGGCCATCTGGGCGAACCTGGGAGCGCAGGTCATCCTGCTCGCCGGCTTCGCGGTGTACCCGGGTGTGGGCGTCATCGGGGTGATTTTCACCGGATTGTGGGCCCTGCTGGTCTACTTCCGGGCGGAAGTCCGCCGACGTCAGCAGTAGGCCCGCAATCCCGCCACCCGAGGAGATCTTCGGCCGGTTTATGTACGCTGTCCGCCGTGACCGAACGGACACTGGTAGTGATCAAGCCGGACGGCGTCGAGCGGCGGCTGGTGGGGGAGATCATCAGCCGCATCGAGCGAAAGGGCCTCACCATCGCCGCGCTACAGCTCCGGCTCGTCGGCCAAGAACTGGCCGCCGCGCACTACGCGGAACACGACGGCAAGCCCTTCTTCGCGTCGCTGCTGGAGTTCATCACGTCGGGACCGGTGGTGGCGGCGATCGTCGAGGGTCCGCGCGCGATCGCGGCGTTTCGGCAGCTCGCGGGTGGTACCGATCCCGTGGAGAAGGCCACCCCCGGCACCATCCGGGGTGATTTCGGGCTAGAGACGCAGTTCAACCTGGTGCACGGGTCCGACTCGATCGAGTCTGCAAAACGCGAGATCGGGCTCTGGTTTCCCGACGCTTAGAGCCGCTGCCGTAAAGGCGATTAATTGGGTGCGACTGGGCTTGCCCAGTGATGTGGGATACTGATGGAGGGTGAACGTCGTCGGACCGGCTTCGGACACCCGAATGAAGACTTAGACAAGCGCGACCACCGCCACCCTGCGCTCGTGCGCCGCATGTCAGGCCGTCATTCAGCACGGCGCCGAACGAGTTTTACCTGAACCGCTCGGGGCGAGACCATTACAAGCCCGGGAGAAGTGAGCCGGGTCCATAGCGAAGCCCTCGCGTGGCCGCGTCAGCACGACGCGCCCGGGGGCTTGAGGAGAATACGTGGTAGACGGTGCACCAACTGCAGAGTCATCAGAAGAGCCGACCCGGCACGACGAGCTACCGGACCGCCTGAGAGTCCATCAGCTGGCACGGGCGCTGGGCAGCACCACCAAAGAGGTGCTTGAGGCGCTCAAAGCGCTTGACGGGCAGGCGCGCAACGCGCATTCCGGCGTGGATCGCGAGGATGCGATCCGGGTGCGTGACCTGCTCTTCGCCAAACCATTGGAGAACATCGAGGAAGCCGGCAGCACAGAGGTCACCGCGGCTGAGGAACCCGAATCCCGGCTGATGCTGGCGGCCCCGGACGATGACGCCACGCGGCCGCATTACATGCCGCTATTCGTCGCACCCCAGGCAGTAGAGACGGGCAAAGACGAGCGCGACGACGACGACGACAGTTCCGACTCCGAAGACGATTCCGGCGACGACGACGACGACGAGCAGTCCGATCGGCCGTCCAACCGGCGGCGACGTCGCGGCCGCCGCGGTCGTGGCCGCGGACGCGGTGAACAGGGCGGATCCGACGGCCAAAACGACGGCGACGAGGACGAGCCTCAACAGGGCGGCAAGAAGTCGGCCCGATCGCAGTCGTCTGACGCCGAGGACAACGACGACCAAGACTCCGACGACTCCGATGATTCCGACAACGGTGACGATGGTTCGCCGGATGGCGCCAACCGTCGTCGTCGCAGGCGTCGGCGCCGCAAATCGGGAGCGGGCGACGACGAGGACGGTTCCTCAGCTGATGACCCGCCCAACACGGTCGTGCACGAGCGGCCGCCGCGCGGCGGCAAGAACGGTGGCTCCGGCAACGGGAACGGGAGCGGCGCATCGACCGCCGAGATCAAGGGCATCGACGGCTCGACTCGGTTGGAAGCCAAGAGGCAGCGGCGCCGCGACGGACGCGACGCCGGACGTCGCCGCCCGCCGGTGCTGACCGAGGCCGAATTCCTCGCGCGCCGCGAGGCCGTCGAGCGCGTCATGGTCGTCCGCGACCGGGTCCGCACCGAGTCGCCGCATTCGGGCTCGCGTTACACCCAGATCGCCGTGCTCGAGGACGGAATCGTCGTCGAGCACTTCGTGACATCGGCCTCCTCGGCCTCCCTGGTGGGCAACATCTACCTGGGGATCGTGCAGAACGTGCTGCCCTCGATGGAGGCGGCGTTCGTCGACATCGGCCGTGGCCGCAACGGTGTGCTCTACGCCGGCGAGGTCAACTGGGAAGCCGCGGGACTAGGCGGCTCCGACCGCAAGATCGAACAGGCGCTCAAACCCGGTGACTACGTCGTGGTTCAGGTCAGCAAGGACCCGGTCGGGCACAAGGGCGCCCGGCTCACCACGCAGGTGTCACTGGCCGGCCGCTACCTGGTTTATGTGCCGGGGGCGTCGTCGACCGGAATCAGCCGCAAGCTGCCCGACACCGAACGGCAACGGCTCAAAGAGATCTTGCGTGAGGTGGTTCCGTCAGACGCCGGCGTAATCATCCGCACCGCTTCCGAAGGGGTCAAAGAAGACGGCATCCGCGGCGACGTCTCCCGTCTGCAGGAGCGCTGGACGCAGATCGAGGCCAAGGCCATCGAGATCAAGCAGAAGGCCGCGGGCTCCGCGGTGGCGCTCTACGAGGAGCCCGACGTACTGGTCAAGGTCATCCGCGACCTGTTCAACGAGGACTTCGCGGGCCTGGTGGTCTCCGGCGACGAGGCCTGGAACACGATCAACGAGTACGTGAATTCCGTTGCCCCCGAACTGGTTTCCAAGCTGACGAAGTACGAGCCTCCGGCGGGGCCCGACGGGGCGGCCGGTCCGGATGTGTTCGCGGTGCACCGCATCGACGAACAGCTCGCCAAGGCGATGGACCGCAAGGTGTGGCTGCCCTCGGGTGGCACCCTGGTGATCGACCGGACCGAGGCCATGACCGTGGTCGATGTCAACACCGGCAAGTTCACCGGCTCGGGCGGAAATCTCGAGCAGACGGTCACCAAGAACAATATGGAGGCGGCCGAGGAGATCGTCCGCCAGCTGCGGCTGCGCGACATCGGCGGCATCGTGGTCATCGACTTCATCGACATGGTGCTCGAGTCCAACCGCGACCTGGTGTTGCGCAGACTGACCGAAGCGCTGGCGCGCGATCGCACCCGCCACCAGGTGTCCGAGGTGACCTCCCTGGGCCTGATTCAGCTGACCCGCAAGCGGTTGGGCACCGGCTTGATCG
>DASYBR010000189.1:0-49748 GCA_036500645.1 Mycobacterium sp. | reverse complement strand
GCCGATGTCATCGACGCCACCGGCCAGGTCCTGCTACCCGGGTTCGTCGACCTGCACACCCACCTGCGCGAGCCTGGTCGCGAATATGCCGAGGACATCGAAACCGGCTCGGCAGCAGCGGCTTTAGGCGGCTACACCGCGGTGTTCGCGATGGCCAACACCACCCCGGTGGCCGACAGCCCGGTGGTCACCGATCACGTCTGGCACCGCGGCCAGCAGATCGGCCTCGTCGACGTGCACCCCGTCGGCGCCGTCACCGTCGGGCTGGCCGGCACCGAGCTCACCGAGATGGGCATGATGGCGGCCGGGGTCGCGCAGGTCAAGATGTTCTCCGACGACGGCATCTGCGTGCACGACCCGCTGGTGATGCGCCGCGCCCTGGAATACGCGACCGGTCTCGGCGTGCTCATCGCCCAGCACGCCGAGGAGCCCCGGCTGACCGTGGGCGCCGTCGCCCACGAAGGTCCGACCGCCGCACGGCTCGGGCTGTCGGGATGGCCGAGGGCCGCAGAGGAATCGATCGTCGCGCGGGACGCGTTGCTGGCCCGCGATGCCGGCGCCCGCGTGCACGTCTGCCACGCCTCCACGGCCGGCACCGTCGAGATTCTGAAATGGGCCAAGCAGCAGGGCATCTCGATCACCGCGGAGGTCACCCCGCACCACCTGATGCTCGACGACAGCAGGCTGGCCAGCTACGACGGGGTGAACCGGGTGAACCCGCCGCTGCGGGAGGCCGCCGATGCGGTCGCGTTGCGGCAGGCGTTGGTCGACGGGGTCATCGAATGTGTGGCCACCGATCATGCCCCGCACGCCGAGCACGAGAAGTGCGTGGAGTTCTCGGCGGCGCGTCCCGGCATGCTGGGCTTGCAGACCGCTCTGTCGGTGGTGGTGCACACGATGGTGCTGCCCGGACTGTTCACCTGGCGCGACGTCGCCCGGGTGATGAGCGAAAACCCCGCGCGCATCGTGGGGCTGCCCGATCAGGGCCGGCCGCTGGAGGTGGGGGAGCCGGCGAACCTGACCGTGGTCGACCCCGACGCCACGTGGACCGTCGCCGGATCGGATCTGGCCAGCCGGTCGGCCAACACCCCGTTCGAGTTGATGAGCCTGCCCGCCACGGTGTCTGCGACGCTGCTGCGCGGAAAGCTCACCGCCCGGGACGGGAAGTGCCCGGCATGAATTCAGGCACGCTGGTGGGTTCGCTGATCTTCGCCGCCGTCGTGGTGGTGATCATCGCGGTCGTGATCCAGCTGATGATGCGCGCCTGGCAGCGTCGCGCCCGGCAGCAGGCGGAGCTGATCGGGGCCCTACCCGACGTCCCCGAGCTGCTCGGCACGGCGAGCATCACCACGCCCGGCATGTATGTCGGCTGCACAATGGCGCCGGCGTGGAGCGAGCGGATCACCGCCGGGGACCTCGGCTACCGCAGCAAGGCGGTGTTGAGCATGCACCCCGAGGGAATTCTGGTGCAACGCACCCGGGCCATCCCGATCTGGATTCCCAAGGAGTCGATCAGCGCCATCCGCACCGAACGAGGGATCGCCGGAAAAGTCGCCGCCCGCAACGGAATACTCGCGATCCGGTGGCGGCTGCCGTCGGGCGTCAAGATCGACACCGGATTCCGGGCGGACAATCGTGACGAGTACGAGAGCTGGCTGCACAGCTGGCCGGAAGGAGTCGCGACGTGAAAGCCCAGCTGGTACTCGAAGACGGCCGCGTCTTCACCGGCACGCCGTTCGGCAAGATCGGCCAAACGCTGGGCGAGGCGGTGTTTTCCACCGGCATGTCCGGCTACCAGGAGACGCTGACCGACCCCAGCTATCACCGGCAGATCGTGGTGGCCACCGCTCCGCAGATCGGCAACACCGGCTGGAACGATGAGGACGCCGAGAGTCGCGGCGACAAGATCTGGGTCGCCGGCTACGCGGTTCGCGATCCGTCGCCGCGCCCGTCGAATTGGCGCGCCACCGGCACCCTTCAGGACGAGCTGGTCCGCCAGCACATCGTCGGGATCGCCGGCATCGACACCCGGGCCGTGGTGCGCCATCTGCGCACCCGCGGCTCGATGAAGGCGGGGGTGTTCTCCGGTGACGCGCTCGCCGACCCCACCGAGTTGGTGGCGCGGGTGCGCGGCCAGCAGTCCATGCTGGGCGCCGATCTCGCCGGCGAGGTCAGCACGCCGCAGAACTATATCGTGGAACCCGAAGGGCCGCAGCGGTTCACGGTCGTCGCTCTCGACCTGGGGATCAAAACCAACACCCCGCGCAATTTTGCCCGCCGCGGCGTCCGCAGTCATGTGCTGGGATCCTCGACGACCTTCGAGCAGATCGCGGAAATCCAACCCGACGGCGTGTTCCTGTCCAACGGGCCCGGCGACCCCGCCACCGCCGACCACGTCGTCGCCGTCACCCGCGAGGTGCTGAGCGCCGGAATCCCGTTGTTCGGGATCTGTTTCGGCAATCAGATCCTGGGCCGGGCGCTGGGCCTGTCCACCTACAAGATGGTGTTCGGCCACCGCGGCATCAACATCCCCGTCATCGACCACGCCACCGGGCGGGTGGCGGTGACCGCGCAGAACCACGGCTTCGCGCTGGAAGGCGAGGCGGGCCAGAGGTTCGACACCCCGTTCGGCTCGGCGATCGTCAGCCACACCTGCGCCAACGACGGGGTGGTCGAGGGCGTCAAACTCTCGGACGGCCGGGCGTTTTCGGTTCAATACCATCCGGAGGCCGCCGCCGGTCCACACGATGCGGAGTACCTGTTCGACCAATTCATCGAACTGATGGCCGCCGCTGGCAGCGAAAGGGGGCGCTAGTGCCGCGTCGCGCCGACTTGCGTCACGTTCTGGTGATCGGCTCCGGACCGATCGTGATCGGGCAGGCCTGTGAGTTCGACTACTCGGGCACCCAGGCGTGCCGGGTGCTGCGCGCCGAGGGCCTGCAGGTCAGCCTCGTCAACTCCAACCCGGCCACCATCATGACCGACCCGGAGTACGCCGATCACACCTACGTCGAGCCCATCACCCCGGCCTTCGTCGAACGGGTGATCGCCCAGCAGGCCGAGCGCGGCAACAAGATCGACGCGTTGCTGGCCACCCTGGGCGGGCAGACGGCCCTGAACACCGCGGTCGCACTCTACGAGAACGGCGCACTCGACCGCTACGGGGTCGAGCTGATCGGCGCGGACTTCGACGCCATCCAGCGCGGCGAGGACCGCCAGCGGTTCAAGGACATCGTGGCCAAGGTCGGCGGTGAATCCGCCCGCAGCCGAGTGTGTTTCACCATGGAAGAGGTGCGCGAGACGGTCGTTGAACTCGGCCTTCCCGTCGTCGTGCGGCCCAGCTTCACCATGGGCGGGCTGGGTTCGGGGATGGCGCGATCCGTCGAGGAGGTCGACCGGATGGCCGGCGCCGGGCTGGCCGAAAGCCCGAGCGCCAACGTGCTCATCGAGGAATCGATCTACGGCTGGAAGGAATTCGAACTCGAGCTGATGCGCGACGGCAACGACAACGTCGTGGTGGTGTGCTCGATCGAGAACCTCGACCCGATGGGAGTGCACACCGGTGACTCGGTCACCGTCGCACCTGCCATGACCCTGACCGACCGCGAATACCAGCGGATGCGGGACCTGGGCATCGCGATCCTGCGGGAGGTCGGTGTGGACACCGGGGGTTGCAACATCCAGTTCGCGATCAATCCCAGCGACGGCCGGCTGATCGTCATCGAGATGAACCCCCGCGTATCGCGGTCAAGTGCGCTGGCGTCCAAGGCCACCGGTTTCCCGATCGCCAAGATCGCCGCCAAGCTTGCCATCGGCTACACGCTCGACGAGATCCTCAACGACATCACCAAGGAAACGCCGGCCTGCTTCGAACCCACCCTGGACTACGTGGTGGTCAAGGCGCCGCGGTTCGCGTTCGAGAAGTTTCCGGGCGCCGATCCCACCCTGACCACCACGATGAAGTCTGTCGGCGAGGCGATGTCGCTCGGCCGCAACTTCGTTGAGGCGCTGAGCAAGGTGATGCGGTCGCTGGAGACCAGCCGCGCCGGCTTCTGGACCAAGCCGGACCCGGACGGTGAACTCGACGAGGTGCTGACCCGGCTGCAGACCCCGACCGAAGGCCGGCTCTACGACATCGAACTGGCGCTGCGGCTGGGCGCGTCGGTGGAGCAGGTCGCCGAGGCCAGCGGTGTGGACCCGTGGTTCGTCGCGCAGATCGGCGAGCTGGTGAAGCTGCGCACCGATCTGGCCGCCGCCCCGGTCCTCGACGCGGAGCTGCTGCGGCGCGGCAAGCACAACGGGCTATCGGACCGCCAGATCGCCGCGCTGCGGCCCGAATTGGCCGGCGAGAACGGGGTCCGTTCGTTGCGCGAACGCCTCGGCGTCCACCCGGTGTACAAGACGGTGGACACCTGCGCGGCGGAGTTCGAGGCCAAGACGCCCTACCACTACAGCAGCTACGAGCTCGACCCCGCGGCCGAGACCGAGGTGGCCCCGCAGACCGTCAAGCCCAAGGTGCTGATCCTCGGATCGGGGCCCAACCGCATCGGTCAGGGCATCGAGTTCGACTACAGCTGTGTACATGCAGCAACTACGTTGTCGCAGGCCGGTTTTGAGACGGTGATGGTCAACTGCAACCCCGAGACCGTGTCCACCGACTACGACACCGCCGACCGGCTGTACTTCGAGCCGCTGACGTTCGAGGACGTGTGCGAGGTGTTCCGCGCCGAACAACAGTCCGCGGGCGGCGGCGCGGGTGTCGTCGGAGTGATCGTGCAACTCGGCGGCCAGACCCCACTCGGGCTGGCGCAAAGACTTGCCGACGCCGGAGTGCCGATCGTCGGCACCCCGCCGGAGGCCATCGACCTGGCCGAGGACCGTGGCGCCTTCGGCGACGTGCTGAGCGCTGCGGGACTGCCTGCGCCGAAATACGGCATGGCAACGACTTTCGCGCAGGCTCGCCGGATCGCCGATGATATCGGTTACCCGGTGCTGGTACGTCCGTCGTATGTGCTGGGCGGTCGGGGTATGGAGATCGTCTACGACGACGAGACGCTGCGGGACTACATCACCCGGGCCACCGAGCTATCCCCGGAGCATCCGGTGCTCGTCGACCGCTTCCTCGAGGACGCGGTCGAGATCGACGTCGACGCGCTGTGCGACGGGGCAGAGGTCTACATCGGCGGGATCATGGAGCACATCGAGGAGGCCGGCATCCATTCCGGCGACTCCGCATGCGCGCTGCCGCCGGTGACGCTGGGCCGCAGCGACATCGAGAAGGTGCGTAGCGCGACCGAGGCCATCGCCCACGGCATCGGGGTGGTGGGGCTGCTCAACGTGCAGTACGCCCTCAAAGACGATGTGCTCTACGTGTTGGAGGCCAACCCGCGCGCCAGCCGCACGGTGCCGTTCGTCTCCAAGGCCACCGCGATCCCGCTCGCCAAGGCTTGCGCCCGGATCATGTTGGGCACCAGCATTTCCCAGCTTCGTGACGAAGGCATGCTGGTGGCCTCGGGGGACGGCGCCCACGCGGCCCAGAACGCACCGATCGCGGTCAAGGAGGCCGTGCTGCCCTTCCACCGCTTCCGGCGGGCGGACGGGACCGCCATCGATTCGCTGCTGGGTCCGGAGATGAAATCCACCGGCGAGGTGATGGGAATCGACCGCGATTTCGGTAGCGCCTTCGCCAAGAGCCAGACGGCCGCCTACGGGTCGTTGCCGGCCGACGGCACCATCTTCGTGTCGGTCGCCAACCGGGACAAGCGGTCGCTGGTCTTCCCGGTCAAACGGCTGGCTGACCTGGGGTTCCGCGTCCTTGCCACCGAGGGCACCGCGGAGATGCTGCGCCGCAATGGGATTCCCTGTGACGAGGTACGCAAGCACTTCGAGGAACCGCAGCCGGGTCGTCCCGCGGCGTCCGCGGTGGACCTGATCAAGGCCGGCGAGGTCGACATGGTGATCAACACGCCCTACGGCAACTCCGGCCCGCGCATCGACGGCTACGAAATCCGTTCCGCCGCGGTGTCTGTCAACATCCCCTGCGTCACCACGGTGCAGGGCGCGTCGGCCGCCGTCCAAGGCATCGAAGCCGGCATCCGCGGCGACATCGGTGTGCGGTCCCTGCAGGAACTGCACAGCCAGATCGGCCAGGGCGGCGCGCCGGACAAGAGCGCGCGGTGACCGGGTTCGGGGTCCGGCTGGCGGACGCGAAAGCGGTGCGTGGGCCGCTGTGTGTGGGCATCGATCCGCATCCCGAGCTGCTGCGGGCCTGGGGCTTGCCGGCCACCTCCGACGGGCTGGCCGCGTTCTGCGACATCTGCATCGAGGCGTTTTCCGGATTCGCCGTCGTCAAACCACAGGTGGCGTTCTTCGAGGCCTACGGCGCCGCCGGATTCGCCGTGCTGGAACGCACCATCGCCGCGTTGCGATCGGTCGGCGTGCTGGTGTTGGCCGACGCCAAACGCGGGGACATCGGGACGACGATGGCGGCCTACGCCGCCGCGTGGGCGGGCGATTCGCCGCTGGCGGCCGATGCCGTGACGGCCACGCCATACCTGGGCTTCGGCTCGTTACGGCCGCTGCTGGAAGCCGCCGCGGCGCACGACCGCGGCGTGTTCGTGCTGGCGGCCACCTCCAACCCGGAGGGCGCGACCGTGCAGCGCGCCGTCTTCGACGGCCGCACGGTGGCCCAGTTGGTCGTCGACCAGGCGGCGGTCGTGAATCGCTCCGCCACGCCGGGCGGACCGGGCCATGTCGGCGTGGTGGTGGGCGCGACGGTGCTGCAGGCGCCCGATCTCAGCGCGCTGGGTGGGCCGGTGCTGGTACCGGGCCTCGGCGTGCAAGGTGGCCGCCCCGAGGCGCTCGACGGGCTGGGCGGGGCGGCACCCGGCCAGCTGCTACCGGCGGTGGCTCGGGAGGTGCTGCGGGCCGGACCGGCCGTGGCCGAACTGCGCTCGGCGGCCGAACGGATGCTGGCCGCAGTCGCCCACCTGGCTACGTAGACCGGTGCTAGTCCGACGCGATTGCCGTACTGGGCCTGTTGGTTTCGACGATGACGGTGGTGGCCTTGACGACGGCCACCGCGACGCTGCCGGGCCTCAGCTGTAATTCCTCCGCGGCTTCGGTGCTCATCAGCGAAACGACAGAGAACGGCCCGCACTGCATCTCGACCTGGGTCATCACCTTGTCGCTGACCACGGAGGTCACCAATCCGACGAAGCGGTTGCGGGCCGAGCTGCCGATGCTGAGCGGGTCCGCGGGCGGAGCGGGCGCGTTGGTGCGGGAGAAATGGGCCAGCTCTTCGCTGGCGATGACTTTGCGGCCGGCCGCGTCGTGACTGACCGTCAACATGCCTTGGTTGATCCAGCGCCGCACCGTGTCGTCGCTGACCCCCAGCAGCTCAGCCGCCTGACGAATCCGCAGGTTAGACACCGTTAGAGGGTACCTGAAACCCGACCGCGCTCTAGCTGAAATGTGAGTGGCCATCTGCGCTTGACGCATACGTGCGGGTCTAAATTAGGCCTCGATCCGTATTTGCGGACGGTAATAATTACCCGTTCGTGGCTCGCGGATCGATCCGCGCGATCGCGGGGGCACGAAGACGAATCCGCGGTCCTGGATAACCGAGCCGCCGGCCCAGACAACGCCCGGCAGCGGTCGCATCAGGCCGGGGGATCGGCTGCTGGGCGCCGCTGGGCCGCTGTCGCATGGCGTCGCGGCGGCTGGGCGCTACGAACCAAACCGGCTCTGACCACCGTCGCGACACGCGCGACACGCCGCGAAAAATGCGTGATCCCTCGCACGAGGCGTCGCGGCCGTGCCGGGCCGGCTTTCGCAGTGGCCGCGTCGCGGCGCCCCTCGGCCGCCATCTAGCGCGAAACCCCTGGTAGAAAGCCTGTCGCGACCGCTGCGCGGACGGTGCCACCGCCCGGGCGATGCCGTATGCGTCGGTCGTCGGCGCGGCAGCGCGGACCGCTTTACGGGTCCGCGCTTCGGCACATGCTGGGAGTTTGTCGCCTTATCCAGGGGGTCGGGTTAGATTTCGTCAGGAGGCCTGAGTACGGTCGTCTCCGCTGGCAGAAGTACCGGCAGAGACAAAATTTGAGATCGATTGATAGTGATTGATCAGATACGGAGGAATCGTGGCCCTTCCCCAGTTGACCGACGAGCAGCGCGCGGCCGCGTTGGAGAAGGCGGCTGCCGCACGTCGAGCGCGAGCGGAGCTCAAGGACCGGCTGAAGCGTGGTGGCACCAATCTCAGCCAGGTGCTCAAGGACGCCGAGACCGACGAAGTCCT
The DNA here is from genome assembly GCA_036500645.1 of Mycobacterium sp. Lineage (GTDB taxonomy): Bacteria > Actinomycetota > Actinomycetes > Mycobacteriales > Mycobacteriaceae > Mycobacterium. The sequence goes on along the minus strand of DASYBR010000189.1, from coordinate 41,452 downwards.
GGGCAAGATGAAGGTTTCGGCGCTGCTTGAGGCGTTGCCCAAGGTGGGCAAGGTCAAGGCGCAGGAAATCATGACCGAGCTGGAGATCGCTCCCACGCGCCGCCTGCGTGGCCTGGGCGACCGGCAGCGCAAGGCCCTGCTCGAAAAGTTCGGCTCCTAACCCGCCCGCCGACGATGCAGGCCGCACGGCCTGAGGAGGCGGGCCATCGGACCCGAGCCGTGGGCCTATCGGTCCAGGAGCGCCAGTGAGTGCCGGCGGGGGACCGGGCGTCGAGCACGGGGTGCGTCCCGAACCACCAGGTGAGGGACGCGTGGTCGTGCTGTCCGGTCCCTCAGCCGTCGGCAAGTCAACCGTGGTGCGGTGTCTGCGCGAGCGGGTACCGGACCTGCATTTCAGCGTCTCGGCCACGACGCGGGCGCCGCGGCCGGGCGAGGTTGACGGCGTCGACTACCACTTCGTCACCCCCACCCGTTTCCAGGAGCTCATCGACGAGGGCGCGCTACTGGAGTGGGCCGACATCCACGGCGGGCTGCACCGATCGGGCACCCTGGCCGGGCCGGTCCGGAGCGCCGCCGCGGCCGGGTTTCCGGTGCTCATCGAGGTTGACCTGGCCGGAGCCAAGGCGGTCAAGCGGGCGATGCCCGAGGCCGTCACGGTGTTTCTGGCGCCGCCCAGCTGGGAGGATCTGGAAGCCCGGCTCGCCGGCCGCGGCACCGAGACACCGGACGTGATGCGGCGGCGCCTCGAGACCGCCCGCATCGAAATGGCCGCCCAAGACGACTTCGACCGGATCGTGGTCAACCGGCGATTGGAGTCTGCGTGCGCCGAATTGGTATCCTTGCTGGTGGAAACTGCGCCGGACCGGCGCGATCCGGCTGGCCAGACCAGAAGCCAGACGCCACCCAATCGAGATTGAGCACCGAGTTTCAGCGGTCAGCAATCCGCACTAAACCGCCAGGAGATTGACCTAAGTGACTAATCCGCAGTCCGACGCGACGCTGGCCGCCGTCCCCGATCGGTTCGACCCGTCGGCCGGTGGCCCACGCGCCTACGACACCCCGCTGGGCATCACCAACCCTCCCATCGACGAACTGCTGGACCGCGTGTCGAGCAAGTACGCCCTGGTGATCTACGCCGCCAAGCGGGCCCGCCAGATCAACGACTACTACAACCAGCTCGGCGAGGGCATCCTCGAATACGTGGGTCCGCTGGTCGAGCCCGGGCTTCAGGAAAAGCCACTCTCGATCGCGCTGCGCGAGATTCACGGCGACCTGCTCGAGCACACCGAGGGCGAGTAACAGGGCCGGGACGGCTATGGACCGCAAACGGGTCATCGTCGGCGTTTCCGGGGGCATCGCCGCCTACAAGGCGTGCACGGTCGTCCGTCAACTCTCCGAGGCCGGTCACTCGGTCCGCGTCATTCCCACCGAATCCGCGCTGCGCTTCGTCGGCGCCGCCACGTTCGAGGCCCTCTCCGGCCAACCCGTGCACACCGGCGTCTTTGACGATGTCCCGGAGGTGCCGCACGTCCAGCTCGGCAAGCAGGCCGACCTGGTCCTGGTGGCGCCGGCCACCGCGGATCTGTTGGCACGGGCGGTATCCGGCCGGGCCGACGACCTGCTGACCGCGACCCTGCTGACGGCGCGATGTCCGGTGCTGTTCGCGCCCGCGATGCACACCGAGATGTGGTTGCACCCGGCCACCGTCGACAACGTCGCCACGTTGCGGCGCCGTGGGGCGGTGGTGCTGGAACCCGCCTTCGGACGGCTCACCGGAACCGACAGCGGTTCGGGCCGACTGCCCGAAGCCGAGGAGATCACCACGCTGGCCCACTTGCTGCTGGAGCGCCAGGACGCGCTTCCCTACGACCTCGCCGGTCGCAAGCTGCTGGTGACCGCGGGTGGCACCCGCGAACCGGTCGACCCGGTGCGCTTCATCGGCAACCGCAGCTCCGGGAAGCAGGGGTATGCGGTCGCCCGGGTTGCGGCCCAGCGCGGCGCCGAGGTCACGCTGATCGCCGGGCATACCGTCGGGCTGATCGATCCGGCCGGCGTCGATGTCGTGCACGTCAGCACGGCCGAGCAACTCGGCAACGCGGTGTCCAAGCACGCTCCCGAGGCGGACGTGCTGGTGATGGCGGCGGCGGTCGCCGACTTCCGGCCCGCACAGGTTGCGGCCGCCAAGATCAAAAAGGGTCCGAACGATCAGGACGAGCCGCCGACGATCCAGCTGGTGCGCAACGACGACGTGCTGGCCGGCGCGGTGCGGGCGCGCGCCCACGGCGAGCTGCCCAACATGCGCGCCATCGTGGGGTTCGCCGCCGAGACCGGCGACGCCAACGGTGACGTGCTCTTTCACGCCAGGACGAAGCTGCGGCGTAAGGGCTGTGATCTGTTGGTGGTCAACGCCGTCGGAGACAACAGGGCGTTCGAGGTGGACAGCAACGACGGGTGGCTGCTGGCGTCCGATGGCACCGAGTCCGCGCTACCGCACGGCTCCAAGACGTTGATGGCGAGTCGTATCGTGGACGCGATCGTCGCGTTCCTGCACGGCCACAGCGGGTAGCGGCTTGCTCCAAGACGGCGCCCGACGGGGCGCTGGATGATCGCCGACCCGGGTTGGGCAGACTGAGAACGGCGTTCGAGATATAATTCGACTAACTAATTAATCGGAAGGACTTTGATAGTGAGCGAAAACGGTCGTCTGTTTACCAGTGAGTCGGTGACTGAGGGGCACCCCGACAAGATCTGTGACGCGATCAGCGACTCGGTCCTCGACGCGCTGCTGGCGCAGGACCCCCGCTCACGCGTCGCAGTCGAGACGCTGGTGACCACCGGGCAGGTGCACGTGGTGGGTGAGGTCACGACCACCGCGAAGGAGGCGTTCGCCGATATCACCAACACCGTCCGCGCGCGCATCCTGGACATCGGCTACGACTCGTCGGACAAGGGCTTCGACGGGGCCTCGTGCGGCGTCAACATCGGCATCGGGGCACAGTCACCCGACATCGCCCAAGGCGTCGACACCGCCCACGAGGCCCGCGTGGAGGGCGCTGCCGACCCGCTGGACTCCCAGGGCGCCGGCGACCAGGGCCTGATGTTCGGGTATGCGATCAACGACACCCCGGAGCGGATGCCGTTGCCCATCGCGCTGGCCCACCGGCTGTCGCGGAAGCTGACGGAGGTCCGCAAGAACGGCACGCTGCCGTATCTCCGTCCGGACGGCAAGACCCAGGTCACCATCGAGTACGAGGACAACGTCCCGACCCGGTTGGACACCGTGGTGGTCTCCACCCAGCACGCCGACGGCATCGACTTAGAGAAGACGCTGGACCCCGACATCCGCAAGCACGTGCTCAAGACCGTGCTCGAGGAACTCGCCCACGACACGCTGGACTCCTCGTCGACGCGGGTGCTGGTCAATCCGACCGGCAAGTTCGTGCTGGGCGGGCCGATGGGCGACGCCGGGTTGACCGGCCGCAAGATCATCGTCGACACCTACGGCGGCTGGGCCCGCCACGGCGGCGGCGCCTTCTCCGGCAAGGACCCGTCCAAGGTGGACCGGTCGGCGGCGTACGCGATGCGCTGGGTGGCCAAGAACATCGTCGCCGCCGGGCTGGCCGAGCGGGTCGAGGTGCAGGTGGCCTACGCAATCGGCAAGGCCGCCCCGGTCGGCCTGTTCATCGAGACCTTCGGCACCGCGACGGTCGACCCGGTCAAGATCGAGAAGATCGTGCCCGAGGTGTTCGACCTGCGGCCCGGCGCCATCATCCGCGACCTGGACCTGCTGCGCCCCATCTACGCGCAGACCGCCGCCTACGGGCACTTCGGCCGCACCGACATCGAGCTGCCGTGGGAGCAGCTCAACATGGTCGACGACCTCAAGCGGGCCGTCTAGGCAGCGGGTGGTCGGGCTCTAGCGCGGGCAGCCCATCGATGCTGTGCCGGTTGCGCTCGACCAGACGCGCGAACTTGTCGTCGCTGGCCTTGGTGTGGTGCGCATCGAGCACCGGTCGTTCGTCCACGAGTTCGTAGTAGGGCACCGCGAATCCGCAGGCGTCCGCGATCCGTTCGACGGCGACAACGATGATGGTGCGCACGCCCGCGTACTGATCGGCGAAATGCGTGAGCAGACCGCTGAATTCGGCGTCATCCGGTCGGATCACCCGCCCGGTGCCGAACAGCCGCAGAATCCGTGAGTTGCGGGTGAACGAGCAGAACATGATCGTGATCCGGCCGTTGTCGCGCAGGTGGGCGATCGTTTCCGCGCCGCTGCCGAATAGATCCAGATACCCGACTGTGTGATCGTCCAATACCGCGAATGTGTCGCGATATCCCTTGGGGGAGAGGTTGATTCGGCCACCCTCGGTGGGTGCCGTGGCGACGAAGAACACGGCTTGTTCGGTGATGAAGTCGCGCAGCGACTCGTCGAGACGGGAAAACTCCTTGGCCACCCGTGCAGCGTAGCGCTAGGGGCCGAATCGGTAGTCGGACAGATCGAACCGCCGACTGCGCCAGTAGGCCTCCACGGTGGTGGTGGGGCGCAGCGGCACGTCGCCGTTCTTGTCGAAGTAGTAGCTGTTGGCAAGCCGGCAGCTGTCCTGCCAGAAGATCTGGCGGTGGCGCTTGCGCATCATCTCGGCGAAGTACCGGTCGTTGGCTTCCTCGGTGACTTCCACGCGGGTTGCGCCGTTGCTGCGAGCGTGTTTCAGGCACCGGACGATGTGGTGGGTCTGCGTCTCGATGAGCGCGAAGTACGAGGAGCCGACATAGCCGTACGGGCCGAACACGGTGAACATGTTCGGGAAACCGGGAACCGAGACGCCCTCGTAGGCCTGCAGCCGGTGCTCATCCCAGAACCGGCTCAGCGACTTACCGCCGCTTCCGGTGACCGCGAACGTCGGCACGTTGTCGGTGTCCATCACCTTGAAGCCGGTCGCCAGCAACAGCACGTCGATTTCGTGGTTCTCGCCGTCCGTGGTGGCGACGGCCGCGGGTGTGACCTTGTCGATCGGCTCGGTGACCAGTCGCACGTTGTCGCGGTTGTAGGTGGCCAGGTAGCCGTTGTGAAAACCGGGCCGCTTGCAGCCCACCGCGTATTGCGGCGTGAGTTTCGCACGCACCTGCGGGTCGTCGACCTGTTGCCGCAGATAGCTGCGACCCGCCGCCGCCATCCGCTTGGCCAGCGGAAACACCGTGAAGTACTGCGCCGAGATCGGGAAGGTCACCTCGACGAAGGCCTGGCTGAGTAGCCGTTGCGCGATCTTCCCGCCGGGGATCCGCATCGCCAAGCGGGCCGCGGTGGGCAGTTCGACGTCGAACTTGGGGAAGCACCAGATCGGCGTGCGCTGAAACACGGTGAGCTGGGAGACGATTGGCGCGATCTCGGGAATGACTTGCACGGCCGAGGCGCCGGTTCCGATGACGGCGACGCGCTTGCCGGTCAGGTCCTGGCTGTGGTCCCAGCGTGCGGTGTGCATGGTGATGCCGCCAAAGGTGTCGACGCCGTCGATGTCGGGCGAGTTGGGCACCGTGAGAACACCGCTGGCGCTGATCAGGAATCGCGCGGTGACCTCACCGCCGGGGTCGGTCTGCACCCGCCACAGCGCCTGATCCTCGTCGAACTCGGCGGATTGCACCTTGGTGTTGAACCGGATTCGCGATTTGATGCCGTACTTGTCGACGCAGTGTTCGGCGTACGCCTTGAGTTCGCGGCCCGGCGCGTAGGTCCGCGACCAGTCCGGACTCTGCTCGAAGGAGAACTGGTAGGAGAACGACGGAATATCCACGGCGATACCGGGATAGGTGTTCCAGTACCACGTCCCGCCGACCCCGTCGCCGGCCTCGACGACGAGATAGTCCGGCAGCCCGGCCTGGTCGAGTTTGATGGCGGCGCCGATCCCGGAGAATCCGGCGCCGACGATCAGGGTGTCGTAGTCGGGGGTCTGCGCTGTGTGCGGGCTCATCGGAATACCTAGCTGTGCAGCGCTTTTCGCAGTGCGGCCAGCCCGCGGTCGGCGGCCTTTGCGGCGGCTGGTATCACCGAGGCGAAGCTGACGTAGCCGTGCACCAGTGTGGGCTCGTTGCTCAGCTCGGCCTGCACGCCCGCGGCGCTGAGCAGCTTGGCGTAGCAGGCCCCGTCGTCGCGCAGCGGATCGTGTTCCGCCGTACCGATATAGGCGGGCGGCAGTCCGGACAGGTCGGCGTTCGCAGGCGCCAGCGTGGTCGGCAACGACTTCGGGTCGGTGATGTCGAGGTCAGGCAGGTACCAGGACAGGAAGGCGTCGATGACGTCGCGGTCCAGGATCGGCGCGGTGGCGTTCTCGGTGTGTGACGGCAGCGACAGATCAGCGGTGACCGTCGGGTACCAGAGCAGCTGGAAACGTAGCGCCGGACCGCCGTTATCGCGGGCCAGCAGCGCCGTGACGGCGGCGAGGTTGCCGCCGGCCGAGTCACCGGCGACGGCGATCCGGCTCGGGTCACCGCCCAGCTCGGCGGCGTTCTCGGCGGCCCACTGCAAAGCCGCAAAGCAGTCGTTGACCCCGGCCGGGAAGGGATCTTCCGGCGCCAGCCGGTATTGGACGGACACCACGATGGCCCCGGCGCCGACGGCGTGCGCGCGGGCGACGGGGTCGTGGGTGTCGAGGTCGCCGAGACAGAATCCACCGCCGTGGTAGAAGACGACGACGGGCAGGGGCTGGTTGGTGTCGGGCGGCCAGTAGATGCGGACTCCGATGCCGGTCACGTCGCCGTGCCCGACCGTCCGGTTCTCGACCCGCAGGTCCGGGAGCACTTCGGGCGGCACTTTGAGCAGCCGCAGCCGCGACCGTGCGACCTCCACCCCGTCCGCCGCGCTGAAGGTCATCGGAAACGCGTCGAGCAACGACTTGAGCGTCGGATCGATGCCTGGTCGGGCTATGGTCGGCTCGGTCATCGTTTCACCGTACGCTGCGGGTTCAGGGCCACAGGGCATTTCGCAGCGCGGCCAGCCCGCGATCCATCGCGGTGGTGGCCGCGGGCACCACACCGGCGTAACCGAGGTACCCGTGCACCAGCGTCTCCGCGTTGTGCACCTCGGTGGGGACGCCGGCGCCGGCCAGCAGTTCGCCATACCGGATCCCGTCGTCGCGCAGCGGGTCGTGGCCGGCGACGGCGACGTAGGCCGGCGCCAGGCGGGTGAGGTCTTTCGCGCGCCCCGGCGCCATGCCGGGGGGCGGGTTGTTCAGGTCGACATCGCCTGCGTACCAACGCGAGAACGCCGAGACGGATTTGTCGCTGAGGATCGGCGCGTCCGCATTCTCGGAGAAGGACGGCAGCGACGCGTCCCACAGTGTGGCCGGATACCACAACAGCTGGAACGCGATCGGCGGTCCGGCGTCGTCGCGGGTTCGTTGTGCGATCACGGCGGAGATGTTGCCGCCGGCCGAGTCGCCGGCGACGGCGATGCGCCCGGTGTCGGCGCCCAACTCGGATCCGTTCGCGGCGACCCATGCAAGAGCGGCCCAGGCGTCGTCGACGGCGGCAGGGTAGGGGTGTTCGGGTGCCAATCGGTACTCGACGGACACCACGACAGCGTCGGCGCCGACGCAATGCTGGCGGGCGGTGCCGTCGTGGGTGTCGAGGTCGCCGACGACGAACCCGCCGCCGTGGAAGAACAACACCACTGGTGGACCGGAGCCGTCGTCGGGAACGCTTGGCGGCCAATAGATCCGAACGTTGATCGGCCCCGCCGGGCCATCGATGGTGCGGTCTTCGACCCGCAACTCGGGATGCAGCGGCCGGCGCGGCAGGTCGCGTAACCGCTGACGGGCCGCGTCGACGCCGTCGTCGGTCGATAGTCGGAAGGGAACCGCATCCAGTACCTTCAGCAGGATGGGGTCGATCCCGGGTTTCTCGTCGGCTGCGTCGTCCAAGCGGGGCATGGAGGTACCGTACGCACCTCGTCTGGTGGCCGGCGCCTGGGTGGTGGCCGGCTGGGCGGCTCTGGGCTACGGCGTGTACCTGACCGTGCTGGCGCTGCGCTCGCCGCCGGGGACCGAGTTGACCGGGCACTGGGCGTTGCAGCCGGTGTTCAAGGCATCGATGGCTTTGCTGCTGACGCTCGCCGCGGCCGCGCACGCCATCGTTCGCGAGCGGCGGTGGCTGATGCCGGCGCTGCTGCTGTCGGCCCTTGGCGACTGGTCCCTGGCGATCCCATGGTGGACGCAGTCCTTCGTGGTGGGGCTGGCGTCATTTCTGTTGGCGCACTTGTGTTTTGTGGGCGCGCTGCTTCCGCTGGTTCCTCGCGGAGCAAAGGGGGCGAGGGTCTGGCCGTCGAAACCCCGCATCGCGGCGGTGGTTTTGATGTGTGTGGCGTCTATCGCGATGCTGGCATGGTTCTGGTCCCGCCTGGGCGAGCTGACGGTTCCGGTGACGGTTTACATCGCGGTGCTGACCGTGATGGTGTGCACGGCCCTGCTGGCGCAACTGCCGACGATCTGGACGGCGGTGGGGGCGGTGTGTTTCGCGGTGTCGGACTCGATGATCGCCATCGGCCGCTTCGTGCTGGGCAACGAGGCGCTGGCGGTGCCGATCTGGTGGTCGTATGCCGCGGCCCAGATCCTGATCACGGCGGGGTTCTTCTTCGGCCGATCGGAGATCCTCGACGCCGGCGAGCCTGCCCTCGGAAGCTGATTGTCGGTGGCCGCCGCTACGGTGTGGACAGTTTGACTAGCAACGTATTTCGCGATCCGGGTACGGCGTGACCGCGCGCACGCCCGTCGAGGTGGAACCGATCGCCCGGGTGCTGCCGATGCTGTCGGTGCCGCACCTGGATCGCGAGTTCGACTATTTGGTACCGGCCGAACTGTCCGACGATGCTCAGCCCGGCGTGCGGGTGCGGGTGCGGTTCCACGGCCGGCTGGTCGACGGGTTCGTGCTGGAACGCCGTAACGACACCGACCACGGCGGCAAGTTGGGCTGGCTGGATCGCGTCGTGTCGCCCGAACCCGTGCTCACCGCGGAGATCCGGCGATTGGTGGACGCGGTGGCGGCGCATTACGCAGGGACCCGCCCGGACGTGTTGCGGCTGGCCGTGCCGGCCCGGCACGCCAGGGTGGAGCGGGAGCCCCCGGGCGACCGCGTGGCACCGGGCTCGTTGGTTACGGCGCCCGTCGACCCGTCGGGCTGGGAGGTATACGGCCGGGGCGCACAGTTCTTGGGGGCCCTGGAAGAATCCCGTGCCGCCCGGGCGGTCTGGCAGGCGCTCCCGGGCGCCTCGTGGGCGGACCGGTTCGCCGAGGCCGCCGCGCAAACGGTGCTGGCCGGACGATCGGTGCTGGCGATCGTGCCCGATCAGCGGGACCTGGACGAGTTGTCGCTGGCCGCGACCGCCCGCATCGACGAGGGCGGCGTCGTGGCGCTGTCGGCGGGCCTCGGGCCGGCCGCGCGCTACCGGCGCTGGCTCGCGGCGCTGCGGGGCAGCGCGCGCCTTGTGATCGGCACCCGCAGCGCGGTCTTCGCGCCGCTGTCCGACTTGGGTCTGGTCATGGTGTGGGCCGACGCCGACGACAGCCTGGCCGAGCCGCGGGCGCCGTATCCACATGCCCGGGAGGTGGCGATGCTGCGCGCACATCAGGCCCGCTGCGCGGCGCTGATCGGCGGCTACGCCCGGACTGCCGAGGCCCATGCGCTGGTGCGCAGCGGATGGGCGCAAGACATCGTGGCGGTGCGACCCGTGGTGCGCGCCCGGACGCCGCGGGTGATCGCCCTCGACGACACCGGTTACGCCGACGAACGGGACCCGGCGGCTCGCACTGCGCGCATTCCGTCCATCGCGTTGCGCGCCGCCCGATCGTCGCTGCAGGCCGGGGCGCCGGTGCTGGTACAGGTGCCGCGGCGCGGATACGTCCCCTCGCTGGCCTGCGCGCGCTGCCGCACCATCGCCCGCTGCCGACACTGCACGGGGCCCCTCTCACTAGTCGAGTCGCTGCCGGAGCGGGATGGGCCGGCCGCCGTCTGCCGCTGGTGCGGACGGGTTGACCCGACACGACGGTGCGCGCGCTGCGGCTCGGATGCGGTGCGCGCCGTGGTCGTCGGGGCCCGCCGCACCGCCGAAGAGCTCGGACGTGCGTTCCCGGGAACCGCGGTGATCACCTCGTCGGGCGACGGCGTGGTGTCCGAGGTCGCCGCGAGTCCGGCGCTCGTGGTCGCGACCCCGGGAGCCGAACCCAACGCGGCCGGCGGTTACGGGGCGGCGCTGCTGCTGGACACCTGGGCCCTGCTGGGCCGGCAGGATCTTCGTGCCGCCGAGGACGCGCTGTGGCGCTGGATGAGCGCCGCCGCCCTGGTGCGCGCCCGCGGCGACGGCGGCGTGGTGCTGGTCGTGGCCGAATCATCAATTCCCACAGTGCAATCGCTGATCCGCTGGGATCCGGTCGGGCAGGCCGAGGCGGAACTGACGGAGCGGGCCGAGGTCGGCCTGCCACCCTGCGTGCACATGGCCGCGCTGGATGGAGCGGCCGCTGCCGTCGGCGCGCTACTCGACGAGGCCCGACTGCCCGACGGGGCCGACGTGCTCGGCCCGGTGGATTTGCCAGCGGGCGTGCGCCGCCCGGCGGGGACCCCTGCGGGCGCGCCGGTGGTGCGGATGTTGGTTCGCGTCCGTCGTGAGCAGGGGCTGGCGCTGGCCGCGGCGCTGCGTCGTGGCGTCAGCGTGCTCAGCGCCCGGCAGACCCATGAGCCGGTTCGGGTGCAGCTAGACCCGCTGCACATAGGCTGACCGGTGCCGATAGTAACCATAGGCGATATTATGCGTAGGTAACATTTACTGACTACGACATTGGAAGGTTGCTACACTTTCTAATTCCTAGCGGCCGGCTGGCCCGCGGAAGCTCCAGAGGAGGGGCGCGATGGCAGTAGTAGACCATACGACCGTCGACGAGTCGCTGGATGTCATCACCGATGCCTTGTTGACGGCTTCCCGCCTGCTGATGGCCATTTCGGCTCGCTCCATCGGTGAGGTCGACGAGACGATCACCATCCCGCAGTTCCGCACGCTGGTGATCCTGTCCAATCGGGGTCCGGTCAATCTGGCCACGCTGGCAGGTCTGCTCGGTGTGCAACCGTCGGCCACCGGGCGCATGGTGGACCGGCTCGTCGCTGCCGGTCTGATCGACCGCCTGCCGCACCCGACCTCTCGGCGCGAACTGCTCGCCGCGCTGACCAAACGTGGCCGCGACGTCGTTCGCCAGGTCACCACGCACCGACGCACCGAAATCTCCAACATCGTGGAGAAGATGCCGCCACCGGAGCGTCAAGGGCTGGTGCGCGCCCTGACGGCGTTCACCGCTGCCGGGGGGGAGCCCGACGTTCACCTGGACGCCGACATCGATTTGTAGGCGTCGGGTAGTCGACTGGGGCCCGACTCAAAGCGCCGCGTGCTTTTCGGCGGTAAGCAGCAAATACTCCCAGTGCATGGTGCCGTTGGTCAGATATTGCTGCGCGAGCTCGATGAGCTGAGCGTCGAGCTCATCGGAGAGCACCTGATTGTGGCCGATGTTCGCGTACGCCTCGATCGTCGGTCCGTAATGGTTTTTGAAGTAGTGGTGCACGGCGTCGGCGTCGTCGAACCGGATCACATGCAACAGACCACGACCCGTGGTGATATGGCCGACCCGGTCGCCGAACAGCCCGCTGACGTAGCCTTCCCGTCCCCACAGCGCGGCCGGCGGTACAGGATGGGACAAACTGGGCCGGTACGGCCTGATGGTGGCGAGCATCCGGCCGAAAAAGCCCTCCGGGGTCCAGCTGATCACGCCGATCGTGCCGCCCGGCCGGCAGACCCGGACCAGCTCGTCGGCGGCGCGTTGCTGGTCCGGCGCGAACTGCACGCCGATCGCTGACACGACGACATCGAACTCGTCATCGCCGAATGGTAGGGCGTGCGCATTGGCTTCCCGGTAGTCGATGGTCAAGCCCTCAGCCGCGGCCCTGGCCGACGACCGCGCCAACAGCTCCGGTGTGAGGTCACTGGAGACGACGTCGGCGCCCGTGGCGGCAGCCGGAAGCGAGATGTTGCCCGAACCGGCGGCGACGTCGAGTACCCGCTTTCCGCGCCCGATACCGGTGGCCCTGACCAGGACGGGCCCGAGTGGGGCCATCACTTCCTCGGCCATCAGGGCGTAATCGCCCAGCGCCCACACCGCGCGGTGCGTGGCACCCACCGTGGCGTCGCTGATACCGGTGTCGAGAGTCATCTGATCTCCTTGCGTTTGTGGATTGCCTACTCGACGTCGTTGTCGCCGGGCGAACATAACTGCAAGCAACAATATGCATAAGAAATAGTATGTGGACGCAATCTAAGGAGATTTTTGGGCAACTCCTGCCTGGATCTCAGGCTTCTTAGACTGTGCCGGTGCGCCTCGTCTTCGCCGGCACCCCGGAACCCGCCCTGCCCGCGCTGCGGCACCTCATCGACTCGCCGCGTCATGAGGTGGTCGCCGTGCTCACCCGGCCCGACGCCGCCGCCGGCCGGCACCGCAAGCCGGAGCCGTCACCGGTGGCCCGCGAAGCGCTTGACCGCGGCATTCCGGTGCTGCGCCCGCAGCGGCCTAATTCGCCGGAGTTCGTCGCCGAGCTCTTAGAGTTGGCGCCGGACTGTTGCGCGGTGGTGGCCTATGGCGCGCTGCTGCGCGACGCCCTGCTCGCGGTGCCCCCGCGCGGATGGATCAACCTGCACTTCTCGCTGCTGCCCGCGTGGCGCGGGGCGGCGCCGGTGCAGGCCGCGATCGCCGCGGGGGACACCATCACCGGGGCCACGACGTTCCAGATCGAGCCGAGCCTGGACTCGGGCCCGATCTACGGCGTGGTCACCGAGACGATCCGGGCGACCGATACCGCGGGTGAACTCCTTGAGCGACTTGCACTTTCGGGCGCAGCCCTGCTGTCGACGACGCTGGACGGCATCGCCGAAGACAGGCTGGCGCCGCAACCGCAACCCGCCGACGGGGTCAGCGTTGCGCCGAAAATCACCGTCGAGCAGGCCCGGGTGCGCTGGGACCTGCCCGCCCTCGTCGTCGAGCGGCGCATCCGCGCCGTCACGCCCAATCCGGGCGCCTGGACGCTGATCGGTGATCTGCGAATCAAACTCGGGCCGGTAGAACTCGGCGATGCTCCAGAACCGTTGCCGCCCGGCGGTATTCGCGTGGACCGCAAAAGCGTGTGGATCGGCACCGGTTCGGAGCCGGTGCGGCTGGGCCAACTTCAGCCGCCCGGAAAGAAACTCATGAACGCGGTCGACTGGGCGCGCGGCGCGCGACTCGAGTCCGAGGCGCGGGCGACATGAGCACCAATCCGCGCAGGAAGCGCCGGCCGCTGGACCCGGCCCGTGCCGCCGCGTTCGACGTGCTTCGCTCGGTCAGCGAGCGTGACGCGTACGCCAACCTGGCCTTGCCGGCGGTGTTGCGCGAACGCGGGATCAGCGGCCGCGACGCCGCGTTCGCCACCGAGCTGACCTATGGCACCTGCCGCAGCCGGGGCCTGCTCGACGCCGTCATCGGTGCGGCCGCCAGGCGCTCGCCGGATGCCATCGACCCGGTACTGCTCGACCTGCTGCGGCTCGGCGCGTACCAGTTGTTGCGCACCCGGGTCGAGGCGCACGCCGCGGTATCCACCACCGTCGAGCAGGCGGGTATCGAATTCGATTCCGCACGAGCCGGTTTCGTGAACGCCGTGCTGCGAACCATCTCCGGCCGGGACGAGAAGTCGTGGGTCGACGAGCTGGCGCCGGATCCGTCGCGCGACCCCGTCGGGCACGCCGCGTTCGTGCACGCACACCCGCGCTGGATCGCGCAGGCCTTCGCCGACGCGCTCGGCGCGGACGCGGCAGAACTCGACGCGGTGCTGGCCAGCGACGACGAGCGGCCCCGGGTGCACCTGGCGGCCCGCCCGGGGGTGTTGGCGGCCGCCGAGCTGGCCGACTCGGTGCAGGGCACCGTCGGGAAGTATTCGCCGTACGCGGTGTACCTGCCGGGCGGAGACCCAGGGCGGCTGGAGCCGGTGCGCGACGGTCGGGCACTGGTCCAGGACGAGGGCAGCCAGCTGGTGGCCCGGGCGCTCGCGCTGGCGCCGGTGGACGGTGACACCGGTCGGTGGCTGGACCTGTGCGCCGGGCCGGGCGGCAAGACCGCGCTGCTGGCCGCTCTGGGCGTGCAGGCCGGGGCTCGCGTCACAGCGGTCGAACCCACACCCGCTCGCGCGGACCTGGTTGTCGCGAACACCCGCGGGCTGCCCGTGGACGTGCTGCGGATTGACGGGCGGCACTCCGACCTCGAGCCGACCTTCGACCGGGTGCTCGTCGACGCGCCCTGCACCGGGCTCGGCGCATTGCGTCGCCGGCCGGAGGCCCGGTGGCGGCGGCAGGCCGCCGACGTGCCGGCGCTGGCCAAGCTGCAGCGCGAGCTGTTGGCCGCGGCGATAGCGCTGACCCGGCCTGGCGGTGTGGTGCTGTACGCCACGTGTTCGCCGCACCTCGCCGAGACCGTCGGGGTAGTCGCCGACGCGCTGCGCCGGCACCCGGTTCAGGCGCTGGATGCGCGGCCGCTGTTCGAGGCGGTGGACGGACTCCGGGATGGGCCCTATGTCCAGCTGTGGCCGCACCGGCACGGCACCGACGCCATGTTCGCGGCGGCGCTGCGCCGCGAAGCGGGGTAGCGTCCCCGCGCCGAATGTGAACCGGACCGCCAGGCTCAGTAGTGTGGCGCACATGCCTGACAACACCGGTAGGCCGCTCATCGCGCCGTCGATTCTGTCCGCTGATTTCGCGCGACTGGCCGATGAGGCGGCGGCGGTGGTCGGCGCCGATTGGTTGCACGTCGATGTGATGGACAACCACTTCGTGCCCAACCTGACCATCGGCCTGCCGGTGGTCGAGAGCCTGTTGGCCGTCACGAGCATCCCGATGGATTGCCACTTGATGATCGACAATCCGGACCGCTGGGCGCCCGGGTATGCCGAGGCGGGCGCCTACAACGTCACATTCCACGCCGAGGCCACTGACAACCCGATCGGGGTGGGACGCGATATTCGCGCCGCCGGGGCCAAAGCGGGCATCAGCGTGAAGCCGGGAACTCCGCTGGAGCCGTATCTGGAAATCCTGTCGCACTTCGACACGCTGCTCATCATGTCGGTCGAGCCCGGCTTCGGCGGCCAGAGTTTCATCCCGGAAGTGCTGAGCAAGGTCCGCGCCGCGCGCAAGCTCATCGACGCGGGGGAGCTGACGATCCTCGTCGAGATCGACGGCGGCATCAACGGCGACACCATCGAGCAGGCCGCCGAGGCCGGCGTCGACTGCTTTGTCGCCGGCTCGGCCGTCTACGGCGCGCAGGACCGCCAGGCCGCGGTGGAAGCGTTGCGGCAGCAGGCCGTCGCCGCGTCGCCGCACCTGCGTCAATGACCTCGGCCCCCGGCATTGACGCCGCGATGCGGTTGGCCATCGAACAGTCCAACCACGTCAAGGGGACCACGTATCCGAATCCTCCTGTCGGAGCGGTCATCCTGGACGCCGGCGGCGAGGTCGTCGGGGTCGGCGGCACCGAACCCGCGGGGAGCGACCACGCCGAGGTGTTGGCGCTGCGGCGGGCCGGCGATTTGGCTATCGGCGGGACGGCGGTGGTCACGCTCGAACCGTGCAATCACTATGGCAAAACCCCGCCGTGCGTGAATGCCTTGCTGGACGCGAAGGTCGCAACCGTGGTCTATGGCGTCGCCGACCCGAACCCGGAGGCCGCCGGCGGTGCGCACCGGTTGACGGCGGAGGGTGTGCGGGTGGAGTCCGGCGTCCTGGCCGATGAAGTGGCCGGGGGGCCGCTGCGGGAGTGGCTGCACAAGCAGCGGACCGGGCGGCCGCACGTGACGTGGAAATACGCCAGCAGCATCGATGGCCGCAGCGCGGCCGCCGATGGCACCAGCCAATGGATTTCCAGCGAGGCCTCGCGGCTGGACCTGCATCGCCGCCGCGCGGCCGCCGACGCGATCGTCGTCGGCACCGGCACCGTGCTGGCCGACGATCCGGCGTTGACCGCCCGGTTGCCCGACGGCTCGCTGGCCGAACGGCAACCGCTGCGCGTGGTGGTAGGAATGCGCGAAATCCATTCGGAGGCAAGGGTTCTCAACGACGACTCGCGGACCATGGTGATTCGCACGCACGACCCCATGGAGGTGATCAGGGCGGTCTCGGACCGCACCGACATCCTGCTGGAGGGTGGCCCCACGCTCGCCGGTGCCTTCCTGCGGGCCGGAGCGGTCAACCGGATACTGGTCTACGTCGCGCCGATGCTGCTGGGTGGGCCCGGCACCGCCGTCGACGACGTGGGGGTGCCGACCATTGCGCGGGCGTTGCGCTGGCAGTTCGACCAAATCGACCGGGTGGGGCCGGATTTGGTGCTCAGCCTGGTGCCGCGCAGCGGCTAGCGGCTCACCTGGCGCTCTCACCGAGCGCGACGGTCTGCGGCTGCGCGGTCTCCGGTTCCTCGGCGTGTTCCTTGCGGCCACCGATCAACAGACCCAGCAGCGCACCCACTACGCAGATGCCGACGGTGGCAAGGAATATGTCGCCGTACATCATCGCGAAGGCTTTGAGATACATCGTCGCTTGGGCGGCGACGCGCTCGAGCAGGGAGGCGTTGGGGGGGATCGCGGCATTCAATCCCGCAACGATCTGGTTGAACCGGTACAGGCCCCACGCGCTGAGCGCGGCCACGCCGATCAGCATGCCCGTCATCCGGGCCACTACGACGGCCGCCGAGGCGATGCCGTGCTGGGCCGACGGAACGACCCGAAGCGCGGCAGAGGTCAGGGGCCCGATCACCAAACCGAGACCCAGGCCGGCCACCAGCAGGTCGGCGTGCAGCACGGGCACGTTGAACACGCCGAAAATGTCATGCCGCTGGTCCAACACGTCTTGGCGCCAGTAGTGAATCAGCCAGTAGCCGTAGGCCGCGATCAGCAGCCCGATGAAGGCCATCACGCGGTCGCCGACCCGGGTGGCGATCCAGCCGCCCAGCACCGCCCCGATCGGCAGCGCGATCAGGAACCAGAGCAGTAGCCCGGCGGCCTGCGTCTGGCTCATCTGCAGCACGCCCTGCCCGAACAACTCCACGTCGACCAGGGTCACCATCAGCGCGGCACCCGCGGCCAGCGATGCGCCCAGTGCGGCGAGGAAGGGGCGGAAGTGCACGCCGGCCGGTTCGATCAGCCGGGTGCGTGAAAAGCGTTCCCACAGCAGGAAAAGCACCGCGACCACGATCGCGCCAATCACCAGCGGCAGGCCGTAGCTCGGCAGGATCTGCTTGCCGTCGGGTTGGGGGTTGTAGAGACCGATCACGGCGAGACCCAGTGCGACGGCGAGCAGGACTCCACCGACCAGGTCGACCTTCTCGGGGTCCTCCACCTTTTGGTGCGACGGCAGGCTGAACTGAATCATCACCATCGCGATCAAGGTCAGCGGGACGTTGATCCAGAACACGTACCGCCAGTCGTGGAACAAGAACACGATGAAGATCCCGTACAGCGGACCGAGCACGCTGCCGAGCTCCTGCGCGGCACCGATGCCGCCCAGCACACCGGCGCGATTGCGTTGTGCCCACAGGTCCGCGCCCAGGGCGAGCGTGACCGGCAACAGCGCACCGCTGGCCACTCCCTGGATGGTGCGGCCGGCGACCAGCATGTGGAAATCGCCCCAGTGTCCGGCCAACGCGGTCACGATCGAGCCGACGATGAACAGG
Source organism: Mycobacterium sp. (assembly GCA_036500645.1). Taxonomy (GTDB): domain Bacteria; phylum Actinomycetota; class Actinomycetes; order Mycobacteriales; family Mycobacteriaceae; genus Mycobacterium. The sequence continues at coordinate 23,690 of DASYBR010000189.1, read as the reverse complement.
GCCAGGCTGACCTGCAGCACCAGCTTGCGGCCGAACCGGTCGGACGCCCGCCCCAGCAGCGGCATCGCGGCGATGTACCCCAGCAGATACATCGTGATGATCCAGGTGATGCGCTGCAGTTGGTTGATCGGGATGTGAACGTCGCTCATGATGTCGCGCATGATCGTGACGACGACGTAGGCGTCCAGCGCGCCCAGCAGTACCGCGAGACTGCCGGCGCTGATCGCGACGCGGCGTCCGGTTTGTGCACTCACGAGCTGCTCACCGGGGGCTTGGTGACCTGAACCTGCTCGCCCCAGTTGGACAGGGTGATCTGGACGGAGTTGCCCGAACTCTTCTGCACGTTGACCTGGACCAGCTGGTGGTCACCGGTCTCCTGGATCCACACCGTGCTCGGCACCCGCTGGGTCGCGTTGAACTGCGGCGCAATCTTGTTCACCGCGTCCGCCGAGACGTTTCCGCTGATGCGAATGACGTTCTGGCCGTTGATGGTTTCGCGGCCCTCGGCCTTGGCGTCGCTGAAGTTCGCCAGCGCGTTGCCCAGCCCGCTGTCCGGGTTCAGCAGCACCGAGACGTCGTAGATGTCGGACGCCTTGCCGAAATCGCTCCACTTGTTCGGCGTGAGGGTGGCGTACAGGTCGCCGTCGAGGACGACGAAGTTGGCGTCGATGTCGGAGCCGCCGAGCGTGATCGTGGCGTTGCCCGACGCGGCGGTGGCCGGTGCGGTGGTGAGGTCACCGGTCAGTGTTTTGATGGGCAGCCCTGGGATCTTGCCTTGGACGCTCAGCACGAGGTGGGCGCTCTTGACGGCCTTGGTGGCGTCGGCCGACTGCTTGACCAGGGTCGTAGCGTCGGGAAGCGGTGCGCCGCTTTGCTTCGAGCCCGACGAACAGCCGGCGATCAAGGCGGTGATGAGGGTCAGGGATGCGAGGACGGCCGATAAACGGTGGCGGGTCTGCATACTCTGCATCGTAGAGGGTGCCGTTGACCCGCTTGGTGGACGCCGGGTCGCGATGTCGGAAGGGCACGGCTGTTTGGCCAGCTCACAGATGCGAGATCGGCCTATTAGCCTGGTGGAATGTTCACCGGAATTGTCGAGGAGCTCGGAGAGATCACCCGTCGCGATGTGCTGGTCGACGCGGCGCGACTGACCATTCGCGGGCCCGTCGTGACCGCCGACGCCGGTCACGGCGATTCGATCGCCGTCAACGGCGTCTGTTTGACCGTCGCCGAGCTGCTGCCCGACGGCCAATTCACCGCCGACGTGATGGCCGAGAGTCTGAACCGGTCGAACCTGGGCGAATTACAGGTCGGCAGCCGGGTGAACCTGGAACGCGCCGCGGCCGTCAACAGCCGCCTGGGCGGGCACATCGTGCAGGGGCACGTCGACGGAACCGGACAGGTGGTCGCCCGGGAACCGTCGGAGAACTGGGAAGTGGTGCGCATCGAGATCCCCACCGCGGTGGCCCGTTACGTCGTCGAAAAAGGATCGATCACCGTCGACGGGATCTCGTTGACGGTCTCCGGGCTCGGCGCCGGGCCGCGGGACTGGTTCGAGGTCTCGCTGATTCCAACGACCCGGGAATTGACGACGTTGGGAAGCGCTCCGGTGGGAACGCAGGTCAACCTCGAGGTCGACGTGATCGCGAAATATGTTGAGCGGCTACTCTCTCCGAATATCCCTGCTGCCAGCGGTTTCGCTGACACGACCGAGAACAACACGTAAGAAATAGATCCGGAAGTACGCCGTCCGGAGCCGCCGAGCCACTCAACTTCGAGACCGACTGTCAACTGTGTGGTTGCAGGTCTTGTTGCTCGCAGCCGCCGAAGGACTGGACGAAGACGTACCCGTCCTGGCCGGCCGGCGCACCGCTGATGGGTACGCCTCGGAGCACCGCGATCCCGGACTCGCGGTAAGCGGGGTTCAAGATGTTGGCTCGGTGCCCTGGGCTGTTCATCCACCCGTTCACCGCCGCCGCTGGAGACGTCGTCTTGGCCATGATGTCGGGAGTCGGTGTGCCCCAGTATTGCCCCGCGTATACGTTCTCGCCGCGCGCAACATTGTCGCGGTTCATCGGGCAGTACCCCGCCTCGCGGATCCTCGCTGCCGCGTCCATCCCGGTCTGAGGGTTGACGTGAACGGAGTGGCCTCCGCTGGCCGGCCACCACTTCAGCGTCACCGACGCGGTTGCATGGGCGGCCGCGACTTGGCCCAATATGGGGTTCGCGTTCAACGCATTCAGACCGTGGTTCGCACGTTGCTTGTTGATCAAACAGAGCACTTCATCTTCGGCCTCGGCCGGGGAAAGAGTTGCTGCCGCGCGGTTCGCGTCCATGTCATTTATGCAGATCGTCGGTTGCACTGTGGACGTCACCGTGGCCAGCGTCTGGCTTGGCCGCGCGCAACCCGCGACAACGATCGCGGTGGCGGCGACAACAGCGATTATCGTCGCCCGCATAGGAAGGCACCGTACCCACAGGGGCGACAGAATCGCACCGTTTTCCGTAGCGTCAGCTGCCCAATAGTGGATGTCGCCGGCGCCGAGTGACCGCTAGTTTAGGTGGCGCGCGGCTTCGGCAGACCGCCGGACCGACGAGAGGATTTCACATGTCTCGACGCGGGACAGCGGTCAGCCTAGCGATAGCGGCCCAAGCGACAGGGGTCTGACAGCTATCTTTGTCGCGTTGCCGATCCGGGTTACAGCGGCATCCAGATCGGGCCGTTCCAGTAGCCCCAGCCATTCGTCTGGGGGTTCCACTGGACCTGTGCCCACGGCGCCCAAGGCGGTGGCCCAGGAGGCGGGGGAGCCCACGGCGGAGCCCCGCCATAACCCACCGGGCCGTTGCCGTAGTTGTCGTCCCAGTCGTTGCAGTTGTTCCAGTTCGGGTTGGGTCCCCAGCCGGGTTCCCACTGCTCGCCCGGGCACCAGTGGTGGTGATACATGGGTGCGGGAGCAGGCGCCGCCGCGGCGGTGCCCGACGCCAGTCCGAGAGCGGACAAGGCCAAGCCGCCGACCGTCAGCGCGCCGGTGCACAGGCGAACCCACGGTCGTGTTTGCGTGTTGGTATTCATGCGGGGGCTTTACCCCTGTCGACCTCAGACCAAACACCACTTCAGGTTTGCTACTTCAAAGAATATTCTTAGCTGACGCTCACTCGGCGCTAACGTTTGTCCCGCGTATCGGGCTTTGATCGGGCGGTTCGCCGCCGCGAGCCCGAGGCGCCGGAGTGTTTGCGGGCGGCCTCCAACGCGACGTCGGCTGCGGGTGGCCGCCCGACGCGGACCGCCGGACGTGTGACGGGCGGGTGCCGGAGCCCGCCCGTCGATCGCGCCGTGGCAATAATCGCGGCGCCGCCGTGGTTCATACTGAATGCAACACGTGGGCTTCTCGTGTGAGCCGTTCTGACTGTGTTCCCGCCCGCGCGCGGGGACGGCGAGGTAGCAAGATGACGAGGTTGGACTCCGTCGAGCGGGCGGTTGCCGACATTGCGGCCGGCAAGGCCGTGGTCGTCATCGACGACGAGGAACGCGAGAACGAGGGCGACCTGATCTTCGCCGCCGAGAAGGCGACGCCGGAGATGGTGGCATTCATGGTCCGCTACACCTCGGGATATCTGTGCGTGCCGCTGGACGGCGCGATCTGCGACCGGCTGGGTCTGCTGCCGATGTACGCGGTGAACCAGGACAAGCACGGGACGGCCTACACCGTCACGGTCGACGCCAAAAATGGGGTGGGCACCGGCATTTCGGCATCCGACCGGGCTACCACGATGCGGTTGCTGGCCGATCCCACCAGCGCCGCCGACGAGTTCACCCGCCCGGGTCACGTCGTCCCGCTGCGCGCCAAGGACGGCGGCGTGTTGCGTCGTCCCGGTCACACCGAGGCCGCCGTCGATCTGGCCCGGCTGGCCGGTCTGCAGCCCGCGGGTGCCATCTGCGAGATCGTCAGCCAGAAGGACGAAGGCTCGATGGCCCAGACCGATGAATTGCGGGTCTTCGCCGACGAGCACGATCTTGCGCTGATCACCATCGCCGACCTGATCGAGTGGCGCCGCAAGCACGAAAAGCACATCGCGCGCATCGCGGAAGCCCGAATCCCCACTCGTCACGGCGAGTTTCGCGCCATCGGCTACGCCAGCATCTACGAGGACGTCGAGCACATCGCGCTGATTCGCGGCGACATTCCCGGGCCGAACGCCGAGGGGGACGACGTGTTGGTTCGCGTGCACTCCGAGTGCCTGACCGGTGACGTGTTCGGTTCCCGCCGTTGCGATTGCGGACCCCAGCTGGACGCCGCGATGGCGCTGGTCGCGCGGGAGGGGCGCGGCATAGTGCTCTATATGCGCGGCCATGAGGGCCGCGGCATCGGGCTGATGCACAAACTGCAGGCCTATCAGCTGCAGGATGCCGGCGAGGACACCGTGGACGCCAACCTCAAACTCGGATTGCCCGCCGACGCAAGGGATTACGGTATCGGCGCACAGATCCTCGTCGACCTCGGCGTGCGTTCCATGCGCCTGCTGACCAACAACCCGGCCAAGCGGGTCGGACTGGACGGGTACGGCCTGCACATCATCGAGCGGGTGCCGCTTCCGGTGCGCGCCAACGCGGACAACATCCGCTACCTGATGACCAAGCGCGACAAGATGGGCCACGACCTGGCCGGCCTGGACGACTTTCACGAATCCATCCATCTGCCAGGCGAATTCGGGGGCGCACTGTGACCGTTGACGGTTCAGAGCGGCACCGATGAGCGGTGGCACTGGTGTGCCGGAGGTTCCGCCTCTCGACGCGTCCGGTCTGCGGCTGGCCCTGGTGGCAAGTACCTGGCACACCGAAATCTGCGACGCGCTGCTGGCGGGTGCCCGCAAGGTGGCCTCGGAGTCAGGTATCGACGACCCGACGGTGGTCCGGGCGATCGGGGCGATCGAGATCCCGGTGATCACGCAGGAACTGGCCCGCAACCATGATGCCGTGGTGGCTCTGGGCGTCGTGATTCGCGGCCAGACACCGCATTTCGACTACGTGTGCGATGCGGTGACGCAGGGCCTGACGCGGGTGTCGTTGGACTCTTCCACGCCGGTGGCTAACGGCGTGCTGACCACCGACACCGAGGAGCAGGCCCTGGACCGGGCCGGCCTTCCGGAATCGGCCGAGGACAAGGGGGCCCAGGCCACATTGGCGGCCCTGACCACCGCGCTGACCCTGCGTGACCTGCGCGCTCGGTCGTGAGTTCATCGCCGAGCCGCGAGGCCTGGGATGTCGAACTACGTCCCCACCTCACGCCGTTGTTCGTCTACGCGGCGGCGTTCGTCATCATCGCCGTGCATGTCGCGGTGGGCCTACTGCTCAAAGTCAAGTCCAGCGGCGTGATCTTCCAGACCGCCGACCAGGTGGCGATGGCCATTCTGGGTGTGGTCATCGCCTGCGTCGTGCTGTTGTTCGCACGGCCCCGACTACGGCTGGGGCCGGCCGGAATCTCGGTACGAAATCTTCTGGGCGACAGGCTGATCAGTTGGTCAGACGTTGTCGGCATCTCGTTTCCGGTGGGGCATCGATGGGCGCGGATCGATCTGCCCGACGACGAGTACATCCCGGTGCTCGCCATTCAGGCGGTCGACAAGGGCCGCGCCGTGGACGCGATGGACGCCGCGCGATCGCTGCTGGCGCGTTACCGGCCCGACCTGCAAACGCACTAGGGCGCTGACGGCACGCCCGGTTCGGTCAGTACCTGTTGCAGTCGACCATCATTTGCTGGAAAATCGGCAACGCCTGCTGCGCGCCCGGGTTGTTCTGGATCGCGCGCAGCAGATTCGCGCGCTGGTCCGGGGAAGACACCATGTACTGCTGCAAGAACTGCTGGTTCGGCGGCGACTGGTCCAGGTACCTGGCGGCCATCGGATTTTCCGCGTGCACCGCCCTCATCGCCTGGTCATAGGTGCAGGTGGTGTTCAGCATCGGGCCGAAATCGGGGTCAGCGGATGCGACCCCGGACCCAGCGGCCGATGCCACCGCCAGACCGCCGACCGCGACGGCCAGCCTCGTCAACGAGCGCTTGATCATTTGCGGATTCCCTCCATTGGATAACACCCACTGTAATGCCCACTGAGAAGTTGGTAGCCGCGACCGGAGCCGTCCAAACCAAGTGGGCAGCGACTACTAGCCTGGATGCGTGCCAGATCCCGCCACGTATCGCCCCGCGCCCGGGTCCATCCCGGTCGAGCCCGGCGTCTACCGATTCCGGGACGCGCACGGACGAGTCATCTACGTCGGCAAGGCCAAGAGCCTGCGAAGCCGCCTGACGTCCTACTTCGCCGACATCGCGAGTCTGCACCCGCGAACCCGGCAGATGGTGACCACGGCGGCCAAGGTCGAGTGGACAGTGGTCAACACCGAAGTCGAGGCGTTGCAGCTCGAGTACAACTGGATCAAGGAGTTCGATCCGCGGTTCAACGTCCGTTACCGCGACGACAAGACCTATCCGGTGCTGGCCGTCACCCTCAACGAGGAGTTCCCCCGGCTGATGGTGTATCGCGGACCGCGCCGAAAGGGCGTCCGGTACTTCGGGCCCTACTCCCACGCGTGGGCCATCCGGGAGACGCTGGACCTGCTGACCCGGGTGTTTCCCGCCCGCACCTGTTCGGCCGGAGTGTTCAAACGGCACAACCAGATCGGCCGTCCCTGCCTGCTCGGCTACATCGACAAGTGTTCGGCGCCCTGTGTCGGCCGAGTCAGCGCGGAGCAGCATCGCCAGATCGTCGACGACTTCTGCGACTTCCTGTCCGGCAAGACCGATCGGTTCGCCCGCGAGCTCGAGCATCAGATGAACGCCGCGGCGGAGCAACTCGACTTCGAACGGGCCGCGCGGCTGCGCGACGACCTCGGCGCGCTCAAGCGCGCGATGGAGAAGCAGGCCGTGGTGTTGGGCGACGGCACCGACGCCGACGTGGTCGCGTTCGCCGACGACGAGCTGGAAGCGGCGGTCCAGGTTTTCCACGTCCGCGGCGGGCGGGTCCGCGGCCAGCGGGGCTGGATTGTCGAAAAGTCCGCGGAGGCCGGTGATTCGGGCGAGGAACAGCTGGTCGAGCAGTTCCTGACCCAGTTTTACGGTGAGCAGGCCGAATTGGGCGGCGCCGCCGATGAATCCACCAACCCGGTGCCCCGCGAGGTGCTGGTGCCCTGCCTGCCGTCCAACTCCGATCAGTTGACCGATTGGTTGTCAGCTTTGCGCGGCTCCCGGGTCGTGCTGCGGGTGGCGCGCCGCGGCGACAAACGCGCGCTGGCCGAGACGGTTGCGCGCAACGCGAAAGATGCGCTGCAGCAACACAAGCTGAGGCGGGCCGGCGACTTCAACGCCAGATCGGCTGCGCTGCAGAATATTCAGGAAGCCCTGGGGCTGTCCGAGGCGCCGCTGCGCATCGAGTGCGTCGACGTCAGCCACGTCCAGGGCACCGACGTAGTGGGCTCGTTGGTGGTGTTCGAGGATGGCCTGCCGCGCAAGTCGGACTACCGTCACTTCGGGATCCGGGAAGCCGCCGGAGCGGGCCGCTCCGACGACGTCGCGTCGATCGCCGAGGTGACCCGCCGCCGGTTCCTTCGGCACCTGAGCGACCAGAGCGATCCGAATATGCTTTCGCCGGAGGGGAAAACGCGGCGGTTCGCCTATCCACCGAACCTGTATGTCGTCGACGGCGGCGCGCCGCAAGTCAACGCTGCCAGCGCGGTGCTCGACGAACTCGGAATCACCGATGTCGCGGTGATCGGCTTGGCCAAGCGGCTGGAAGAAGTGTGGGTCCCGTCCGAACCCGATCCCATCATCATGCCGCGCAACAGCGAGGGTCTTTACCTGCTGCAACGGATCCGTGACGAGGCGCATCGGTTCGCCATCACTTACCATCGCAGCAAGCGATCCAAGCGAATGACTGCATCCGTGCTGGATTCGGTGCCAGGATTGGGAGAACATCGTCGTACGGCGCTGGTAACCCATTTCGGATCGATAGCCCGCCTCAAGGAGGCCACCGTCGACCAGATCACCGCGGTTCCCGGTATCGGTGTCGCTACTGCCACCGCCGTCCTGGAGGCGCTGCGACCTGAGAAGTCCGGAGTCGCCGAATGACGGGCCAGGGTGAGTTCACCGAGGGCCGCCCGACGGACCCCACTGCCGGTATCGACGTCGTACTGGTGACCGGATTATCGGGGGCCGGGCGGGGTACCGCTGCCAAGGTGCTCGAGGACCTCGGCTGGTATGTGGCCGACAACCTGCCGCCCCAGCTGATCACCCGGATGGTGGATTTCGGACTGGCGGCCGGCTCGCGCATCACTCAGCTGGCGGTGGTGATGGACGTTCGATCCCGCGGATTCACCGGCGATCTGGACTCGGTGCGCAACGAGCTGGCCACCCGCAACATCACCCCACGCGTGGTCTTCATGGAAGCTTCCGACGACATGCTGGTGCGCCGCTACGAGCAGAATCGCCGCAGCCATCCACTGCAGGGTGATCAGACCTTGGCCGAAGGCATCGCCGCCGAGCGGCGGATGTTGGCGTCGGTTCGCGCGACCGCCGATCTGATCATCGACACGTCGACACTGTCGGTGCGCGGCCTGCGGGAGAGCATCGAGCGCGCGTTCGGCAGTGATGCCAGCACGACCACCAGCGTCACCGTCGAATCGTTCGGCTTCAAGTACGGCCTGCCGATGGACGCCGACATCGTGATGGACGTGCGATTCCTGCCGAACCCGCACTGGGTGGACGAGCTGCGCCCGCTCACCGGGCAGGACCCCGCCGTGCGCGAATATGTTCTGAGCCAACCCGGCGCGGCGGAGTTTCTCGACACCTACCATCGTTTGCTATCTCTGGTCGTCGACGGCTACCGCCGGGAGGGCAAGCGCTATATGACCGTCGCCATTGGCTGCACCGGCGGCAAGCATCGCAGCGTCGCGATCGCCGAGGCGTTGATGGGGCTGCTGAAGGCCCAGGAGGGTGAAGCCCAACTGTCGGTGCGGGTGCTGCACCGGGATCTGGGCCGCGAATGAGCCACCCGGGGAATCAGGGCGTCGTCGCACTGGGCGGCGGACACGGCTTGTACGCGACGCTGTCCGCCGCCCGCCGGCTGACTCCCCACGTCACCGCGGTGGTGACCGTCGCCGATGACGGTGGATCGTCCGGGCGGCTGCGCAGCGAACTGGACGTGGTGCCACCGGGTGATCTGCGAATGGCATTGGCGGCCTTGGCATCTGACAGCCCGCACGGGCGCCTGTGGGCGACCATCCTGCAGCACCGGTTCGGCGGCAGTGGTGCTTTGGCCGGGCATCCGATCGGGAACCTGATCCTTGCCGGCCTCTCCGAGGTGTTGGCCGATCCGGTCGCCGCCCTCGACGAACTCGGCCGGATTCTCGGGGTCAAAGGCAGGGTGCTGCCGATGTGCCCGGTCGCGCTGCAGATCGAAGCCGACGTGTCCGGACTCGAGGCGGACCCGCGGATGTTCCGGCAGATCCGGGGCCAGGTGGCGATCGCGACCACACCGGGCAAGGTGCGACGGGTGCGGCTGCTCCCGTCGGACCCGCCCGCGACCCGGCAGGCCGTCGACGCGATCATGGCCGCCGGCCTGGTGGTGCTGGGACCCGGGTCGTGGTTCACCAGCGTGATCCCGCATGTGCTGGTGCCCGGGCTCGCGGCGGCGCTGCGGGCCACCACCGCCCGGCGCGCACTGGTGCTCAACCTGGTGGCGGAACCCGGGGAGACGGCCGGCTTCTCGGTCGAGCGTCACCTGCACGTGCTGGCCCGGCACGCACCGGGGTTCGCCGTGCACGACATCATCATCGACTCCGAACGAGTGCCCAGCGAGCGGGAGCGCGAGCAACTGCGCCGCACCGCAACACTGCTGCAGGCCGAGGTCCACTTCGCCGACGTGGCCCGACCTGGTACACCTTTACATGATCCAGGCAAACTTGCGGCGGCCCTGGACGGGGTCCGAGCGGCCCACAAGGGGCCGGGGGTGCCTCCGATCACGGCCACCGCAGACATTCGGGTCGAAGGTGCAAGCTCACCGCCCGGTGGGACTGGACCGGCTGGCAGCGGACCAAGGGGTGACGACGCGTGGCGATGACGACCGAAGTCAAAGACGAACTGAGCCGCCTGATAGTGAAGTCGGTCAGTGCGCGTCGCGCGGAAGTCACGTCGCTGCTGAGGTTCGCCGGCGGGCTGCACATCGTCGGCGGCCGGGTGGTCGTCGAGGCCGAGGTGGACCTGGGCAACGTGGCGCGACGACTGCGCAAAGACATTTTCGAGCTCTACGGCTACAACTCCGTCGTGCATGTGTTGTCGGCCAGCGGGATTCGCAAGAGCACCCGGTACGTGCTGCGGGTGGCGAACGACGGCGAGGCGCTGGCGCGTCAGACCGGGCTGCTCGACAACCGGGGACGCCCGGTGCGCGGTCTGCCGGCCCAGGTCGTCGGCGGCAGCATCGGCGACGCCGAAGCCGCCTGGCGTGGCGCTTTTTTGGCGCACGGCTCGCTGACCGAGCCGGGACGTTCGTCGGCGCTGGAAGTCAGCTGCCCGGGCCCGGAAGCCGCGCTGGCGTTGGTCGGTGCGGCACGCCGGCTGGGGGTCGGCGCGAAGGCCCGGGAGGTGCGGGGCGCCGATCGGGTGGTGGTGCGCGACGGCGAGGCGATCGGCGCGCTGCTGACCCGGATGGGCGCCCAGGACACCCGGCTGATCTGGGAGGAGCGCCGGATGCGGCGCGAGGTGCGGGCGACCGCGAACCGGCTGGCTAACTTCGACGACGCCAACCTGCGCCGCTCCGCACGGGCCGCGGTCGCGGCGGCCGCGCGGGTGGAGCGGGCCCTGGAGATCCTCGGCGACACCGTCCCCGACCACCTGGCCTCCGCGGGCAAACTGCGCGTCGAGCACCGGCAGGCCTCGCTGGAAGAGCTAGGCCGGCTCGCTGACCCGCCCATGACGAAAGACGCTGTGGCGGGCCGCATTCGGCGGTTGCTGTCGATGGCCGATCGCAAGGCGAAGATAGACGGGATCCCGGACACCGAGTCCGCGGTGACACCCGACCTGCTCGAGGACGCCTAACCCGGCGACTTTGTTTGCCATAGCTCCGCGCCGCCGACGGGGGAGGGCTACGGTCGGGGCATGAAGCGGCTTTCCAGTGTTGACGCGGCGTTTTGGTCTGCGGAAACCTCCGGTTGGCACATGCATGTCGGTGCACTGGCCATCTGCGACCCCACCGATGCGCCCGAGTACAGCTTTGCGCGCCTGCGCGAGCTGATCATCGAGCGACTGCCGGAATTGCCGCAATTGCGGTGGCGGGTCACCGGGGCGCCGCTGGGGCTCGATCGGCCATGGTTCGTCGAGGACGAGGAGCTGGACGTCGACTTTCACATCCGCCGCATCGGTGTTCCGGCGCCGGGCGGCCGGCGCGAGGTCGACGAGCTGGTTGGCCGGCTGATGTCGTACAAGCTGGACCGGTCGCGCCCGCTCTGGGAACTCTGGGTGATCGAGGGCGTCAAGGGGGGCCGGATCGCGACGCTCACCAAGATGCATCACGCCATCGTCGACGGGGTCTCCGGTGCCGGGCTGGGCGAAATCCTGTTGGACGTCACGCCCGAACCGCGGCCGGCGAACACGGAGACGGTGGGATCGCTGGTGGGCTTCCAGCTGCCGGGCCTGGAACGGCGCGCACTGGGCGCGCTCTACAACGTGTGGGTCAAAACGCCGTTTCGGATCAGCAGGCTGCTGGAGCAGACCGTGCGCCAACAGATCGCCGCCCTGGGCGTCACGAAGAAGCCGCCCCGCTTCTTCGATGCACCCAAGACCCGCTTCAACGCGACGGTGTCGCCGCATCGGCGGATCACCGGTGTCCGCGTCGAGCTGGACCGGGTGAAGGCGGTCAAGGACGCCTTCGACGTCAAGCTCAACGACGTCGTGCTCGCGCTGGTGGCGGGTGCTGCCCGCGCCTACCTGCAGAAGCGCGACGAGCTGCCGGCCAAGCCGCTGATCGCACAAATCCCGGTCTCGACCCGCACCGACGTGTCCAAGGGGGACGTCGGCAACAAGATCAGCTCGATGACCGCATCGCTGGCCACCGACATCGAAGATCCCGTAGAGCGGCTGCGCGTCATCCACGAAAGTACCCAGAGCGCAAAGGAAATGGCCAAGGCGCTGTCGGCGCATCAGATCATGGGGCTCACCGAGACGACGCCGCCCGGATTGCTACAGCTGGCCGCCCGCGCTTACACCGCCAGCGGGCTGTCGCACAGCCTCGCGCCGCTCAACTTGGTGGTGTCCAACGTTCCCGGGCCGTCGATGCCCCTCTACATGGCCGGGGCGAAGCTCGAATCGCTGGTGCCGCTCGGGCCGCCCGTCATGGACATCGCCCTGAACATCACCTGCTTCTCCTACGGCGACAGCCTGGACTTCGGCTTTGTGACGACGCCCGAAGTCGCCAACGACATCGACGAGATGGCCTATGCCATCAAAACGGCGTTGACCGAACTCGAAGGCGCCGCGGGGCTGGGCGGCTAGCTGCTCGCGGGCGGACTCGTCGCGTAGACCCAGGACAGGAACCGGGCGATCGCTTCGGCGGATTGATGTGCCCGCGGAGAGCTGAAGATGTCGAAAGCGTGTTGGGCGTGCGGTAATTCGGCGTAGGGGACGGGCGCCTTGGACACCGACCGCAACTGTTCGACGAACTCGCGCGCCTCGCCGACGGGAATCAGTGAGTCGTCGGTGCCGTGCAGGACGAAGAACGGCGGCGCGTCGGCCCGTACGTCCCGGATCGGCGACGCGTCGATGAAGACGTCGCGGTGGGTGGCCAAAGTCCGCTTGACCACGAACTTTTCGAGCAGCTCCACGAATTCGCGACGGCCCTCGCCCTCGGTCGTGAACCAGTCGTACCGTCCGTAGATCGGCACGGCCGCAACCACGGACGTGTCCGCGTCCTCGAAACCCGGCTGAAACTTCGGGTCGTTGGGCGTCAGCGCCGCCAGCGCACAAAGGTGGCCGCCCGCCGACTCGCCGGTCATCGCGACGAAGTTCGGGTCCCCGCCGTAGTCGGCGATGTTCTCCTTGACCCAGGCCAGCGCCCGCTTGACGTCGACGATGTGGTCGGGCCAGGTGTGGCGGGGGGCGACCCGGTAGCCGATCGACACGCAGACCCAGCCGCGGGCGGCCAGGTGGCTCATCAGGGGATAGGCCTGCGGACGCCGCATCCCGATCATCCAGGCGCCGCCGGGGACCTGCAGCAGCACCGGCGCCTTGCCGTCGCGCGGCAGGTCGCGGCGTCGCCAGATGTCGGCGAGGTTGGCCCGGCCGTGCGGGCCGTAGGAGACGACGTTCTTCTTCTCGACGTAGCGTCGGCGCGCCACCGTGTTGCGCAGAGGCAGATTGCGCCGTCCGCTGCGAGTGGGTTGAGCCGGCAGCTTGGCCAGCTCGTCGGCGTAGTCGGGGCCCAGTTGTTCGCGCAGGCCCGCCTCCAGTACGGGGCCGGGAGTGGTGACGCCCCGGTAGCGGATCACCCCGAGGAGCGCCCAGGACGCGGCCGTCAGGCCCAGCGCGACCTTGCCCCGCCGTCCGGCGAAGTCGCCGCGCCTGCCGCGGCGCAACACATCCAGCAGCGACGCGGAAAAATACAGACCCGGCACCTCCGACGTCGGCCAGCCGAACCAGAACACCATGACGGTGCTGTAGCCCTTGCGGGCCAGCGGTCGAAATCCGTTGGCGGCGTTGGCAAGTTCCAGCACCGCGCGCGCCAGGGGCCGGGGGCGGCGCAGCATCGGAAGCAGCTCACGCCTCATGCGCCGCCGACCCGTGATTGCAGTTCGCTGCGCAAGATCTTGCCGGTGCTGCCGCGGGGCAATTCGTCGACGACGGCAATCTCGCGCGGCACCTTGTAGTTGGCCAGGTTGTCCCGGATGTGTTGCTTCAGCGTCTCTTCGGTGGCCTTCGGGCGGGACTCAGCGGACGGGCCCAGCACGACGAATGCCGCCAGCCGCTGCCCGTACTGCTCGTCGTTGACGCCGATCACGGCCGCCTCGGCCACATCGGGGTGTGCCGCCAATGTCTTCTCCACCTCGATCGGGTAGACGTTCTCGCCGCCGGAGACGATCATCTCGTCGTCGCGGCCGACCACGAACAGCCGGCCCGCGTCGTCGAGGTAGCCGACGTCGCCGGAGGACATGAACCCGGCGTGGAAGGCCTTGCCTTTGCCGGTGGAGCCCTCCGTGTAGCCGTCGAATTGAGTGTTGTTGCGGACGTAGATGCCGCCCACCTCACCGGTTGGAAGTTCGTTGAATTCCGGGTCCAGGATCCGGATTTCGGTCCCGCCTGCGGGCCGGCCGGCGGTGTCGGGCGCGGCGCGCAGGTCGGCCGGCGTGGCGGTGGCGATCATGCCGGCCTCGGTGGCGTTGTAGTTGTGGTAGATCACGTCACCGAATTGGTCCATGAATGCCGTGACGACGTCCGGCCTCATCCGCGAGCCCGATGCGGCGGCAAACCGCAAAGACCTTCCGCTGTAACGGTTTCGGATTTCGTCGGGCAGATCCATGATGCGGTCGAACATGACGGGGACCACGGCCAGGCCGGTTGCCTTGTGACGGTCGACGAGGTCCAGGGTGGCCTCCGGGTCGAACTTGCGCCGGGTGACGATCGTGCACGCCATCGAGGCGGCGAAGATCAATTGCGAGAAGCCCCACGCGTGGAACATCGGCGCCACGATCACGATCGTCTCCTCCGCGCGCCACGGTGTTCGGTCCAAAATCGCCTTGAGCGTGCCGATCCCGGCACCGCCGCCGGATTGCTTGGCGCCCTTGGGACTTCCGGTGGTGCCTGAGGTCAGCAGGATCATCTTGCCCGTGCGGCCGGTGCGCTGTGGCTGCTGCCCGAGGTGGTCGGTGATGAGCTTCTCGACCGTGCGGTCGTGCGATCCGTCGGTCCAGGCCACGATGCGGGTGGCGTCCGGTTTGTCGGCCAGCGCGCGGTCGACCGTCGCGGTGAACTCCTCGTCGTAGATGGCCGCGTCGACGCCTTCGCGGTTGACCACCTCGGCCATCGCCGGCCCGGCGAACGACGTGTTCAGCAACACGACGTCGGAACCGATCCGGTTGGCGGCCACCAACGCCTCGACGAAGCCGCGATGGTTGCGGCACATGATTCCGATGACCTTCGGCCGACCCGAACCCAAGCCCTGCAGTGCGGCCCCCAACGCGTTGATCCGCTCATCGAGCTGCCGCCAGGTCAGCGTGCCGAGTTCGTCGATCAGGGCGGGACGATCCGGGCAGCGCTGCGCCGCGCCGGCGAAACCCACCGTCATGCCCATGCCTTCGCGGCGCATGGCGGCGGCCATCTTCACATAGCGGTCGGGTCGCATCGGCGCGAGCATCCCGGCCCGGATCAAAGTGGTGAAGACACCGGCGACGCCTTGGACCCGGCTGAAGGGATTTGCCACGGCTCAGCCCAGAATCGGGAATCGACGCTTGGTGGCGAGATCCTTGAGGCCCTGCTGCATCACCGATCGCACGTGCTCGTCGACCTCGTCGACGTCCGGCTCCTCGCCGAACCGCGCGGCGATGTCGATCGGTTCCAGAACCTGCGTCACGATCTTGGTGGGCAGCGGCAGGTTCGGCGGGATCACGGCGCTCAGCCCGAACGGGAAGCCGAACGACAGTGGCAGGATGGCGCTGCGCAGCAGGCGTTTTATGCCCAGCCGTTCGGCCAGCCAGGTGCCGCGGGTCAGGTAGAGCTGCGTCTCCTGCCCGCCGATGGACACCGCGGGCACGATGGGCACGCCGGCCTCGATCGCCGTCCGGACGTACCCCTTGCGGCCGTTGAAGTCGATGATGTTCTCCGACAGGGTGGGCCGGTAGGCGTCGTAGTCTCCGCCGGGGAACACGATCACCACGCCGCCGGACCGCAAGGCTTCGGCCGCGTTCTCCCGGTTGGCCCGGATGTATCCGGTGCGCCGGAAGAAGTCCCCGGTCGGCCCGGTCATCAGGATGTCGTGGCTCAGCGTATAAACGGGCCGGTCGTAGCCGAACTTGTCGTAGAAGTCGATGCTAAAGATCGGGACGTCCATCGGGAACATGCCGCCGGAATGATTTCCGACAACCAGTGCTCCGCCGGGGGGAAATGCGTCCAGGCCGTGCACCTCGGACCGGAAGTAAGTCTTCAGGGCGGGGCGCATCACGGTCATCACGCGCTGGGTCAGGACGGGGTCGAACTTGCCGATATCCCCGTTTTCTGAGCTATCGCTGTCGGTCACGTTCCTCCCTTGACGCTCCCGCGGGGCCGGCTGATCGTATGGGCGGCCCCGTCGAGTCCCTCGATGGTAGCGACCCGGGCGGAGCGGCTGTGATGGTGTTTGGCCCACTGCTCTCGGGGCCTATGGTGCGGCCGGATTTGGCGCGCTATTGTTACGGACGCTCTTTGCCGATCCTCAAGAAACGGGGACCCGATGGATGTAGCTAGTTTGTCCCCCGAGCCTGGCGCACGCGCAGCCGCTGCCCGCAGCTCGACCGGTACCCTCGAGCGCCCAGCGCGCCGTTCCCGCGCGGTCCCCGCACGGGCCAAGCCGCAGCAATTCGGTCAGGGACCGTCGCCCGCGGCGACCGTCGAGGTTGACCCCGGCGCGACCGCGCCGGATGACGCCGATCATCAGCAGGCCGACTACTTCTTGCATCTGCTCGCGGGGCGACGCCGTCTCATCGACCACCGGGTCGACGAATATCAGAAGGCGATCGTGGCCGCGGAGGCCAACCGTGACGTGGAGGCCGCCTGCAACTTCCGGCGCATGGTTCGTCTCGAGATACAGGATCGGCAGACCGTCGACGGCATGATCGAGAAGCTGCGGCGGCGGTTTATCCGGCAGGCCGGGGGCGAGGCTGCCACGGCCCCGCCGCGGAAGCGGTTCGCGGTTCGCTAGCCGGTCCCGGGCAGGGACTGAATCAACTTTTGCCGCTGCGGTTTTCGCACGCCCGCGGTGCAGTGCCGATAGATTCTATTGGCCAACCGGTTTGCCGATAGGAACGAGGCCGCCCATGGGATTCATGACTCCGGAGTTTCCCGACGTCGATCCCGAGATCTGGCCCAGCCTGCCGCGCTCGACCAGGCGGCAGATCATGAGCCGGCACTGGGTCGAACACGGCTTCGGCTCCCCGTATGCGGTGTATCTGTTCTACGTCTTCAAGATCGCCGGGTATGTGGCCGCCGCGGCCCTCGTGATCTCGCTGACCCCGGGCCTGGGCGGGCTGGGCCACATCGCCGACTGGTGGACGCAGCCGATCGTGTATCAGAAGGTCGTCATCTTCACGCTGCTTTTCGAGATCCTCGGCCTGGGCTGCGGATCCGGACCGCTCACCGGGCGGTTCTGGCCCCTGTTCGGTGGGTTCCTGTATTGGTTGCGGCCCAACACGATTCGGTTACCGCCCTGGCCCGGCAAGGTCCCGTTCACCGGCGGCGACAACCGCACGGTGTTCGACGTGGCGTTGTATGTCGTCGTGCTGGCCTCCGGTGTCTGGGCGCTGCTCTCGCCCGGACGGGGCGGGCCGGTCACCGCCGCGGGCGATGTGGGCCTGATCGATCCGGTCCGGGTGGTGCCGGTGATCGTCGCGCTGGCGTTGCTGGGACTGCGCGACAAAACCGTCTTCTTGGCGGCGCGCGGCGAGCACTACGGGTTGACCCTGCTGGTGTTCTTCTTCGGTTTCACCGACCAGATCGCCGCCTTCAAGATCATCATGCTGGCGTTGTGGTGGGGCGCGGCGACATCGAAGCTCAATCACCACTTCCCGTACGTGGTGGCGGTCATGATGAGCAACAACCCGCTGTTGCGGCCTAAGGCGTTCAACTGGTTCAAACGCAGGCTCTACCTCGACCCGGTCGACGACCTGCGCCCATCGTGGATACCGAAGATGATGGCCCATGTCGGCGGCACGACGGCGGAGTTCGCAGTCCCGTTGGTGCTGGTCTTCTTCGCCGACGGGCACCGGTGGGCGTGGTTTCTCATCGCGTTCATGGTCCTGTTCCACCTCAACATCGCATCCACCATTCCGATGGGAGTTCCGTTGGAGTGGAACGTGTTCTTCATCTTCTCGCTGTTCTACCTGTTCGGGCACTACGCGGGTGTCAGGGCCACGGAGCTGAGCTCGCCGCTGCTGCTGATCATTCTGCTCGCCGCGCTCGTGGTGGTTCCGATCGTGGGAAACCTGTTTCCCAAACAGGTTTCGTTCCTGCCGGCGATGCGTTACTACGCCGGAAACTGGGCCACCAGCACCTGGTGCCTGCGCGACGGGGTCGAGGACAAAATCGAGTCGAACGTCACGAAGGCTTCGCCCCTGGTTCCCAATCAGGTTGCCCGGCTTTATGATTCGAACACTGCCGAGCTGATGATCGACAAGTTGATGGCGTGGCGGTCGATGCACACCCACGGGCGCACGCTGGGTGGGCTGGTGCAACGCGCCCTCGGCGACGGCGTGGACGAGGCGGACTACAAGCTGCGGGACGGCGAAATCGTCGCCGGACCGCTGATCGGGTGGAATTTCGGTGAAGGGCACTTACACAACGAGCAGCTGCTGGCCGCGGTGCAGCGCCGCTGCCAGTTCGACGACGGTGACGTGCGGGTGATCATCCTGGAAAGCCAGCCATTCGGAAACCAACGGCAGGAGTACCGCATCGTCGACGCCAAGAGCGGCCTGATCGAAGAGGGCTATGTGGATGTGGCGAGCATGCTGACCCGCCAGCCGTGGCCCGAGCCGGGCGACGACTACCCGGTTCACGTCACGACGGAGCGAAACCCGCGATGAGCACGGCGGTGGTGGTCGGTGCCGGGCCCAACGGCCTGGCCGCGGCGATCCACCTGGCCCGAAACGGGGTCGACGTGCAGGTGCTGGAGGCCTCCGACACGATCGGCGGGGGAGCGCGCTCCGGTGAACTGACGCTGCCCGGCGTCATCCACGACCACTGCTCGGCATTCCATCCGATGGGCATCTGCTCGCCGTTCTGGCAGCAGCTGGACCTGGCGCGCCACGGGCTGTCGTGGAAGTGGCCCGAGATCGATTGTGCGCACCCGCTCGACGACGGCACCGCCGGTGTGCTGTTCCAGTCGATCGATGAGACCACCGCCCGCATGGGGCCCGATGCCGCCCGGTGGCGGCGCGCGGTGGGAGACCTGGCGGCCGGATTCGATGCGCTGGCCTCCGACCTGCTTCGCCCGGTCCTCAACATCCCGCATCACCCGATTCGCCTGGCCGGCTTCGGCCCACGTGCGCTGCTACCGGCCACCACCATGGCGCGCTGGTTTCGCACCGAGCAGGCGCGCGCGTTGTTCGGCGGTGCGGCCGCGCACGTCTACACCCGGCTGGATAGGCCGCTCACCGCGTCGCTCGGGTTGATGATCCTGGCCAGCGGGCACCGCTACGGCTGGCCCGTCGCGCAAGGGGGGTCTGGTGCCATCACCCAAGCCCTGGCGGGTGTGCTGAGCGAGCACGGCGGCAAAGTGGCCACCGGGGTGCGGGTCGTCAGTCGCAAACAGATCCCCGACGCCGACATCGTCATGCTCGATCTCAGCCCGGCCGCCGCGCTGGACGTCTACGGCGACGCCATGCCAGCCCGGGTCAAGCGGTCCTACCGGCGTTATCGCGAGGGGTCGTCGGCGTTCAAGGTCGACTTCGCCATCGAAGGCGACATCCCATGGACGAACCCCGACTGCGGGCGGGCCGGCACCGTGCATCTCGGCGGCACGTTCGCCGAAATCGCCGACACGGAACGTCAACGCGCGCGGGGCTTGATGGTCGAGCGTCCGTTCGTGCTCCTCGGGCAGCAGTACCTGGCCGACCCGGCCCGCTCGGCGGGCACCGTCAATCCGATCTGGGCCTACGCGCACGTGCCGTTCGGCTACACCGGCGACGCCACCGGCGCCGTCGTCGACCAGATAGAGCGGTTCGCCCCCGGATTTCGCGACCGCGTCGTCGCGATGGTCAGCAAGGGCACGGCCGACCTGGCGGCCTACAACCCCAACTTCATCGGCGGCGACATCATCGGCGGCGCCAACGACGGGCTGCAGGTCATCTTCCGCCCGCGGATCGCCATCGATCCGTACGCGATCGGGGTGCCGGGCGTGTACCTGTGTTCGCAGTCCACGCCGCCGGGAGCCGGCATCCACGGCCTGTGCGGCTACTACGCCGCCGAGTCGGCGCTGGGGAGGCTGCGCAGGCGGCGCCGTGGCTGACCTCACTATCGGCCGACCCGACTAGTGATGTACGGCACTCGAGAGGGCCTTGGATCTGACCGGCGCGGCAACGGTGCATTCACTGATCTAGGCTGGCTGCGAGCGCTTATCAGTGGACATAGGGAAAGAGGGAGAGCCAAGTGACGGTCCGAGTAGGCATCAACGGCTTCGGTCGAATCGGCCGCAACTTCTACCGGGCCTTGTTGGCTCAACAGGCCGAGGGCGCCGGGACCGATGTCGAGGTGGTCGCGGCGAACGACCTGACCGACAACGCGACGCTGGCGCACCTGCTGAAGTTCGATTCCATTCTGGGCCGGCTGCCGTACGACGTCAGCCTGGAAGGCGAGGACACCATCGTCGTCGGCAAAGCCAAGATCAAGGCGCTCGAGGTCAAGGAAGGCCCGGCTGCGCTGCCGTGGGGCGACCTCGGCGTCGACGTCGTCGTCGAGTCCACCGGCATCTTCACCAACGCCGCGAAGGCCAAAGGCCACTTGGACGCCGGCGCCAAGAAGGTGATCATCTCCGCGCCCGCCACCGACGAGGACATCACCATCGTGCTGGGCGTCAACGACGACAAGTACGACGGCAGCCAGAACATCATCTCCAACGCCTCGTGCACCACCAACTGCCTCGCGCCGTTGACCAAGGTGCTCGACGACGAGTTCGGCATCGTCAAGGGCCTGATGACCACCATCCACGCCTACACCCAGGACCAGAACCTGCAGGACGGGCCGCACAAGGATCTGCGCCGGGCCCGGGCCGCGGCGCTGAACATCGTGCCGACCTCCACCGGCGCGGCCAAGGCCATCGGGCTGGTCATGCCCAACCTCAAGGGCAAGCTCGACGGCTACGCGCTGCGGGTGCCCATTCCCACCGGTTCGGTCACCGACCTGACCGCCGAGCTGAAGAAGTCCGCGAGCGCCGACGAGATCAACGCGGTGTTCAAGGCCGCGGCCGAGGGCAAGCTCAAGGGCATTCTCAAGTACTACGACGCGCCGATCGTCTCCAGCGACATCGTCACCGACCCGCACAGTTCGATCTTCGACTCGGGTCTGACCAAAGTGATCGACAACCAGGCCAAGGTCGTGTCCTGGTACGACAACGAATGGGGCTACTCCAACCGCCTCGTCGACCTGGTGGCCCTGGTCGGCAAGTCGCTGTAACCGTGGCGTCCTCCGTTCACACGTTGGAAGAGCTTCTCGCCGAAGGAGTTTCGGGTCGTGGCGTGCTGGTGCGCTCCGATCTGAACGTCCCGCTCAACGAGGCCGGTGAAATCACCGACCCGGGCCGGATCACCGCCTCGGTCCCGACGTTGAAGGCGTTGCTGTCCGCGGGCGCGAAGGTCGTGGTCGCCGCGCACCTGGGCCGCCCCAAAGACGGTCCCGACCCGAAGTTTTCGCTGGCGCCCGTCGCCGCGGCCCTCGGCGAACAACTGGGCCAGCACGTTCAACTGGCCGGCTTCGATGGTTCCCGAGTCGTCGGCACCGACGCGCTGGCCCGGGCCGAGGGGCTGACGGACGGCGACATCCTGCTGCTCGAGAACATCCGCTTCGACCCCCGCGAAACCAGCAAGGACGACAGCGAGCGACTCGCGCTGGCCCGGGGGCTGGCCGAATTGGTCGAGCCGACGGGCGCTTTCGTATCCGACGGGTTCGGCGTGGTGCACCGCAAGCAGGCTTCCGTGTACGACATCGCCACCCTGCTGCCGCATTACGCGGGCACGCTGGTCGCCGACGAGATCCGGGTGCTCGAGCAGCTGACCAGCTCCACCGAACGGCCGTACGCCGTCGTCCTCGGCGGGTCGAAGGTGTCCGACAAGCTGGGTGTGATCGAGTCGCTGGCGACCAAGGCGGACAGCATCGTCATCGGTGGCGGAATGTGTTTCACATTCCTTGCCGCACAAGGGTTTTCGGTGGGCAAGTCGCTGCTGGAAGAAGACATGGTCGAGACCTGTCGCAACCTGCTGGACACCTACGCCGACGTTTTGCGGCTGCCCGGCGACATCGTGGTCAGCGAGAAGTTCGCCGCCGATTCGCCCCCACAGTTCGTGGCCGCCAACGCGATTCCCGACGACTTGATGGGTCTGGACATCGGTCCGGGGTCGGTCAAACGATTCGCCACGTTGCTGTCCAACGCGCGGACCGTGTTCTGGAACGGCCCGATGGGCGTGTTCGAGTTCCCGGCGTATGCGGCGGGCACCAGGGGAATCGCCCAGGCGATCGTCGCGGCGACCGGCAAGGGGGCGTTCAGCGTGGTCGGTGGCGGCGACTCCGCCGCCGCGGTCCGTGCACTGAAAATTCCCGAGGACGCCTTCTCGCACATATCCACCGGGGGCGGCGCATCGCTGGAATACCTTGAGGGCAAGACGCTGCCGGGCATCGAGGTGCTCGCCAGGCCGCAGCCGACCGGAGGAAACTCGTGAGCCGCAAGCCGCTGATCGCCGGCAACTGGAAGATGAACCTCAATCACTTCGAGGCGATCGCGCTGGTGCAAAAGATCGCGTTCGCGTTGCCGGACAAGTACTACGACAAGGTCGACGTCACGGTCCTCCCGCCCTTCACCGACCTGCGCAGCGTGCAGACCCTCGTCGACGGGGACAAGTTGCGGCTTACCTACGGCGGTCAGGACCTGTCCCAGCACGATTCGGGTGCCTACACCGGCGACATCAGCGGGGCGTTCCTGGCCAAACTGGGATGCAGCTTCGTGGTCGTCGGGCACTCCGAGCGACGCACCTACCACAACGAGGATGACGCGCTGGTGGCCGCCAAGGCGGCTGTCGCGCTTAAGCATGAGCTGACCCCGATCGTCTGCATTGGGGAGCACCTTGAGGTGCGCGAGGCTGGCGAGCAGGTCCGACACTGCCAGGAGCAGCTGCGCGGATCGCTGGCCGGGCTGTCCGCCGCGCAGATCGGCGATGTTGTCATCGCCTATGAGCCGGTGTGGGCGATCGGGACTGGGCGGGTGGCCAGCGCCGCCGATGCTCAGGAGGTATGCGCGGCGGTCCGCAAGGAACTGGGCAGGCTGGCATCGTCCTCTGTCGCCGATGCCGTCCGGGTGCTCTATGGGGGGTCGGTGAACGCCAAGAACATCGGTGACATCGTCGCGCAAGACGACGTCGACGGTGCCTTGGTGGGTGGGGCTTCGCTGGACGGTGAGCAGTTCGCGACGCTGTCCGCAATCGCCGCCGGCGGACCGCTGCCCTAGCCATGACAGGCGCTGCGACGACGCTGGCGGCGTGCAAATTCGTGTCGCTGACCACGTTCAAGAAGAACGGCGACGGCGTCGCGGCGCCGATGTGGATCGGTCGTGACGGCGATGACGTGTTCGTCTGGACACCGGCTGACAGCTGGAAAGTCAAAAGGGTGCGCAACGATCCGCGGGTGACATTGGTGCCGTGCAGTCGCTTCGGCAAACCGGACGATGGCGCCCAGCCGGTCGAGGGCACGGCCCAAGTAATCACCGAC
>DASYBR010000188.1:0-3615 GCA_036500645.1 Mycobacterium sp. | reverse complement strand
GTCCGCTCGAACTGGCCCATGTTCTCGGTGTTGATCCGGAAGTAGGCCTGCAGCGGGATATCGACGTGCACACCCGGCGGGACGTAGATGAACGACCCCCCACTCCAGACCGAGGCGTTCAGCGCCGAGAACTTGTTGTCGCCGGCCGGAATCACGGTGCCGAAGT
Organism: Mycobacterium sp.; assembly: GCA_036500645.1. Classification (GTDB taxonomy): domain Bacteria; phylum Actinomycetota; class Actinomycetes; order Mycobacteriales; family Mycobacteriaceae; genus Mycobacterium. The sequence continues at coordinate 3,449 of DASYBR010000188.1, read as the reverse complement.
ACTGTTTGAAGATCTCCGGGTGCTCACGCAGCGCGGTGTCGGTGTCCAGGAAGATGACACCCAGTTTCTCGAGATCCTCGCGGATCGAGTGGTAGACCACCTCTGACTCGTACTGCGCCGCAACGCCGGAGACCAACCGCTGCTTCTCGGCTTCGGGGATGCCCAGCCTGTCGTAGGTGTTCTTGATGTCTGCAGGCAGCTCGTCCCAGGTGGCGGCCTGCTTCTCGCTGGACCGCACGAAATACTTGATGTTGTCGAAGTGGATGCCCTCGAGGTTGGATCCCCAGTTCGGCATCGGCTTGCGCCCGAAGATCCGCAGCGCCTTCAGTCGGTATTCCAGCATCCACTCGGGCTCGCTCTTCTTGGCCGAGATGTCGCGGACCACCGCCTCCGACAGCCCGCGCTGCGCGCTGGCGCCCGCGAGGTCGGAGTCCGCCCAGCCGTAGCCGTACCGACCCAGCGAGTCGATTGTCTGCGCCTGCGTCAGCGGCTCGACATCCGCGGTGTCGACAGCCTTTTGGGCCTCTGGCGTGAGGGTCATAACGACGCTCCTTTGGTGCTCGTGTTGTCGGTCATGTAGCGCCGCTCCTCTGCATCGCTTCGCTCTGCATCGTCGTCGGCGCGGCGCGGGCTGGGCGCCGTGGTTGCTGTCTGCGTAAGGGGTACGTGGGTGGTGCAGGCACAGTCGCCGTTGACGATCGTCGCCAACCGCTGCACATGAGTGCCCAGCACCTCCGCCATCGCCTGCCGTTCGGCGTCGCACAGTTCCGGGAATTCCTCGGCGACGTGCGACACCGGGCAGTGGTGCTGGCAGATCTGCACCCCGTGAATCGGGCCGCCGACCCGCGTGGTGGTGGCCACGAAGCCGGCTTTGGACAGTGCCGCGGCGATCCGCTCGGCGGCCGCCTCGACATCCGCATCATCCGCGCTGTCGGCTGCGGCGACCCCGGCCAGGACGCTGTCGATCCGCTGCCGGGCGAACCGCTGAACCGCCTCCTCGCCGCCGATCTCGCGCAGCTGGCGCATCGCCGCCGACGCCAAGTCGTCGTAGGCGTGGTCGAGCTTGGCCCGGCCGGCCGCGGTCAGCCGGTAACGCTTGGCGGGGCGCCCCCGTCCCATCTGCTGCCAGGCCGCGGCGGCGGTGGACTCGGCGTCGCCGGCCTCGATCAAGACGTCCAGGTGGCGGCGCACACCGGCGGCCGACAAGCCGAGCCGGTCGCCGATTTCACCGGCGGTGATCGATCCGGACTCCACCAGCAACCGCACGATCGCCCGGCGGGTTTGCCCATCGGGCACCGCAGCGCCGACCGCGTCGACGGCGACCGCGGCGGCTTCAGTGGGGCCGGTCCGGATTTTCACAACACCAGTGTGACGCAATTCCGGTGATCGGTCCAGCAAGGGTGCCCTCTGTCCGCGTTGCGCTGCTCACACCGCGGGCGGTGCAGTAGCGACGGTTACGCTGCTGTGATGGCAGCCCGCCACCACACGCTCAGCTCGTCGATCGCCAGCTTGCATGGCGACGAGCAAGCGGTGGGTTCGCCGCTGAACGATACCGAGCTGACCGCACTGCAGCGCACCCGCCTGTTGGGCGCCACCGGCACCGTGCTGATGGCGATCGGCGCGCTGGGCGCCGGGGCCCGCCCCGTCGTCCAGGACCCCACCTTCGGGGTCCGGTTGCTCAACCTGCCGTCGCGGATCCAGACGGTGTCGTTGACGATGACGTCGACCGGAGCCGTCATGATGGCGCTGGCCTGGTTGATGCTGGGCCGGTTCGCGCTGGGCAAGAGGCGGATGTCGCGCGGCGACCTGGACCGCACCCTGCTGTTGTGGCTCCTGCCGCTGCTGCTCGCTCCCCCGATGTACAGCAAGGACGTCTACTCCTACCTGGCCCAGAGCCAGATCTCCCTGAACGGACTCGACCCCTACCGGGTCGGTCCGGCGTCCGGGCTCGGCCTGTCGCACGTCTTCACCCTGTCCGTCCCGACCATTTGGCGGGAGACACCGGCGCCGTACGGCCCGTTGTTCCTGTGGATCGGGCGCGGGATCTCGGCACTCACCGGGGAGAACATCGTCGCGGCCGTGCTGTGCCACCGGCTGGTCGAGCTGATCGGCGTGGGACTGATCGTGTGGGCGACCCCGCGGCTGGCCCGGCGTTGCGGCGTCGCCGAGGTCAGCGCGCTATGGCTCGGCGCGGCCAACCCGCTGCTGATCATGCATCTGGTCGCCGGGGTCCACAACGAGGCGCTGATGCTGGGCCTGATGCTGGCCGGGGCCGAATTCGCGCTTCGCGGCATCGACGCCCCGCGGCTCATACCGAGCTCGTGGCGGCCGGGCCCGCACTGGGAACCGATGGGCATGCTGCTGGCCGGCTCGATCCTGATCGCGCTGTCGTCGCAGGTGAAGCTGCCTTCGCTGCTGGCGCTCGGGTTCGTCACGATGGCGCTGGCCCACCGCTGCGGGGGCAATCTGCGCGCCCTGCTGCTGGCGGGCGGCGGCATGACCGCGTTGTCGTTGGCGGTGATGGCCCTCGTCGGCTGGGCCAGCGGGCTCGGGTTCGGCTGGATCTACACGCTGGGCACCGCCAACGTGGTGCGCAGCTGGATGTCGCCACCGACGCTGCTGGCGCTGGGCACCGGGCAGGTCGGCATCCTGCTGGGCCTGGGCGATCACACCACCGCGGTGCTGGCGCTGACCCGTTTCATCGGCGTGCTGATCATCACGGTGATGGTGAGCTGGCTGTTGCTCGCGGTGTTCCGCGGCCGGTTGCACCCGATCGGCGGCCTGGGCGTCGCGCTGGGCATCTGCGTGCTGCTGTTTCCCGTCGTGCAGCCCTGGTATCTGCTGTGGGCGATCATTCCGCTGGCCGCCTGGGCGACCCGCACCGGCTTCCGCGAGGCGGTCATCGTCATCACCCTCGTCGTGGGCATCTTCGGCCCGACGGCCAACGGGGACCGGTTCGCGCTTTTTCAGATTGTTGACGCCACGCTGGCCAGCACCGTCATCGTGGCGGTACTCGTTGCGTTGACGTACACCCGGTTGCCGTGGCGCCCCCTGCGGTCGCCGCCCGTCCAGGACCGCGAGCCAGGAGGCCGGGCGCTCACCGAAACTCCCGCGGCCCCCGGGGCTGCCGCGACCCCCCGGCCGACCGCGGTAACTGACGCCTACGCTGATTTCACGTGAGCTTCGTGGGCGCAAAGCCCGGAACACCCGAGACGGTGGTACGGCTGCGCGGGGTTACCAAGCGATACGAGCAGACCACTGCGGTCTCCGATCTCGATCTGGACGTGCACGCCGCCGAGGTGCTGGCCCTGCTGGGCCCCAACGGCGCCGGCAAGACCACGACGGTCGAGATGTGCGAGGGCTTCGTGCGGCCCGACGCCGGCACGATCGAGGTGCTCGGCCTGAATCCGATCGCCGACAACGCCCGCCTGCGTGCGCGGATCGGGGTG
>DASYBR010000187.1:0-6823 GCA_036500645.1 Mycobacterium sp. | reverse complement strand
CGTTTCTGAACCACGTCGTGTCGCCCCAGCGGCGCTTCGCCAGCGCGACGCTGCCGTTGGCCGACGTCAAAATGACAGCAAAGGCGTTGGGTATCACCGTCAATGATCTGATTCTGGCGACGGCGGCCGGTGGGCTGCGTAAGCTGCTGTTGGCCTATGACGGTTCGGCCGACCGCCCTCTGATCGCATCGGTGCCGACCGCCACCGACAAGTCGGACCGGATCACCGGCAACCAGATAAGCGGTCTGATGATTTCGTTGCCGGTCCATGTCGCCGACCCCACCGAACGAGCGAAGCTGGTGGCACTGGCGACCCGAATCGCGAAGGAGGACCACGAAGTCCTCGGCCCGGAACTGTACGGGCGGATGATGGCCTACCTGCCCACGGCGATCGCTCCGCCGGCATTCAAGTGGCTGGGGCTGCGGGATGCCCCGAATAAGTTGATGAACGTGGCGGTTTCCAGTGTGGTGGGGCCGCGGGAACGCGGCCACTTCGGCGGCGCGGCGGTCAGCGAGATCTACTCGACCGGCGTCCTGTCACCGGGCGCCCCGGTCAATATCACGGTGTGGAGCTATGTCGACCAACTCGGTGTCGCCGTGCTCACCGACGACCAGACGTTCAAAGACCCCCACGAAGCGACGGACGCCATCACCGAGTCGTTTGCTGAATTGCGCGATGCCGCGGGGGTTTCCGGCTAGACCGCCAGCACCGCATCCAGCACGGAATAGAACAGGCCCAGGCCGTCATCGGAGGGTCCCGTCAGGGCTTCGATGGCATGCTCGGGATGCGGCATCAGCCCCACGACACGGCCGTTGGCGGAACTGACGCCGGCGATGTCGTTAAGCGAACCGTTGATGTTCTCCTGATAGCGGAACACCACGCGTCCCTCGCCCTCCAGCTCGGCGAGCACGTCGGCGGGGGCGACGTACCGGCCCTCGCCGGACTTCAGCGGCACCAACAGATCCGCGTCGCGCTCGAAGCGCGAGGTCCACGCCGTCGAGGTCGACGCCACCCGCAGCCAAACGTCGCGGCACACGAAGTGCAAACCGATGTTGCGGGTCAGCGCTCCAGGCAGCAGCCCCGCCTCGCAGAGCACCTGAAAGCCGTTGCAAATCCCCAAGACTGGCATGCCGCGTCGCGCCGCGTCCACAACCTCGGCCATCACCGGGGCGAATCGGGCGATCGCACCGGCCCGCAGGTAATCGCCGTAGGAGAAGCCGCCGGGCACCACCACGGCGTCGACGCCCTTGAGATCGGCATCGGCGTGCCACAGGCTGACCGCATCGGCCCCGACACGCCGCGCCGCCCTTGCGGCGTCGACCTCATCCAGTGTTCCGGGAAAGGTGATAACCCCGATTCGTGCGGTCACTGCGTCTCCCGGCTGATCGTCCAGTCTTCGATCACGGTGTTCGCGAACAGCGCTTCCGCTATCTCGGCCAGTGCCGAATCGTCGACGGTGTCGTCCACCTCGAGCTCGAATCTCTTGCCCTGTCGGACATCTGAGATTCCCTCATGACCGAGCCTGCCCAAGGCGCCGACAATCGCCTGACCCTGCGGGTCGAGAATCTCCGCTTTGGGCATCACGTTAACGACCACCCGGGCCACCGGCGCTCCTTCTGTCGATCCGTTTCCGCGCCAACTCTACCGGCGAAGGTGCGCGCCCGGACGTCACGGGCACGAGGCAATGTAGGCCTCGCGCAGGGCCGCGGTGGTGAAGTCCAGCGCCGGCTCGTCCGGCATCGTCGGCCCCGGCACCTGCGGCGGCGCGGGAGACCACAGCGTGAGCTCGCTGATCGTGCTGCTCACCACGTGTGCGACCAGGTAAAGGTGCATGATGACCGGGCCGCTGGTCACCGCGGCTATCCCCCGGGCCGCCTACCCCCGACATCGGGGCCACGATTACAGCGCATCGAAACCCTTCGGAGTCGGGGCACAATCGTAGAATGCAACTTACGCATTTCGGCCATTCCTGCCTTTTAGCCGAGTTCGACAGCACCCGAGTGCTCTTTGATCCAGGTACCTTCGCGCACGGCTTCGAGGGACTCACGGGTCTCACCGCCATCCTGATCACCCATCAGCACCCTGACCACGTCGACAGCGCGCGGCTGCCGTCACTGCTGGAGGGTAACCCGAATGCCGCGCTGTATGCCGACCCGCAGACCACCGCGCAGCTTGGTGCGCCGTGCCAGGCGGTGCATGTCGGCGACGAACTGCAGATAGGTGAGCTGACCGTTCGCGCCGTCGGCGGCAAGCACGCGGTCATCCACCCGGAAATCCCTGTGATCGAGAACATTTCGTTCTTGGTAGGCGACCGTGAGCACCGCGCCAGGCTGATGCACCCTGGTGACGCGCTCTTCGTGCCCGACGAGCCGGTGGACGTCCTGGCCACCCCCGCCGCCGCGCCGTGGATGAAGATCTCCGAGGCCGTCGACTACCTGCGCGCGGTGGCACCGGCGCGCGCGGTTCCGATCCACCAAGGGGTTGTCGCTCCGGATGCGCGCGGCATCTACTACGGCCGGCTCACCGAGATGACGAGCACCGACTTCCAGGTGTTGCCCGAAGAAAGTGCGGTCACCTTCTAGCCTCCTCGCCGCCTAGGCGAGGTCGTCGGCGGCACCGCGGCCGGCGGCGCGGCCCGAGAAGATGCAGCCGCCTAAAAAGGTGCCTTCCAGTGCGCGGTAGCCGTGCACGCCGCCACCGCCGAACCCGGCTACTTCACCGGCCGCATAGAGCCCGGTAAGGGGCGTGCCGTCGGCCTTCAGCACCCGCGCGGCCAGATCGGTCTCGATGCCGCCCAACGTCTTTCGAGTCAAGATATGCAGCTTGACCGCGATCATCGGCCCCGCCTTCGGATCGGTCAGCCGATGCGGTGCAACCACCCGGCCCAGCCGGTCGCCGAGGTAGCCGCGGGCGGCGCGGATCGCGGTGATCTGGCCGTCCTTGGTGAACTTGTTGGCCACCTCGCGATCGCGAGCGGTGATTTCCTCCTCCACCGTGGCATAGTCCAGCGGCACGACGTCGGGCAGCTTGTTCATCGCGGTCACCAAGTCGCGCAACGAGTTCGCGCTGACGAAGTCCACGCCCCGGTCGACGAATGCCTGCACCGGCCCCGGGGGTCCCGACCGTGCCCGGGAACGCAGCAGCTCGCGCACGCTCTGCCCGGTCAGATCGGGATTCTGCTCTTGGCCGGAGAGGGCGAACTCCTTCTCAATGATCCTGGCGTCCAACACAAACCAGGTGTAGTCATGCCCCGACTTGGTGATGTGTTCGAGGGTGCCGAGGGTGTCGAAACCGGGGTAGAGCGGGACGGGTAGCCGCTTGCCGGTGGCATCGAGCCACAGCGACGACGGCCCCGGAATGATCCGGATTCCGTGCAGTGGCCAGATCGGGTCGTAATTCGTGATGCCCTCGGTGTAATGCCACATCCGGTCAGGGTTGATTACCCGTGCACCCGCCTTTTGGGAGATGACGATCATCCTGCCGTCGACGTGGGCCGGCACTCCGCTCAGCAGTTGCTCGGGGACGCGGCCCATCCGTTCGGGCCAATTCTTGCGCACCAGATCGTGGTTGCCGCCGATGCCGCCACTGGTCACGAGCACTGCTGGAGCACGGAATTCAAATTCCCCCAACGCTTTTCGTGATGATGTCACACCTCGCGGTGCGACCGAGGGCTCCAGTACCGTGCCCCGGACACCGGTCACCGCCTCACCCTCGACGATCAACTCATCCACCTGATGACGGTGCGCGAAGCGAACTGTGGAGCGGTCCCGCAGTTGCCGGGCGAAGATGTCGACCAGCGCCGGCCCCGTCCCCCACGTGATGTGGAAGCGGGGCACCGAATTGCCATGTCCCAGTGCGTCGTAGCCGCCACGCTCGGCCCAGCCCACCAGCGGAAAAAGCTTGAGCCCGCGGGCCCGTAACCAACTGCGCTTCTCCCCCGCCGCGAAATCGACGTAGGCATGCGCCCATTGGCGGGGCCAGTAGTCCTCGGGCCGATCGAACGCCGCCGTCCCGAGCCAGTCCTGCAATGCGAGTTCATGGCTGTCGCGGATGCCGAGGCGACGCTGCTCGGGACTGTCGACGAAAAAGAGGCCGCCGAACGACCAGAACGCCTGGCCACCGACGTTGGCGCTGTTCTCCTGGTCAACGATCAGCACCCGCAGCCCGCGGTCCACCAATTCACAAGCAGCCACCAGGCCCGCCAGTCCCGCTCCGACGACAATCGCGTCAGCGCCGAACCGCGCGGCCGAAGAATAGCTCATGTGGCACCAGGGTAACGCCCCTGGGCCGCAGCCCAGTCAGACGCTTCTCAGGCGGCGTCGAGAATCGCCTTGTCGCGCTGCCACCGGTACACGGTTGGCGTGCAGTCGTGCATCAGGGCCAGGTCGACGGCATCCACCATGGCCTGTAGTGGCCCCGGTTTGCGCAGGTGGTGCGCGGCGACCGCGACGCGCACCACGCCGCCGCGGCGGGCGATCCGCTCTGCGGACAGCACTACCATCCGGCACCACCAGGGCTCGCTGAGGAAGCCTTCCCCGATGCCGAGTACCCGTGACCGAACGGTGGTGTGACGGACCAGGTCGGTGATTCCATGCAAATCGGCCAGCAGACGGAAGCCGTTGTCCGGCAACGCTTTGACGACACCGGGCGATACCACCCAGCCGGGCGCCGCGAACAGCCTGGTGCGCAGTCCGAGATGTTCGAGAACCCGGTCGGCGGCCATCAGCCGCAAGTTGGCTTCGTGTGCACGCAGAATCGCGAACTCACCGCGACGCTTTTTGGTGGCCGCGTCGTCGTAGCCGTGCAGCACGATGGCGTCACCGGCGGCCCGCCGGTCGGTCAGCCATTCGACGGTCCGCGGGTCGTGGTCCAGGCGGTAGTCGCCCGACAAACGGGGCGCCACCAGTAGCGATACCGGCACGTTGCGGGAATCCATCTGTGCACAGAACGCCTCGACGTCAGCCAGGGTGCGCTCGCCTATCCCTGAGACCGAGACGATCAATTTTCCAGACACACCCGCAGTTTGCCGATCTCAAGTGTCGGGATGGTGAAGGACACGCAGACGGCAGGCGTATATCGAAACCGGCCATAAAGCCCGTCTGACCGGCCGATTTGGGTTGGGGGAGCCGTTAGTCAGGCCCCCGTTGCTCCCACCTTCGGAAAACGCGTGCCGGGGTCGACTGGTGGAATCGGTTCGATATGCTAAGCACCGCCATGGAAGAGGCCCCGTACGCAGCGGCGGACGCCCCGCTGCCCTACACGCCCGTCCGGCCGCCGGGAGAAGACGACCGGGACTATCCCGACCACATAGACGCGGGACTGTTGCGGATCTCGGGCGTCTGCATCCTGGCCACCGTGATGGCGATCATCGACGTCACTGTCGTGAGCGTCGCGCAACGCACCTTCATCGCTCAGTTCGCGTCCTCGCAGGCCGTCGTCGCGTGGACGATGACCGGCTACACGCTGGCGCTGGCGACGGTGATTCCGGTAACCGGGTGGGCCGCCGACCGGTTCGGAACCAAACGCCTCTTCATAGGTTCGGTGCTGGCCTTCGCCCTCGGCTCACTTTTGTGCGCGCTTGCCGTGAATATCGTGCAGCTCATCGCTTTTCGCGTCATCCAAGGAATCGGCGGCGGCATGCTGCTGCCCCTGGGATTCATGATCTTGACCCGCGAGGCCGGACCCCGCCGGCTCGGCCGCCTGATGTCGATCCTGAGCATTCCGATGCTGCTCGCCCCCATCGGCGGTCCCATCCTGGGCGGCTGGCTGATCGACACCTCGAGTTGGCGGTGGATCTTCCTGATCAACCTGCCGCTCGGACTCGTCACCATCGTCCTCGCGCTGATCGTGTTCCCACGAGATCACGCGGCGCGATCGGAAACGTTCGACCTCGTCGGCGTGCTCCTGCTCTCGCCCGGGCTGGCCACGTTCCTGTTTGCGGTGTCGTCCGTACCGAGCCGCGGCACCGTTGTCGACCGCCACGTGTTGATACCGGCGACCATCGGCCTGGCGTTGATCGCGGCGTTCGTCGCGCACGCGTGGCATCGGGCGGATCACCCCCTCATCGACCTGCGGCTGTTCCGCAATCCCGTGCTGACCCACGCCAACGTGACAATGCTGGTGTTCGCCACCGCGTTCTTCGGTGCCGGTCTGCTGTTGCCGAGTTACTTCCAGCAGGTGCTGCACCAGACGCCGATGCAAGCCGGCATGCACATGATCCCTCAGGGACTGGGCGCCATGCTGACGATGCGCCTCACCGGACCGCTGGTGGACAGGCAGGGACCCGGCAAGATCGTGCTGGTCGGCATCGTGCTGATCACCGCCGGCCTGGGCGCCTTCGCCTTCGGCGTGGCCAAGCAGGCGGCGTATCTGCCGACACTGTTGGTGGGCCTGACGATCATGGGTCTGGGCATGGGCTGCACGATGATGCCCCTGTCCGTCGCGTCGGTGCAGGCGCTCGCTCCGCACCAGATTGCCCGGGGCACGACACTGATGAGCGTCAGCCATCAGGTGGGCGGCTCACTGGGAACCGCGCTGATGTCGATGATCTTGACCAATCAGTTCAACCGAAGCGAATACATCCTCGCCGCAAACAAGCTTGCCGCGCTGCAGCAGAAGGCCGCCGTCACCGGCGTTCCGGTCGATGAGTCCGCAATACCCCGTCAAACGCTTGCCGCCGGCTTTTGGGGCAATGTCGTGCACGACCTATCACACGCCTATACAGCGGTATTCGTGATCGCCGTCCTGTTGGTGCTCTGCACTTTCATTCCGGCGTCGTTTCTCCCGAAAAAGCCGGCGAGCCAAACAGTCGGTGAATAGTGCG
>DASYBR010000186.1:0-26692 GCA_036500645.1 Mycobacterium sp. | reverse complement strand
AAGTTCTACCTGACGTACGGCCTCGCTCACGTCGTCGGCGCGGTGCTCATCCTGGCCAGCGTCGACCTGATCAACCTGGCGGTGGACGTCGAGGTGATGAACGCCTTGCTGCTGCCCGTCGTGCTCGGTCTGCTGCTGGCGCTGGAAGCCAGGGCGCTACCGGAGCAGTGGCGGATGCGCGGGCTGCACAAATACATCACTCGCGCGCTGTGTCTCGTGGTCATGGCGTTCGGGCTCTACATGGTTCCGCAGGCCCTCGGCTGGGTTTAGAACCAGGGGCCCGGGTAATGGCCGTCCTGGTCTTGCACCATGACGATTTCCTTGCACTCCCCGTTGGAGCCCGGTGCCGTCTCACCACGGCACACCAGGGTCCATCCGGATATCCGCGTGAACGGCCGCACCGACCAGTTGGGAGCAATCGGATCGGTGCCGGGCAATGCCAATACCGAATAGGTGCCGCCGGCATTGGTGATATAGAGGTGGTCTTCGAAAAAAGCCAGCTTGGCGATCGGGAGCTTCTTCGCGTCATCGCGGTTCTTCAGCAAGTCCCACTGCTGAGAGCGCAGATTCCAGACTCCGAATCCGAATTGGGAGTTATCCGAATCGCGGCCATCGACGAACAGTTTCCCGTCCGACAGCGTCGTGGCCAGGCCGCCGCCCGAAATGCGGTCGGAGTCACCAATTCTGATGACGGCTTTTGCGTTCAGGTCGTAAAACATCGTCGACGCAACCGGTGGGTTAGAAGAATCCAAGTGCGTGATCTTCACCAACTTATTTGGGCCGTCGGACAACTCGGCATCGACGCTCTGTATGTCATTGTCTTGGTATATGGCCTCGCCGCTGGGCCGGCGCAACTCCGCGCCCGACGTCTTGGCGGGGTCGGTGCTTCGTTGAAAAGCAAGAACGTCCTGCCAGACCCGACCGGGGCTGGGGTCATTCCACGCCATCGACAAGTCCGCGCTGGAAAGGATCACGGTCCTCGGCGGCGACGCGGTGGCGTGACCGTCGGTGAAGGCGTTTAACCACGCCACGCCGGATGCGGTCGACGCCAGCGCCCAGCCTTTCGCCTCGGTCAACTTCAGGTCGGGGCTGGGTGGCTGCAGTTCTTTGGTGGCCGTGGGTTGGCCGGACTTGGTGTCGTACGCGTATGCGGTCGCCTTAGTGACCTCGGGCGTCGAGCCCTGCGCGGGTTTGACGGTGGTGAGGATGTAGACAACCTTCATATCGTCGGCCGTGCCCGTCAGCGCGCATATGCCGCCGGTGAGGTTCTCGCCTGCGGGCATCGTCGGAATGCCCGGCGCTACGTATTGGCCCGTTTTTGTATCGAATATTTTGGGCCGGATACTGTCGAGCGCCGATTTGTCTTGCGAGAACTGTTCCGGACAGCCGAAGTACGCCGTCCCGCCGTAGTTTTTCCAATCTTTCTCCAGTGGGCCCGTCACCGGAGCGGGCGCCGCGACGGCACTTGTTCCGGATTTCGAATGAGAAGTCGAAGTGCTCGGGGTAAGGGCGGGAGGCGACGCGGTTTCCGAACACGACGCGATGACGAGACAAACGACCGGCGCCAGCAGGACGAGTCCGCGTTCAGATAGACGGTGCCTTTTCACAGGCCCCCATACTCGCATCAAAACCCCCGTTAAGTTCGTGTAACCAAGCAGCGTAAAGGCGGCCTGGTGCGCCCGCGACCTGTGCACAGGGGTTTTGGTCACATAAACCCTGTGCGCCTGCGATCACGCAATCGGCTCGGCGTGGGGAAACGTCCACTCGCCGTTGAGAATCGTGTCCTGCGGACGGTATAGCCGCACCATGTAGTTCCATCCCGGCGTGATCGGCAGGCAGTTCGCGGTCGCGCCATCGCAGCCGCCGAATCCGATGGTGACCGTGCCGTCGCCGCCACGCGTTGCGGTGATGTTGTTGAGCGAATAGGCATTTTGCGGGTTGGGGGTGAAGTAGCCGTCTTTGTTGTAGACGGTGACCGACCAGAACCCGTCGACCGGCACCTCGCGTACCGACAGTCGATACGTGGTGGAGCCGTCGTTCCTGGCCGGCTGGACGCTGAAGTACATCGCGTCTCGCTCGGGGTTGCCGCCCCATGCCGACGCCGAGCCGATGAGGTGCCGCACCGGGTCGGTGTCGTTCCGGGTGCCGAACATCTGCTTGGAGTCGGGCAAGGTGGTCGCAAGCGCAAGAAGTGCTTGCCGCACCGTCTTCTGGCTGACCGGATCCCACCGCGGAACGTCGAAACGGCCCGTGTCGTCCTGGTGCACCGCGATGGCGTCTTGCAGCCCATGGACAGCGGCGAGATCGGTGTCGTCGTTGGGATCGACGAGGGTACGGATCACCACGATCGCGTACCGCGTGCCGATGTCGTCGCGGTCAAGGGTGTGCTCGCCCGGTCCGTAGAACACCGCGGGTACGTAGTGGTCTTCGGTGATCACCTGCATGGACATGAACCGGCCGGCCGCGTCGGGCAGCGACACCGTGACTGGCCCGGCAGCAAGGTCGAAGACACCCCCCGAATACAGGGTGTCGCGGTTCGCGCGCACCACGAGTTGCTTGTCCATCGGCGTGAGTTCTCGGATATGCATGAATCTGCCGAACCCGCCGCCCCCGACGACATTGCCGAAATACAGGTCACTTTCGGCCCGGATGAAATTGTCAGCGGACACCAGCACGACGCCGTCGGACGTCTTTTGTGCGTTCACCATGGAAGACGATACGCGCGCGATCACCGGTTCGCGTCGAACGCGATGGGCAGACTCTTGGGTCCGCTCAGGCTCACCATCGGCTTCCACGGCACCGGCCCGGAAATCCGCGGGCGCAGCAGTCGGCTCGCGATCACGTTCAGCGCTTCGGCGATCTCGCGCCTGGCCAGATTTGCGCCCAGGCAGTAGTGGACACCGCCGCCAAAGGTCAAGATGGGCGGCGCCCCCTCGCGGGTGATGTCGACGCGGTCGGGGTCGTCGTAGACGGCCGGATCACGGTTGGCCGCCGCAGTGTTCACCAGAACCATTGTGCCAGCGGGAAATACATAGCCATCGAGCTCGGCGTCCTCGACCGCGAGGCGAAGGGTCCCGCACGCGATGGGCGAGTGGCGCATGGTCTCCTCGACCGCGCGCATAGCCAGCTCCGGGTGTCCCTTGAGCAGCTCCCACTGCTCGGTGTGCTCGCACAAAACCTGCACCGAGGCGGCCACCTGATTTCGGGTGGTATCCGTCCCCGCCAACAACAGGCCTCCGGCGAGCATGCGCAGTTCGGCGGCGCTCAGGCGGTCCCCGTCATCCTCGGCTCGGATCAGGTCGGAAAGCAGGTCGTCGGTCAGGCTTTGCCGCCGCCGGGCGACCATCTCGTCGACGTAGTCGTCGAGCTCGCGCCACGCGCGCATGACGACGGGCTCGACGTCGCGCAGATCGACGGTGAAGCTGAAGGCCTTGAAGACGTCGTCCGCCCAGAGCGAGAACTGTTGCCAATCGTCGCGGGGCGCACCGAGCAACGCGCAGATGATCGGGACCGGGTAGGGCCGGGCGATGTCGGTGACCACGTCACAACGCCCGGCATCGGCGACCTGATCGATCAGTTCGTTCATCACGTCGACCATGGTGTCGTGCAGGCGCAGCGTCGCGCGGGGTGTGAACGCCTTGGACGTCAGACTGCGCAACCGATGGTGCGCGTCGCCTTCCAGGCACAGCAAGCTGTTGATTATCTTGTCCCACAACGGACCCGACGTGATGCCCTGGGCGAGCAAGTTGATGCCGGGCGGGATCTGGAATCGGGTATCGCGAAGAACGGACCGGACGAGAGGGTAGGAGAGCACTTCGGGTCCGTGCGGTCCCAGCGCGACGGGAGCCTGCCGCTGCGCCTCTTGGAGGCGGGGGTAGACCTCGGCCGGAGTTTCCTCGGGGTCGTATGCGAGGGTCGGTAGATCGGCATCGAAAACGGTGGCGGGAGCGCTACCGACCGTCATGACGGTCTCCTTGCGTTTGCGGGTTCAGCTCGCGACGACCTTCAAACAATGTATGGCCACCAAAATGGGCTGTCAACGATATTGCGTCTCGACCCCCTGGCCCGCCATACATAAAACTGATTGTGTATCGCGAGCTGCTTTCAGCCCCTCAATCCTCCGAACGCAGCCGCACCATCCGCGTCGTCGAAGTCTCGTCCAACTCAACGACATCGGACCGCGAACGCAGGAAATCGCTGAACGACCGGAATCCTAAGGACTTTTCGCTGAAGGATGGGTCCATCCGCTTCATTTGCGCCTTCACCGCGGAGTTATGCAGCCAGTCGACATCGTCTTTCTCCAGCCCGATCCGCAGCGCGCGCGTCAGCAGCGCCGTGGCGGCGGCCTGCGGGTCGGGCGACGCCGTCTCCTCGGGCTGAGCCGGCTTGCTGCGCCCGGACCGTTCCTTCGGCGGCGCGGGGTCGGATTCGATCGTCGGAACCCCGGGCAGCGCGTCGTAGACGACGAAGTCGTCACAGGCCGCCGCGAGCGCCCGGCTCGACGCGCCGGCCACCCCGATGCCGACCACGTACCGGCCGAGCCTCTTGCAGCGCTGGGCCAGCGGGATGTAGTCGGAGTCGCCGGCCACGATCACCACGTGGGTCAGGTCGGGCAGCCGAAACATGTCCTCCACCGCGTCGACGGCCAGTCGGATGTCGGCGCCGTTCTTGCCGTAGGCAGCGGCGGGGAACAGTTGCACCAGGTCGACCGCGCGGGCCACCAGCTGGCCGCGGTACTCGGCGTTGATCTCCGCGGACCAGTCCGCGTAGGCGCGGGTGAGCACCAACGTCCCGAACGACGACGCGAAGTCCAGGATCGCGCCGACGTCGACCGTGGCACGCGCCCGCCGCTCGGCAAACTGCTCGATCCCCTTCGCTTTGTCGCGCTGGAACGAGCTGCGTCCATGAATCTGGTCGTATCGCGAGATCACGACGTTGTCGAAATCGAGATAGACGGCCACGCGGGCTGCGAGGGGCTCGGTCATGCACTAAATCATCGCTGAGGGCTGATCCGGACTACAGCGGGTACTCCCGAGTTTATGAATCGTTTGAAGTCCCTGGAGCTGCACGGCGACCGGATCGCGTATCGCGACGAGGGCGGTGGCGACGTCTTGCTGCTGATCCATGGCATGGCCGGAAGCTCGGACACCTGGCGGTCGGTGATTCCGCAGCTGTCGAAAAAATTCCGGGTTATCGCCCCCGACCTGCTGGGCCACGGCGAATCGGCGAAACCCCGGGGCGACTACTCCCTGGGTGCGTTCGCCGTCTGGCTTCGCGACTTCCTCGACGAACTGGGCGTCAGCCAAGCCACCCTGGTCGGTCACTCGCTCGGTGGCGGTGTCGCGATGCAATTCGCCTACCAGCATCCCGACTACGCTTCGCGGTTGGTCCTCATCAGCAGCGGCGGTCTCGGCCCCGACGTCGGATGGGTCTTGCGGCTGCTCTCGGCGCCCGGAGCGGAGCTGGTGCTGCCGATCATCGCGCCGAAACCGGTGCTGACCGCCGGCAACAAGCTCAGGTCATGGTTCGCAAGCGTCGGGGTCCATTCGCCGCGGGGCGCCGAGTTGTGGAGCGCTTACTCATCGCTGTCGGACGCGGCGACCCGGCAGTCGTTCCTGCGAACCCTGCGGTCCGTGGTCGATTACCGGGGGCAGGCGGTCAGTGCGCTGAACAGGCTACAGCTGCGCGGAGAGCTCCCGGTCATGGCGATCTGGGGCGAGCGGGACGGCATCATTCCCGTCGACCACGCGTACGCCGCGCGCGAGGCACGTGCCGACAGCAGACTTGAGGTGCTGCCGAACGTCGGTCACTTTGCGCAGGTGGAGGCGCCCTCGGAGGTCGTCGAGTTGATCGAGGACTTCATCGAGACTTCCAACAGCCGCGATGTGGATAGCCCGCAGCCAAGCCTGTGACCCCGCAACAGTTAGTTGCCGTGCGGATCGGAGGCGTTGAGCGTGGCCACCACATCGGGGTAGTCACCACGGGCTTCGCCGTAGCGCAGGAACTTGACCCGCTCGACCTGGATCTCGTTGGCGTCGGGCTGGCGTTCCAGGAGATCGATCACCTCGTCGACGAACTCGTCGAGGGGCATCGCGAACTCGCTCTCCCGCTGTCCGGGAAGCAGATCGGTGGCCACCGAAGGCGGCTCGAGTTCTTTGATCTGCACGCCTGAGCCGGCCAACTGCAGGCGCAGCGACTCGGTCAGCATGTGCACGGCGGCCTTCGACGCGTTGTAGCTGGGTGTGGCTTTCAGGGGAGCGAACGCCAGGCCGGACGAGACGGTGATGATGGTGGCGTCCGGCTGGTTCAGCAGGTGTTCGATGAATGCCGCGACGAGGCGAATCGGTCCGAGGACGTTGGTGATTATCGTCGATTCGGCAGATTCAAGAAACGCGTCGGGGTGACGCCAGTCCTCGATTTTCATGATGCCGGCCATTGCGATGACGACGTTGAGGTCGGGATGACGTGCCAGCACCTGTTCAGCGGCCGCGCGCACGGATGCGGCATCCGCGGTGTCGATCTGGACCGTGTCGATTCCGGGGTGCTCTGCGGCTATCCTCTCGAGCAGTTCGGTTCGGCGGCCTCCGACGATCACGGCATTGCCCATTGCGTGCAGACGTAGTGCCAGCGCCAACCCGATTCCGCTTGTCGACCCCGGAATGAAGATGGTGTTGCCGGTGGTCTTCATGCGCAAGCCCCTAACACGTTGTGCTTCAATAGTTTTGCGGTCGGCCTAACGCGCCGGCCGCTCAGTTCGATAGTCGACCTGCCAGTGCTTGATGCCGTTGATGAAGGGCGAGCGCAGCCGCTCGGGGTCGCCTGCGGGATTCAGGTCGGGTAGGCGATCCGCGATCGCGTTGAACATCAGGTCGATCGTCATGCGCGCCAAGTTGGCGCCGATGCAGTAATGCGCTCCGGTGCCGCCGAATCCGACGTGGGGATTGGGGCTGCGAAAGATGTTGAAGCGTAACGGGTCATCGAAGACTTCTTCGTCAAAGTTCGCCGACCGGTAGAACAGCACCACCCGCTGGCCCTTCTCGATGGGCACTCCGCCGAGCTCGGTGTCCAACAGCGCGGTGCGCTGAAACGCCGTGATCGGGGTGGCCCAGCGGATGATCTCATCGGCCGCGGTCTTCGGGCGATGTGCCTTGAACAACTCCCACTGATCTCCGAAATCGGTGAAGGCCATCATCCCTTGGGTGATCGAGTTGCGGGTCGTCTCGTTGCCGGCCACGGCCAGGGTGACCACGAACATGCCGAACTCTTCCTCGGACAGGCGTTGGCCGTCGGCATCGGCTTGGACGAGGGACGTGACGATGTCGTCACCGGGCTCTTCGGTCTTTCGCGCCGCCAATTGCATGGCGTACCACATCAATTCGCCCGCCGAGGTCAGCGCGTCGTTGTCGGAGAACTCCGGATCGTCGCTGCCGATCATGTTGTTGGTCCAGTCGAACAGCTTGTCGTAGTCCTCTGACGGCACGCCGAGCAGCCCGGCAATCGCCTGCAGCGGCAGCTCGCAGGCCACCTGCCGGACGAAGTCACCCGACTCCTCCGCCGCGGCTCGCGCGACGATGTGCCGCGCACGCTCGTAGAGCCCGTCCCGCAACCGGCCCACCGCGCGTGGTGTGAAGGCGCGCGAGACGATCTTGCGCAACCGGCTGTGTTCGGGATCGTCCATCATGATCATCGACGTGCGCCCCGCCTCGATCTGGCCCGCCGCCAGGTCCTCCCGGTAACGCGGCACGATCGACTTCGTGGCCGACGAGAAGACGTCGCTGCGCAGCGAGACCTCGCGGATGTCGCGGTGCTTGGTCACCACCCAGTAGCCGCCGTCGCCGAATCCGCCTTGGTCGGGCGGCTGCTCGTTCCACCAGATCGGCGCGGTTCGGCGCAGTTCGGCCAGCTCCTGCACTGGCAGCCGGCGGGCATAGATGTCGGGATCGGTGAAGTCGAATCCCGGCGGGATGTTTGGAATGCCCATGGCATTTCCCCTCGGATTGGGCTACCGGTTCGTCGACGCTAGTGAGATGCTAACCACCGGTGTCTGAGATCGGTAGCAACTCATACATCGGTTATGGCGGATGGTCATCGAGCCGGTGGAATTCCTGGGGAGGGCTCGACGGCCAAATGAGCTGCGCCGCTTGCCTTTACGCCTGCCTGAGCGGTCGTGAGCTCAGGGCCGGGTATATTGAGGCCGATCTCGGCGCCAAGGTGGCTGGCCGCGGCCACCACGGCCCGTTCGATCCGGCGCAACGAGTGCAAAGCGGTAAGCAGCCGTCGGGTGTTCGGCCCCGGCTCAGCGTCGCCGTCTTCCTGCCTGGCCAGGGTTTCGGCGGCATCGAGGGCGTCGGCGGCGGGGACAACGGTCACCCCGTGGGCGCCACCGAGCGTGGTCACCAGCGCGTCGATGCTGCGCCGAATCTGTGACGCGGCGGTGGTTACGGCCTCGGATAGCCTTGGCGGACAACCGGGTTCGTTGTACTGCTCGCTGCTACGCGCCAAGTTTCGCGCGTAGCGGTCGCAGGCGGTGAACAGCTGCACCCCGCGCGCAATGTTGCGACGGCTCGCGAGGCCGCCCACCCCGGCGAGCAGCGGCTTGGCGGTGACCCGGAACTGTTGGAGATCACGATCGAGCTGACGCGCCTTCTCGGTGGGGCTACCGGCGTCGTCGTCATCGAACATGGTCGCGATCGATGTCTCGATCAGTGCGGACAGGGTGCTCAAAAATGCGCTGGTGTCTTCACGGATGATGGTTCTGATGTTTATGGGCAGCACCAGGATCGCGACGCTGACACCGATCACCGCGCCGATGGCCGTTTCCTCGATGCGCAGCAACAGCACGTCGAACGTGAATTCGCCGAGCAGTCCGTACATCAGCGCCAGCATCGTGGTGATCCAGAAGGTCATCAGGCTGTAGGTCACCTGCATGAAATAGAAGGCGCAGAACAGGCACACAAAGATCGTGACGAGCGATGCCACGGTGTGCCCGGACAACAGGGTGGCGACCACCACACCACAGGGCACACCGAGCACCGTGCCCAGCAGGCGCTGCCAGCCTTTGGTGAGTGTCTCACCCCATGATTTGGTGCCGGCGAAGACCACGAAAGCGGCGATCACCGCCCAATACCAATGTGACTGCGACACCAACTCCCCGGTGATGATGGCCAGCGATGCGGCGACGGATGCCTGGATGGCTTGTCGCGTCGTCGGCAGCAGACCGGTGCCGCGCGGCCGGTCGTCGGGGTCGGGGGTCGGCCCGTCGCCGTCCGAAGCAGGTGGCGGTGCGTCCACACCGTGCCCTTCGGGTGAGGTGGCCTGTTCCACCAATGCCCGCACGTCCGAAGTCGCTTTCGCCGCAGCGATTATCGCCAGGGCGAGCCGGCGTACCGCGGCCTCGCCGGCTTCGTCCGTCGGGGCGGAATAGGGCCGCTGGCCGAGAATCTGTTGAGCGCGATTGGCGGCCCGACGAAGCGCGTCGGGTTGCGGAGTCCGGATGGCCCATGCGAGCTGGCCGAGCGTTCCGGCCAGTTCGAGCCGGGTGTCGGCAGGTATGTCCGGTGCGACGACCGCGGCACGCTTACCGGCGATCACCACCCATTCCACCGCGAGTTCCGCGTCAAACAACCACGGCGCGAGTTGTTCGCCGCTTACCCCGGGCCACAGCGCGGTCGGATCGACCTTGTCTTCGATCTGGCTCTGCATCATCAGTGCGGTCTCGTTGAGCCGGGCGATGCGCGCGCGAAAGCGGCGCTGCCGCCGCTCGTCGAGACGGCCGACTCGCAGCGCGTCGGCGGTGGTGTCGACCACGATCGCCATCCGCGCGCGCAGCGATCGAACGGTGGCCCGCAGCACGCGTTCTGGACGATCGGGCAGGACGTAGTTGCTCATCACAAACGTGCACAACGTGCCCACCACGACTGCGCCGAACATCCAGGGCAGCTCTGACAGGCTGGCCCGCAGGTACAGGGTGAAGAAGTAGGCCATGAACGCGACCATCCCCAGCGCCCTTCCGCGGGCATCGAACCGGCGAATGTAGACCGCGGTGAACACCACCATCACGAAGGCCACGTCGGCGGCGATCTTGTGGGGTGCAAGTAATGCGGCGGCGGTGATCGCGAGCGCCGCCGGTATCGGTAGCAGGGCCATGGTGATCCGCTGCTGATGGCGGTCCGGCTCGTTGACGGATCGCGCCGCGATCATCGTGATCACGGCGCCGAGGATGGCGACGGTCAACGGCTGCCCGGTTGCCCTCGTCAGCAGGAACAGCAGCAGCAGCGAGCAGGCCAAGGCGGCCGTCGTTCGGGTCGCCATCCGAAGCCGCAACAATCCGGGATCGGAGCCGATCCACCAGATGCGGGCTCGCTCGTAGAAAACAGTAATCGCCGTACCCCCTGCTCGCCTGTCGGACACCACATGGTTACCCGAACCGCGCGATGGCGACCAAGCTAGTCTTCGACATCGTGACAGCGCCGACGCGGGCGAAGCTGGCCGATGGCCGTGAACTGCTGTTTTTCGCATTGCCCGGGCATCATCCCGCGCCGGTCGAGGACCGCAGGCCGTTGCCGGCTCGTAGCGCGGCGCAGTCGGAGTTGCGGTTCGACCAGTCGACCGGGCAGTGGGTGATCATCGCGGCGCTGCGGCAGGACCGCACCTACAAGCCGCCCCCCGACCAGTGCCCGCTGTGTCCGGGTCCGACCGGGCTGACCAGCGAGGTGCCCGCCCCCGACTACGACGTCGTCGTGTTCGAGAACCGGTTTCCCAGCCTTTCCGGCGGCTCACATCCGATGACCGCGCCGACGTCGGCGGCCGACTTCGTGTCCGCTCCGGGGCAGGGTCGCTGCGAAGTCATCTGCTTTTCGAGCGACCACACCGGATCCTTCGCCGACCTGGCGCCGGCGCACGCCCGGTTGGTCGTCGATGCGTGGCGGCATCGCACCCGCGACCTGCTGGCCGCGCCGGAAATCGAGCAGG
Organism: Mycobacterium sp.; assembly: GCA_036500645.1. Lineage (GTDB taxonomy): Bacteria > Actinomycetota > Actinomycetes > Mycobacteriales > Mycobacteriaceae > Mycobacterium. The sequence goes on along the minus strand of DASYBR010000186.1, from coordinate 15,721 downwards.
TGTTCTGTTTCGAGAACCGCGGCGAGGAGATCGGGGTGACGTTGACCCACCCGCACGGTCAGATCTACGGCTATCCGTATCTGACGCCGCGAACCGCTGCCATGCTGGAGCGGGCGGGTCGGTATCGAACGCTGCACGGCAGCAATCTCTTTGCCGACCTGCTGGCCCGCGAGAACGCCGACGGGAGCCGCATCGTCGCGCGCTCCGACTCGTTCACCGCCTTCGTGCCGTTCGCCGCGCGCTGGCCGGTCGAGGTGCACATCTATCCAAACAGGTTCGTGCACAACTTGATTGAACTCGGCGAGGACGAGCTGGACGGGTTCGTGCGGATCTATCTCGACGTGTTAAACCGATTTGACCGGATGTATTCGTCTCCACTGCCTTATATTTCGGCGCTGCACCAGTACGCCGAAACCGGCGCCCAGGCCGACGGATATTTCCATGTCGAGTTGATGTCCATCCGGCGCAGCGCATCCAAGCTCAAGTACCTGGCCGCCTCCGAATCGGCGATGGATGCGTTCATCGGTGACGTCATGCCCGAGGGCGTGGCCCAGCGGCTACGAGAACTCGGATGACGGTTCGCTACGCCGCGCCCGGCCGGATCAACCTGATCGGCGAGCACACCGACTACAACCTGGGCTTCGCCCTGCCCATCGCTCTGCCGCAGCGCACCGTAGTGAGCTTCACGCCCGATGACGGCGAGGTCATCACCGCAAGCAGCGATCTGAGGGAGGGGCCGGTACCCATACCCGTCAACACAGTTCCCGGTGGTGTGACCGGCTGGGTCGCTTACGTGGCAGGGGTGATTTGGGCGTTGCGCCAAGGTGGCTACCCGGTGCCCGGCGGGACGATGCGGATTACCAGCAATGTGGAAATGGGGTCGGGACTTTCGTCGTCGGCGGCGCTGGAATGCGCTGCGCTGGGCGCGATCGCGTCGGTCACCGGTGTGAACATCGAGGCCAAAGAGCGGGCGCGGCTGGCGCAGCGCGCCGAGAACGACTATGTCGGTGCCCCAACGGGTTTGCTCGACCAGCTGGCCTCGCTGTTCGGCGAGCGATCCACGGCGCTGCTGATCGATTTTCGCGACCTGTCCGTCGCGCCGGTGGCTTTCGATCCGGACGCCGCCGGGGTTGCGTTGCTGCTGATCGATTCCCGGGCCCGCCATGGTCACGCGGGCGGGGATTATGCGGCGCGTCGCGTGTCCTGCGAGCGTGCGGCCGCCGATCTGCAGGTCTCGTCATTGCGCGAGGTCACCGACATCGTTGACCTGGCCGCGGTGCATGATCCGGTCGATGCGCGGCGCGCCCGCCACGTGCTGACCGAGAACCAAAGGGTGCGCGACTGTGTTGTGGCGCTGAATGATTCCGACTTCGCCGCGGCCGGGCGGATTTTCACTGCCTCGCACGCGTCCATGCGTGACGACTTCGAAATCACCACCGGACATATCGATCTGATCGCCGACGCCGCGGTGCGCGCGGGCGCGCTGGGCGCGCGGATGACCGGCGGCGGGTTCGGGGGCTGTGTGATCGCCTTGGTACCGGCCGATCGGACGGAAGTGGTCACCGAAGCTGTGCGCCGGGCGGCGCATGACGCCGGTGTCGAACAGCCGGTCATCACCCGAACCCACGCGGCCAGTGGCGCGGGACAGTGTGGATAAGCGATCGCGATCGGTTATGTTCGTGTGCGGGGAATGCCGGGGCGTCCTAGCGCGTCGGCCGTAGTCGTAACGTAACGGGCTTGTCGGGGGGCACGCGCTGTGGCGTGGGAGTTAGAGAAGCAAGCGGCAGCCGTCGGACAGGCGCTCGCAGGCGGCACTCCGCAGCGCGCGGGCTGGTTCCGCTTCTATTTCGACGGTCACCGCTGGGAATGGTCCGACCAGGTGCAGCTCATGCACGGCTACCAGCCCGGATCGGTGAAGCCGACGACCGAATTGGTGCTGTCCCACAAGCACCCCGCCGATCGAGCCGGGGTTGCCGCCACCATCGACGACATGATCAGGCGCCGTAGCGCGTTCAACACCCGGCATCGCATCGTCGACACCGATGGCCTCACCCGCCACGTGGTCGTGGTGGGTGACCAGTTCTGTGACGAGGGCGGCAAGGTCATTGGCACACATGGGTTCTACATCGATGTCACGCCGGCATCGACGCGCAAGCGCGAGGAGACCATCAGCGCGAAGGTGGCCGAAATCGCCGAGCGTCGAGGCGCGATTGAGCGGACCAAGGGGATGCTGATGGTGGTTTACGGCATCGATGACGTGGCCGCGTTCGACCTGCTCAAGTCGTTATCGCAGGTGCGCAACATAAAGCTGGGGTTGCTCGCCCAACAGATCGCCAAAGATTTCGCAGAGCTGGGCACCGACGCGATCGCTTCACGTTCCCAATTCGACCAGCGTTTGCTCACTGCCCACCTGCGCGCGTCAGACTCGGCTGATCATCCCTAGTTGCGCGGGCTCAACCGAACCGCCCCGAGATGGAGCCGGTCGACCGCCTCGGCGAACTCCTCGCGTGTTGGAATGCGCTGCTCGCGGTATTTCAGCCCGATCATGCGCTGTGCGCGCTGCACGCCGTAGGACTCGGCGCAGCGCAGGTAGAGGTCGGACACTTTTGAGCGGTCGCGTAGGAGTTCGCCGCGCATGGCCGTCGTTTTGCCGTCGTAAACCACCTGCGCGTCGGCGCCGCCGCGAAAGTTCTGTTTCCATGAAGCCCCGGTCAGCGCGTAAAGCTGATTGTCAATCACGTGCGCGCTCAACGGAATCGAATACACTCGGCCCGTTTTCCGTCCGGTGAAGCTCAACACCATCAGTTGCTTGCGCGCGGCGCCGGCCAGCGGGGTGCGCAGCAGGAAACGCAGCAGCGGATTGACGATTCGCATCAACGCCGAAGGTGGGGCCCCGACCTCTATCGCATGCGACTGCTCTGCCATGCCCTAACCGTAGGACGAACCGCATCGTCCCACCAGAAGCGCGCCACGAAGAGGGTTCGTGTCCGTGGCGCGTCCGGTGCCACGCGTCAGCTGCCGATGGTCGTCTGGTCGTCGATGATGTTGGTGGCATCCATCAACGGACCTTGATCGCTTTGCGGGGCGTTGGCGTTGAGCTGAAGCACGAACACCCCGCCCTGAGCGGGGATCACCACCGTCTTCTGTGCCACGACCCGCGTCGTGCCGTCCTTTTGGTAAGTGCCGTTGAGCTGCCACGCCTGATAGCCGCCGAGTGTGGACGCGGTGCCATCGCTGCCCTGGAATCCGGGCAGGTTCTGCAGCTCGCCGGGGGCGAATTGGATGAGCTTCGCCGGATCGACATCACCGGTGACACTCGAGACGAGTGCGGCGATGACCGGCGGGTCGGACGGATTCGCGGGCTGCTCCAAAACGATTCCGCCATAAGACGTGTTGACGTTGTCGCTGACCTTCCACCCCGGCGGCAGCGGCAGGTTGATGGTGGGGGAGCCGGGATCGCCCCGGTGGACCGGGGTCTCCGCGATGAGGTGGTCTTTGACGTAGTCGGCGATCGTGTACTTCGCACCCGCCGCCGGTGCCGTGCTGGTCGCGGGTGTAGATGTCGACGTCGAAGTGGAGGTGGACGTCGAAGTGGATGTCTTGTCGCCGGACTTGTGGTCGGAGCCGCAACCAACGAGAGCCAAGCTCAAGGCCACGGTAACGGTTGCTGCCGTCAACTGTTTCATTAAGCCAATCTTCCGAAAATTGGGCCGGTACCTGCGCCAGCCACGCCGGACCGAGACTAACCGAAATAGTGTCGAAATTTGCCACGATCTTTTGGGCATTTTCGCCGGGCATGGCCGGCTCGCTAACCGTTATCGGATTCGTTTCGTAAATGGCCACGCGAATACACGGTTATCCAGTAAGAGACAGGTATGCGGTCACGAAGGACTATTGCCGCGCTCCTCGCGGCGTCGGTCGTCTTCATGGCCTTCATTGCCGCGGCGCCGCCCGTCGCGTATGACGGTCCGCCCGCGCTGGTCGCCGATCCGGTCAACCACGTCGCCACGCTGATCGGCACCGGGACGGGCGGTGAGACCGTCGGGGAGATCAACAACTTTCCCGGCGCCACCGTGCCGTTCGGAATGGTGCAGTACTCGCCCGACACCGTGGACAACTACGCCGGCTACAACTACGACAACCCACGCTCCACCGGGTTCAGCATGACCCACGCGTCGGTGGGATGTGCTGCGTTCGGCGACATCTCGATGCTGCCGACCACTGGTGGAAGTGGCCTACAACCCTGGAACGCCTGGGAAAGGATCGCCCACGACAACAGCGAGCGGGGTGTGCCCGGCTACTACGCGGTGCGGTTTCCGGGCACCGGGGTGAAGGCGGAGCTCACCGCCACTACGCATACGGGGGTGGGCCGATTCAGCTATCCACACAACGGCCGTCCTGCCGTGTTGCATGTGCGGCCCGGTTCGTCGTTGGCCGGCAATTCCCGCGCAACCATCCAGATCGGGGAGGACAACACCACGATCACCGGCTGGGCCACCAGCGGCGGATTCTGCGACAAGCCAAACGCTTACACGGTGTACTTCGCGATGAAGTTCAGCCAGCCCTTCATCTCTTACGGAGCCTGGGACGGCAATGCCGTCCACACCGGCGCCCGAAGCGCTAATGCGCCCTACAGCGGCGGGTACGTGGAATTCCCGACCGGTTCGGTGCTCGAGGTGCGGACGGCGATCTCCTACGTCGGTATCGACGGGGCGCGGGCGAACCTGGCGGCCGAGGGCGTGGCCGGCTTCGACGACGTCCGCGCTGCCGCGTCGAAAGAATGGAACGCGGCGCTGTCGCGCATAACGATTGCCGGCAGGAAAGACGACGATCTGGAGACCTTCTACACCTCCCTTTACCGATCACTGTTGCACCCCAACACGTTTAACGACGCGGACGGACGCTATCTCGGGTTCGACGGGCTCATCCACACCGTGGCCAAAGGTCACACGCAATACGCCAACTTCTCCGACTGGGACACCTATCGGTGCCTGGCGGCATTGCAGGCCTTGCTTTTTCCGGAGCGCGCCAGCGACATGGCCCAGTCGCTGGTCAACGACGCCGAGCAGAGCGGCGCGCTGCCGCGCTGGGCCTTCGCCAACGCCGCGACCGGCGAGATGACCGGAGACAGCGTGGTCCCGCTGATCGTGAACCTGAACGCCTTCGGGGCCAAGGATTTCGACATCAAGGCGGCATTGCGCTACATGGTGGACGCCGCGACCAAAGGCGGTGTGGGGCTCAACGATTACGTGGAGCGACCCGGTGTCGCCACTTATCAGAAGTTCCGGTATGCCCCGTACACGTTGGAGTTCGGCCACGGTGGTTGGATCGCCGACGCCTCGATCACCCTCGAGTGGTCGGTCGACGACTTCGCCATCTCCCGATTCGCCGACTCGCTCGGCGACACCGCCACCGCCACCGAATTTCAGAACCGGGCCCAGTACTGGCAGAACCTTTTCAACCCAAGCAACCGCAGCATCGTGCCCCGCAGCTGGAGCGGCTTCTTCCGCCCCGGCCCCGCAGTCGTGTTGTCCCCTAACAACTTCGGCCAGATCGGGTACGACGAGGGTAATGCCGAGCAATACGTCTGGGCGGTGCCGCACAATGTCGCGGACCTGGTGACGGCACTCGGTGGTCGATCCGCGGTGGCCGAACGGCTCGACCGTTTCACCAAGGAATTGAACGTCGGTCCCAACGAGCCTTATCTGTGGGCCGGTAATGAGCCGGGCTTCGGGGTGCCGTGGCTTTACAACTACATCGGCCAACCCTGGAAGACGCAGCACCTGGTCGACCAGGTGCGTGGGCTGTTCGGTCCGACGGCCGACGGCGAGCCCGGTAACGACGACCTGGGGGCGCTGGCCAGCTGGTATGTCTGGGCGGCGCTGGGCGTGTACCCGAGCATGCCGGGGACGTCGATCCTCACCGTGGGCGCACCGCTCTTCGATCAAGCCGTGATCACGCTTCCGGAAGGCAGATCCATCCAGATCTCCGCGCCGGGGGCATCCGGGCCGCACCACCTCAAGTACATCAGCGGCCTGAAGATCGACGACCAGGCGACCGATAAGACGTCATTGCCCGAGTCGATCACCCGCACCGGAGGCACGCTGGAGTTCTCGCTCGCCGCCTATCCGGACAAAACTTGGGGGACGAAAGAATCATCCGCCCCGCCCTCGTTTGGCGTGGGCGCCTCGGCGTTGGCTACCAACATCTCTCAACCCAATGTCACGATCGCGCCCGGACACTCGGGCAGGGTGACCCTCGACGCGCAACGGATGACCGCGGGTACCGGCGGCTACACCGTCACCGGCGGGTCCTCGGACGCCGGCATCACCGTGCCGCCGACTTCCGGCCAATTCGGCTCCGACGGATCAGCCTCCATTACGGTCCCGATCAACGTGGCGCAATCGGTGCCCGAGGAGTACTACTTGGTGTCCCTGACCACCACGGTCGGTCAAAGCGTCCGCAGATCAACCGTTTTCGTGGATGTGCAAACCAAATCCGGTTGACTCCTCAGACCATCTCGTTATTGGTCAACCACCGCATCACCGGCCAGCCGACGAAGACGGGCAGCCAGCAGGTCAGCACCCGATACAGCAGGACCGACGGCACAGCGACCGCCGCGGGCACACCGAAGGCGGCCAGCCCGCCGATCAGCGCCGCTTCGACGGCGCCGACACCCCCGGGAGTCGGGGCGGCCGACGCCAGCGTCCCGCCGACCATCGTGACGACGGTGACGGTGACGAAGGTCGTTCCACCGCCGAACGCTTCGATGCTGGCCCACAGGGCCAGCGCAGCGCCTAGAGTCGTTCCCGCACAACCGATTACGATCAAGGCCAGCCGCTGCGGTTCGCGGGCGAGCGTTAACAGGTCGCTCGTCACCTCGTTGAGCTTCGGGCGCACCTCGGTCGCGAGCCACCGGCGTAGCTTGGGCACGAACAAAAAGGTGCCGACGATGCCCAGCGCCACGCCCGCGATGAGGTACAGCATTGTGGCACTCGGAACGAAGTGCCGAAGGTTCATCGACGCGCCCGCGACGGCACTGAACAAGATCAGCAGCAACAGGTGCGATATCACCTGCACGGCCTGCTGCAGCGCCACCGCCGCGGTGGCCCGCATCGCCGAAAGGCCGTTCTTTTGCAGGTAGCGGGTGGACAGTGCGAGCCCGCCGACGCCTGCGGGCGTGGTGGTTGCGGCAAAGGTGTTGGCCACCTGCACGATTGACAACTTCCAGAAGTTCACCGTTCCGTCGGTGCTGGCCCACAACGCGGCGGCTGCCCCCACGTAGGTCAGCGCCGAAACCACCAGGCCGAGCAGCGCCCACCACCAGTTGGCGGTCCGCAACTGGGAGACGAACGTCGGTGCCGTGCTGATGAAGGGGTACGCGACATAGACCAGGGCACCGAACAACACCAGCTGAATGATCTGGCTGCGGGTGAACCGGGTGATGGTTTGCGTTTTGATCTGATCCGCGCCGGTTTGCCGCTTCACCTCCGCGCGGGCCCCTGAGATGACGGCACCGGAATCGGGGATCGACCGCCGAATCGTTCTCGGCACAGCTACTTTCGTCAGCCGACGCGAAGCGCTGAGGATCGTGTCCTTGCCGAACACCTCGATCGCGGCACTCACCGCGGACTTCGGTTCATACACGGCGGACGCCGTCACCAGCAGCTGCGCGATGTCGGATTTGAGCTGAGCATCGGTCGCGCCGTATTCGGCTTTGCCGAAGCCGCCGAACAACGCGGTGCCGTCGTCGATCGTGATCTGGTGACTGCGCAGATCCCCGTGTGCGATCTGGTGGTCGTTGAGGATTCGCAGTGAGTCCCACAGCCGGCCAACGGGTGTGGTATCCGCGCAGCCGGAAAGCGGCACACCGCGAGGGGGCTTGTGCGAGTACAGCATCCAGCCCCGCTCCAAGGGGGCGACGGCGATCGTTTCGGTGTTGGCCACGCCCGCTTCACCGATGGCAATCGCCATCAATCCGCGATATTCGACGGCGCGGCGCATGGAAGCTACCAGGGGCGCGGTTTCGGCGTCCCGCAGCTTCAGCTTCCCCCAGAGCTGGCGCAGCGCGCCGCCACTGCGTTGATGCGGGCCGTACAACTCGACCACCGCTGTGCAATCCGGTGTCTCGCCGCTGGCCGAAAGTACGAGCGGCCCGCGTCCGGCGGGCCGTATCACGGCGAGCCGCGAGACTTCGAACCCGCGTTTGGCCAGGGCGCGCACCGCAGCTTCCAGCGGCACCTCCAGTGCGGGGGTGCCGACAACGAGGACCACCAGCGCTCCGACGAACCACCCGACCGCCAAACCCACCAGGGAGCGGGCCGGCACGATGGCGCTGACCACGAGGTGGATAGGCACAAAGGCCAGCAGCAGCGCCCACCACCAACGACGCCAGCGCGCGGGCAGCCAAGGCCCGGAAACGGTCAGCACCGCCGCCAGCATCCCGATCCAACGCGGGTCATCGAGGAACTGCGCCGGAAGTGTGCTGAGCCGCTCGGGGACGTCGAAGTGCCAGCGCGGTGCCGCGATGCCGGTGGCGGTGATCGACAAAAGCATGATCGCGATCAACCCCGCGGCCGCATATGCACCCAGCAGTTTCCACTGTCCGGCGACGATCAGGCCGATCAGGATGATGAATGGCAACGCCACGATCGCGAATCCGTACACCAGATAAACCGCGTCGGATTGCGTGGGCGACAACACTCCGACGATCTGCGAAACGGATTTCTCGAGCGATATCCATTGCGGGCGGGTGATCACCGAACTCGTGATCACGACCGCGAAAAAAGCCGCGGCCAAAAGCAGCCGCAAGATGTCATTGAACCGGCGGGTCATTGGCTGCAGCAGTCTGCCGGAGACTCTGATGTCCCGCCCGTCAACCCGCATGTTGCTAGTTAACCGGATACCCGGCTGCATGACAGCTAGCACACACGTAGCGCGCGTAGGGTCGTGTATCTAGACGTACTAGCGAATTGGAGGGCGTGGGCGTGGGCAGAACCGACAATGACAGCTGGGAGATCACCGAAAGCGTGGGTGCGACCGCACTCGGCGTCGCGGCGGCGCGTGCCGCCGAGACCGAGAGTGAGAACCCGCTGATCAGCGACCCGTTTGCGCGCGTCTTCCTGCGGGCGGCCGGGGAAGGCGTGTGGAACTGGTTCGCGGCTCCCGATCTGCCCGACCAGATCACCGAGGCCGAGCCCGATTTGCAGCCACGGATGCAGGGGATGGTCGATTACATGGCCGCCCGCACGGCGTTTTTCGATAAGTTCTTTCTCGACGCAACCCGCGCAGGTGTGCGCCAGGTGGTGATTTTGGCGGCGGGTCTGGACTCCCGGGCGTGGCGATTGCCCTTCAAAAAGGGCGGACCGGACGGCGTCACCGTCTACGAACTCGACCAACCGCAAGTCTTGGAATTCAAGACGTCCGCGTTGCGCGAAGAAGGCGCGCAACCGACCTGCACCCTGGTGAATGTTCCTGTCGACCTGCGCCAGGACTGGCCTGCCGCCTTGCGGGAGGCCGGATTTGACGCAGAAGCGCCGAGCGCATGGTCGGCCGAGGGACTGTTGCCTTTCCTGCCGGCCGCCGCTCAGGAGCTGTTGTTCGAACGCGTCCAGGCGTTGGGTGCCGCGGGCAGCCGTATCGCGGTGGAGGCGCCGGGTCCGGATTTCAACGACGAGACCGCCCGCGACAGGCAGCGTCAGACGATGCAGCGGGTGCGCGACATGATGGCCGAACTCGACCCGGAACGGAATATCCCCGACGTGCAAGACCTCTGGTACTTCGAGGATCGTGAAGACGTCGGCGACTGGCTTCGCCGGCATGACTGGGATGTCACGGTGACACCCGCGGAGGAACTGATGGCCGGCTACGACCGCAGACCGCGGCACGACATCGAAGACGCCGCGCCTCAGACGTTGTTTGTGGCGGCCGAGCGGACGGGGGCGATTTGATCATGGCAAGGACCGACAACGACAGCTGGGAGATCACCGAGAGTGTGGGGGCGACCGCGCTCGGCGTGGCCTCCGCCCGCGCGGCGGAGACGCGCAGTGAAAATCCGTTGATCAGCGATCCGTTCGCGCAGGTCTTCCTCGACGCCGCCGGCGACGGTGTGTGGAATTGGCATTCCGCCGCGCAGCTACCCCCCGAAGTGCTCGAAGCCGAACCCGAGTTGCCGCTGCAGATGCGGGCGATGGTTGGCTATATGGCTTCGCGGACAGCGTTCTTCGACGAGTTCTTTCTCGCCGCGACGGGCGCGGGAATCCGCCAGGCGGTGATCTTGGCCGCGGGCCTGGATGCGCGGGCGTGGCGGTTGGGCTGGCCGGACGGAACGAGTGTCTACGAGCTGGACCAGCCCCGGGTGTTGGACTTCAAATCCTCCACGTTGGCCGCACACGGTTCCGAACCGGCGTGCAACCGGATCGCCGTCCCGGTCGACTTGCGCCAGGACTGGCCGGATGCGTTGCGGCAGGCGGGATTTGACCCATCGGCACCCAGCGTCTGGTCGGCGGAGGGGCTGATGCCGTACCTGCCGGCCGCCGCGCAGGAGTTGCTGTTCAACCGGGTGCACGGGCTCACCGCCGCCGGCAGCAGGGTGGCCGTGGAGGCGCTGGGCCCGAAGTTTCTCGATCCGGAATTCCGCGCGAGGCGCCGTGAGCGGATGGAACGGGTCCGCGGGTTGATGGCCAAGGTGGATCCGGAGCGGGAAATTCCCCGCACCGACGAGCTCTGGTACTTCGAGGAGCGCGAGGACGTCGGTGATTGGTTTCGCCGCCACGGGTGGCACGTGACCGTGACCCCGTCCGATGAGTTGATGGCCGGCTACGGGCGGCACGCGGCCAAGGAGGTCCAGGACGCGGTGCCGGGGAATCTGTTCGTCGCGGCGCAGCGAACGGAGGATTAGCGCGGCGCCTCGTCGCGATCGCCGCGCCCGCGCCACTTCCGGTAACCGCTGCGCGCGGCGAACGCGCCGACGATCGCGGTCACACACCACACGGCTATCGCGGCGTAGGCCAGCGGCGAAGACCGGTTTCCGATCGAGGCGCCCAGCGCGGTGTAGACGAACGCGCGGGGAACCGATCCGATGAACGAGCCAACGACCATCTGCCACAAAGGGACTCCGAACGCGCCGAAGGCATAGGACGCGAGCGCATCCGAGATGCCGGGGACGAAGCGCTGTCCGACGACGGCCCATAGTCCCCGTCGTCCGATCAGGGCGTCGATCCGATCGGCTCGCGCCGTGCCGAGCAGCGTCCGCGCGCTGTCCCGGCCGGCGCGGCGGCCGAGGAAACTCGCGACGACCGCGGTACCCACCGTCGCGCCCAGGGTGACGAAGACGCCCAACAGCGGACCGAACAGCAACCCGCTGCCCGCGGCCAGAATCGTTCCCGGCACGAACAACGCACCGAGCAACGCCGACACCGCCACATACGTCAGTGGGGCCGCCGGACCGGTGGCCGACACCAGGCGTCGGATCTCCTCGATGTCGATGACTCGCGCGATGGCCACCAGGTAGAACATGACTGCCAGAAAGCATGCGAAGACGGCTAACCGGATGATGTGGCTTCGTCGAGACGTGGGTCGAGACGTCGGAGGGGATGTCGGCGCGGGACCGTCACTGTCGTCCATGCTGCCCACGATTGTTCCGCACCGGTGTTGGCCCACCTCACTCGGCTATTTCGAACACGCCTTTCAATACGACACAGCGTCCCCGCAGTCGCCGTAGAGTGCCGCATATGGGCAAGCGGATTGTCATCTGCTTCGACGGCACCGCCAACCAGATCGGAGCCGGCAACCTCACCAATGTCGCCAAGCTGTTCGAGATGGTGAATAAGGACGATCCGGCCAGCCAGCTCGCCTATTACGACCCCGGTGTCGGCACGCTCGCGCCGGCGTCGGCGCATTCGTCGCTCATCCGCAGACTGGACTTGCTATTCGAGCAGGCATTCGGCTCGGGTCTGAAAGGCAATGTGGCACAGGCCTACCGCTACGTGATGCAGCATTGGCGTCCCGGCGACGCGCTCTACATCTTCGGGTTCAGCCGCGGCGCCTATACCGCGCGTGCGTTGGCCGGCATGCTGCTGCGGCCGGGCTTGATGCGGCCGGGCTCGGAGAACCTGCTGCCGTACGCGGTCGAAAAGTACGCCATCAATCGGTATTTCACGCCCGACGAGTTCGACCACTGGGCCGAGTTCGCCCGCGCTTTCTGCTGGCGCACCGAGAACGAGCCGCTGTTCTCCACGGTGCGCCAGAACAGTCCGAATCAGGTGTGGCACTATGCGGTTCCGGTGGCGTACCTCGGCCTGTGGGACACCGTCAAAGCCGCCGGCTTCCTGCGGTTCGGGGAGCTGCGATGGCCCTACACCCGCGCGCTGCCCAATGTGGCGCGCATCCGCCACGCCGTCTCGATCGACGAACGTCGCCGTCCCTATCGGGAATATCTCGTCGAACGACACCCGCTGGGGCTCGAGGAGAGGTGGTTCGCCGGCGTGCACGCGGACGTCGGCGGCACCTTCATGCCCGACCACCGGCTTGCCACGATTGCGTTGAAGTGGGTCACCGACGGAATAGTCGGTGATCTGGCGCTCGACGCGGCGGCCTACCAGCGGCAGTGCGCGGTGACCGAAGACTTCGCGGACGCGCCGATCCACGACAACGGCAAATTGTGGTACCTGGTCGGTCGCCGACGCCGGAAGATGGGCCCGGATGCACTGGTGCATCCGAGCGTGCTGGTGCGCCGCCGCGACAATCCCAGTTACCTACCGAATCTCAGCACCGAGCAGCAGCGGCTCAGCGCCGACCCGACCGACTGGACATCGCCCGCGTTGTAAAAGGAGCAACTGACATGGCACTGAGTTCGCTGACCGAGCTGGACAAGTTCAAAGCGGCGCCGTTTCCGCCCGGCTATCCCGACACCACGCGGACGTTCTACAGTCCGGTCGACCAGGTGCACGAGGCACTCAAGGCCTTGTTGACGTCGGCCAACAAGAGCATCGTCGTCGCGATGTACGGCTTCGACGATGCGGAGCTCAATTCGGTGCTGCAGTCGGCGTTGGAAGATGAAAAGATCTATGTGCAAATGAGTCTCGACTCCACGCAAGCCGCGGGAGCCGCCGAGCGTCCGCTGCTGGCCCCGTGGCTCAACGACAAGATCGGCAACAGCATCGCCATCGGGCACAGTGAGAAGTCGGCGATCATGCACTTGAAGATGGTGATCATCGACGGCGTCGACGTCATCACCGGTTCGACCAACTGGTCCACCGGCGGAGAATCCAAGCAAGACAACCAACTCACCGTGATCCGCGACCCCTACGTGTGCGCGGAGGCCCGCTCACGGATTGACATCATCCACGACGGCATGCTCAAGCAGATGGCCGCGAAAGCTCGATCCGGGGGCAGCGCTGCCGCTAGCTGAACGACCGCAGCCGTTGCGCCAATCCGCTCGCCCGCGCCGCCCGTCGCTCGATCGCGGCGCGTACCGAAGGCTCGGGACCCACTACCCGCACCTTGACCTTCGCACGCGTCACCGCGGTGTAGAACAGCTCGCGCGTCAGCAACCGCGAATCCTCCGGCGGCAGTAGGACCGTCACCTCCTCGGCCTGACTGCCCTGGCTCTTGTGAATCGTCATGGCGTGCATCGTCTCCACGTCGCCAAGCCGGCTGATCGCGAAGTCGAGCGGACCGGTCGCGCCGGCAATGACGGCCCGCAGGCCGTCGGCGCCCACCACGGTCACCCCGGTGTCGCCGTTGTAGACCCGCAGCCCGTAGTCGTTCGCCGTGACTAGCAGCGGCCGGCCTGCATACCATTCCGACCAGGCCGGCTGGCCCGTCTCCTCGCTAATCCACCTGTGCACCTGCGTGTTCCAGTACGCGGCACCGAAAGGCCCGCGCCTGTGCGCACACAACAACCGGTGTTCGTCCAGCGTCGCCAAGGCCACTTCGGCCGCGCCGAGCGTCGCGGCCTCCCGCAGCCGCAGCGCATGCGGGACAAGTACCTCGCGCAACCGGTCCGCCGGGCGGTCAGAGTCCACCCACTCGATGTGCCCACCGCCGGCGCCCAACAACTCCACCACGCGATCTGCATCACCGATCCGAATCGCCTCGGCCAGCGCGCCGATCGACTCACCGAACCGATGGGGCGTGTGCAGCGCGGCAACCCGCACATCGTCGCGAGCTGTCAAGCCTTCCACCAGATTCGCCAGCACCGCGCCGGCTTCCACCGACGTCAACTGGTTGGGGTCGCCGACCAGGATCAGTCGGGTGTCCGGTCGGACCGCTTCCAGCAGCCTGGCCATCATCGTCAGCGACACCATCGACGTCTCGTCGACGACGATGACGTCGTGCGGCAGCCGATTGCCGCGATTGTGCTTGAAACGCACCGACGTATCCGGCCGCGACCCCAGCAACCGATGTAGCGTGGTCGCCCCCAAGCCCGTCAGCCGCGCCCTGTCCGCCGCGCCGAGCTGCTCGACGCCGGCGGCCACCGCCTCGGCCAGCCGTGCAGCCGCCTTGCCGGTCGGCGCGGCCAGCGCGATGCGGGGCCGCGGCGCACCGGCAAGCTCGGCCTGCTCGACCAGCAACGCGAGCAGCCGCGCGACCGTGGTGGTCTTGCCGGTGCCGGGCCCACCGGTCAGCACGGTGACCGCCTGCGACAGCGCGAGTTCGGCGGCCGCTCGCTGTTCCTCGTAACCAGCCGGGAAAAGCCGTTGGAAGCCGGGCAATTCGACGCTCGCGCGGGTCACGGACAACGCGAGCAGATCGGCGCACACCTGCTCTTCCTCCAGCCAGTACCGGTCCAGGTACAGCAGATCATCGAACAGCCGCAGCACCGGCGGCGAGCTGAGCAGCGGGCTGACCCGCACGGCGGCCATCCAGCCGTCGGCTTCGGGCCACGGCAGGTCGGCGACGCCGACCTGCGCCGCCACCACCCGTAGGTCAACGCATACCGATCCGCCCCGCAGCGCGCGCACCAGCAACGCGATCGCCAACGCCACCCGATCGTCGGCTTCACCGGCCAGCGCCGTAAGCCGCTGCGCCACATGGACATCAGCGGGTTCGAAGACGCCGGCATCGCCGAACGCTCGTAAAGGTCCCGCGACGCAGATCGACTCCAGCATCATGCGACCGCCCTGCCCGCATCGAGCAGATCCGAGAGCGCCGCGGCCAGCGACGACGGCGGCTGCCAGCTGAATACCCCGGCCGGCTGCCCGCCGGCCACGGGTGTGTCGGGGCCGCACATGCCGCGAACGAACAGATAGAGGACGCCGCCGAGATGGGTTGCGGGGTCGTAATACGCTAGCCGCCATCGCAGGAACCGATGCAGCACAACGCTATACAGCAGCGCCTGCAGGGGGTAATCGGAGTGCAGCATCGCCTCGGCCAGCCGAGGGCGGCCGTAGTCGGCGGCGGTCAGCGGCCGTTCCGGATCCCCGAGCCAGTTGGTCTTGTAATCCACGACGAGATAGCGATGTCCCGACCCGGCGGGTATGCGCAACACGGCGTCTAGCGAGCCGGAGAGATATCCGCGCAGCGACTGGTCACCGAGTCCGTGGCCCATCAGCCGGTCGGCATAGGACGCCAGCGCGTCAGCGGCGGGCAGGTGCTCGCGCAACAAAATCCCCACATCCGCCAGGCGGATATCGGGTGCGGCCGAACGCAGATCGCCGCCGGCCAGCGGGATCTCGAAATCCAACTCCCGCAACCGGTCCCGTAACCCGATCTGTCG
>DASYBR010000185.1:0-15427 GCA_036500645.1 Mycobacterium sp. | reverse complement strand
AAAGCTCACCCAGTTGGGGACCGCGGTCGGAACCTGGAAATACATGGCCCCCGAACGGTTTTCCAACGACGAGGTCACCTACCGCGCCGACATCTACGCACTGGCCTGCGTGCTATTCGAATGCCTCACCGGCGCCCCGCCTTATCGGGCTGACAGCGCCAGCGTGCTGGTCACCGCTCACTTGATGGACCCCATCCCGCAGCCTAGTGTGTCGCGGTCGAGCATCCCCAAGGCCTTCGATGCGGTGATCGCGCGCGGCATGGCCAAAAAGCCCGAGGACCGCTACGCCAGCGCCGGCGACCTGGCGCTGGCCGCTAACCAGGCGCTCAGCGACCCCGACCAAGACCAGGCCGCCAACATCCTGCGCCGCAGCCAGGAGGCGAATCTGCCCGCCACTGACCAAATCCGCCAACAATCCGCGATGGCCGAGACCGCGGCGGCTCCTCCCCCGCCGGCTCCGCCGACTCCCAGCGCCGCGCCGCCATATCAATTTTCGGCGCCAGGATCCGGTCCGATACCGTCACCCGGCCAACCCACACCGCCTTATTACCCACCCGGCAACGCCAGCTGGGCCGGCCCACCGCCACAGTTCGCCGGCGCGCCACCGTGGAACCAGCCCAAACCGCGGCGCAACCCATGGCCCATCATCGCCGCGGTGGCCATCGTGCTCGTTGTCATCGTCGGCGCCGTGGGCGTCTGGTTCGTCCTCCGGCCCAAGCCGGCGCCACCCCGCACCCCGGTTGCGCCCGAACGCCTGAGCGCGCTGCTGCTCGATCCGACCGACATCAACTCCGTCATGGGCTCTTCGAGCATGAAGCCCGGAAAGCCCATGCTGAAAATGGACGCCTCTTCGGTAACCGTGTCATTGCCGGACTGCCAGGCCGCGCTCTACACGACCCAGGATCCCGTGTACGCGGGCACCGGTTACTCGGCGGTGAGCGGACTGGTGTCCTCGGAGCCGGGCGACAACTACGACCACTGGGTCAACCAGGCCGTGGTCCTGTTCCCGTCCGCCGACAAAGCCACCGGTTTCTTGCAGTCATCGGCGGACAAGTGGCAGGCCTGTGCGGGCAAAACAGTGACCGTCACCAACAAGAGCAAGACGTTCAGGTGGACCTTCGCACAGGTTCAGGGCGCTCCGCCGAAGATCGCCGTGTTGGACACCCAGGAAGGCGCCGACGGCTGGGAGTGCCAACGCGCGATGAGCGTGGCGAACAATGTGGTCGTCGACGTCAACGCGTGTGGCTACCACATCAGTGACCAGGCCGGTCAGATCGCCGATAAGATCGTCACCAAGGTCGACAACGAATAGTGATTCGTGCGTCAATGCCGTTGTGCGGCATCGGCTTACGACTGAAGGTTGGGCCCGTCGGCGCGCAGGTCATCGACCGCCGTCATGGCGTCGCGCAATTTGGCCAGCCATTCTTCGGCGTGTTCGCCTACCAGCTTGACCGACCACGCGAGCGCGTCGGCGCGAGACCGGGCGACACCGGCGTCGACCAACGTGTCGAGCACCTGCCGTTCCGGTTGCTTCAATCGTGTCATCACGGGAACGGCGATGTGCGTGAAGAGGATTCGTTCCGCGCCCGTCGTCGAGGCGACTTCTACGCCCCAAGAAACCTTGCGTCCGTAGCGGTCCTCTGCCTCATCGGCGATTCGCATTCGCTCTGAACGGGTTTCCTCACGGAATCGCGACGCTCGCCCTGTCGCGCGGGCCTCGCTCTCCTCTTTCCCGGAGCCTTGCGACTCAGGCAGTTTGCCCACGACGGTGATCTCTTCGCGGTCGACGGTGACGGTGGGGTCGCCTTCGAACCAGCCTTCAGGGAGGCGTCCAGCGAACCATTCCGCGGCGTCGCCGGCATCGGGTTGCTGTGCTTGCTGCCAGCCCCCGGGGCGGCCGTAGCGCCGCCCGTGCGTGTGGTGAGATTTCATGATTACATAATTACACCGTTACACATGTAATGGAATACCGTTCACCACCGGCGAACGGCCCTACTCGCCAGGTGGCTAACGACCGTCCCGAGCTCGGAAAACCGTTGATCCAGCTGGGATGACGGAGTAGCTTCAAGAGCGAAGCAGGCCCGGAAGCGACCAATCCGAAAGCGCCGGAATATGGGGTAAGAATCCGGCCGTGTCGGACCCGCGTATGACGGAGTCAGACGCCCCCCAGAGTCGCCCGGGCCTGCCCATGCCGGCAGTCAGTCGGGCCCCGTGCCATTCCCCCGGCGAATCCGAAACAGCTTGACCTCGTTCTTGATGCCCTTCAGGCGCCGCGCACCGGCGAAGGATCCTTCGAATTGGCCGCTGTCACCGACTGCTTCCCAGACCGATTCCGCGGCCAGCACGGTGCCCGGACGCGCCACACCGGTCACTCGGCTCGCCACATTGACCGGACTGCCGAACCAGTCGCCGGCCCTGCTCACGGCCATGCCTGAAGCCACTCCTGCTCGCAGCCGCGGGAAGTCATTGTCGGTGTCGACGGTGTCCACCAGCTTGACCACGACATCCAGCATCGGCGAGGGCTCGGGACAGGCGAACATCACGGCGTCACCGATCGTCTTGACGAACCGCACCGGCGGAACGGTCATGTCTCGGGCCAGAACGGCCAATCGGGTGGCCAGGTGTCCCAGCTCCTCGGCGGATACCACTTCGCCGATCCGGGTGAAGCCGACGAGGTCGGCGAAGGCGACGGTGATTTGGCGCGCACCCGGAAGCGGCCTGCCCGCGGCGCGCTCCGCGGCGTTAACCGCTTCGGTCTCCATCATGTGGCGCAGCTGCATGAACAGCATGTTCTGAGTCATCGGCCCCAGCATGGGTGCGATTTGGCTCACCAACGCCTTCGATTCCTTGGCGATTTCGAGCTCCGTGGCGCCCGGGCGCATGATCGCCGCAAGTGCGGTGTAGCGCATGACTTCCGCGGCGCGCGACAGCCCTTCGGCGAGCACCCGGACTACCAGCACCAGTTGCTCGGTATCCAGGCCCAGCTCGACGAACTTCTGGGTGAAGGCCGCGGTTTCACCGTCCGCGCGCATGTGCACGACCGCGTCGGGGTCGTCCACCCGGGCCAAACCAATGGCACGCTGGACGCGTTGCAGCAACGCCAGGTCGATGCCATGGGTCTCGCTGATCTCCCGGGTGGACACGTACGTGCCGTCGTCGCCGATCAGGTGCCTGGTGGCCAACAGCAGCGGCGGGTTCGTCGACCGGATCTCCCCGGCGGTGATGCCCTGCTGGAGCAGCCACTCCACGAGTTCGGCCCGTTCGGTGCGCGCGGTTCCCTCGAGGCCGTCGAGCAGATCTTCGATGCTCTCCTCATCGCGACCGTGGTCCACGACGCCAAAGTACATCGGCGGCGCGCCATGATGTGATGTGATGACCACACCGCTTCTGCAGGGATTCCCGCCGGTCGTCGACGACCACGCCGGAGTGCTGATCCTCGGCTCGTTCCCGAGCGCGCTGTCGCTGGCGGCGGGACAGTACTACGCGAATCCGCGAAATGCGTTCTGGCCGATCGCCGCTGAGCTTTTCGATTTCGACGCGGACGCGCCCTACGGCGAGCGGCTGGTGGCCCTGCGCTCCCGCGGGGTTGCCCTGTGGGATGTGGTGCACAAGTGTCGGCGCATCGGCAGCGCGGACTCAGCGATTGAGCCGAAGAGCTTGGTCGTCAACGACTTTGGTGATTTGTTCGCCAACTACCCCGCTATCACGCGGGTGTTCTTCAACGGCGCCAAGGCCGCCGACTTGTACCGCAGGATGGCGGTGACATCCGCGAGCGTCGAGTACCGGCGACTGCCGTCGACCAGCCCGGCGCACGCGGTCCGGCCAGGCGTGAAGCTTTCGGCCTGGGCACCGATCGCGAGCGCGGCGAAGCCGGGCGCGAGCTCATGACACCGGCGGTCGCCGGTTGACCCACGGCCTCGCGGCCTCAATCTGCGCGGACAGCGACAACAGCGTCGCTTCGTCGTAGGGCTGGCCCACGAGTTGCACCGACAGCGGCAAGCGGTCCTCGTCGAGGTCCCACGGAACCACCGCGGCGGGCTGACCGGTCAGATTCCACACCTGCTGATACGGCACCTGCTGCGCCACAGCCAGCAAGGTCCACACCGCGCCGCGGCGTTGGTAGGCGCCAATGCGGGACGGGCCCGCCGCGTTGCCCGGCGTGATAAGGACGTCGACGTCGTCGAAGATCGACTGGATACGAGCGGTCAGCGCCGTGCCCGCCTCGCACAGGGTCGCCATCCGCCGGTCCGAGAACAAAGCGCCGGCGCGGGCCAGGTTCCGGGTGCGCGCTTCGAGACGTTCCGGATGGGCTTGCGCGGCGGCATCGTCACTGATGCCACGCAGATAGCGGGGCAGGTAATTGGTGACGATGGCCGACGGCGGGTAGTCGGGGTCGCGGGTGATCACCTCGTGGCCGAGGTCGCGAAGCAACGCGCCGGCCTGCTCGACCGCGGCCAACTGTCGCTTGCCCACCCTCACCGGTAAGGGCGTTGGGACCTTGGTGCTCAACGCAATTCGCAGCTTGCCAGGATGCCGCGAAGCGGCGGCCACGAATTCACCTTCGGGGCCGGGCACCGTCGACGTCGCGTCCAGAAACAGGGCGGCGTCCATCACCGATCGAGCGATCGGGCCGTTGACGCTCAGCCCGTACCACGCATTGTCGTGCGGCTCCAACGACACCCGGTCACGTTGCGGCTTGAGGCCGAACAGCCCACACCACGTAGCCGGGATGCGGATCGAGCCGCCCCCATCGGATCCCAATGCCAGCGAGGCCAACCCGGCCGCTACCGCCGCGGCGCTACCGCCACTGCTGCCGCCCGGACTGCGCTTGAGGTTCCACGGGTTGCGGGTGGCTCCGAATGTCAGCGACTCGGTATAAGGAAACATCATCAGTTCGGGGACATTGGTTTTGCCGATGATCACCGCGCCCGCGGCCCGCAGCCGGCGAACCGCCTCTGCGTCGGCGGTCACGGCGGGCCGGTGTCCGCCACTGCCGTACGTGGTCACCTCGCCGGCGACGTCGACATCATCTTTGATCGCGATCGGCACCCCCAGCAACGGCAGCCGCTCGCCGGCGTCCAGGCGGTCCTGGGCTACGGCGGCCTCGTAACGCGCGCTATCCGCGAGCACCGTGCGGTAACAGCGCAGCTGGCTGTCCAACCGCGCTATCCGTTCCAGGTAGACCTCGAGCAACTCCGGCGCGGTGAGTTCACCGTCGGCCAGCATGCGTGCGTGTGCCGCCGCACCGGCGAAGGCGAGATCGTTCACTGCGGCAGCGTATCCCGCTGATCGTGGCCGGCCCCGGCTGGTCCTGGCATGGCGCCACGCGGCCAACCAGTACCGTTGGCGACATGTCCTGCGTGTTCTGTTCGATCATCGCCGGGGAGGCTCCGGCCATCCGGATCTGCGAAGACGACGACTACCTGGCGATCCTCGACATCCGCCCGTTCACGCGTGGACACACCCTGGTGGTGCCCAAGAGGCACAGCGTGGACCTGACAGACACCGCGCCCGAAACGCTGGCCGGGATGGTCGCCATCGGCCAACGGATCGCCCGGGCCGCCCGGGCGTCGGAATTGGCGGACGCGACCAATATCGCCATCAACGATGGCAGCGCCGCATTTCAGACGGTGTTCCACATCCACCTCCATGTCCTGCCGCGACGCAACGGGGACAAGCTTTCGGTAGCCAAAGGGCTGCTGCTACGCCGCGACCCGGACCGGGAAGGCACCGGCCAGATCCTGCGGGAAGCGCTGGCCCGGATCGACGCGAGCCAGCCAGAGTGAGCATTCTCGCCCGTCAGATGCGTGCGGGCCGCAGGAATCTACCAGGAAGTAGAACCAGAAGGTAGTTCGACAGACTATTCTTCTCCCACATGCGGTGAACCATCCAATTTGCCACCGCACGTGCGAATCGGCTGGAGCGGCATTGAAGCGCTGGACGGGTAATCCGTGGCGGCGTTTTGGGCTGCCCGCGCGCATTGGCTGGCTCATCGTCGCGGTATACGCCGTCGCGGCGGTGCTGGTCGCGGCCTCGTCTCTGCTGGGATGGGAGGGCGCCTACGCGACCCGGCCGGTCGACGAAGCGGTGTCGGTGCTGTGCCTGGCGTTCGCGGCGGCATGCGCAGGCTACGCCGCCCACTTGTCGCTCGGGCGCCGCAGAATCGGCTGGCTGGCGCTGGTGACGGCCCTCCTGGGCTGGGCGGTCGGCGAGGTCATCTGGGCGGTCTACGAACTACGCCCGGAACTTGATCACGCCACCCACCCCGCGACGGCCGAGATCATCCTGCTGCTGTATCCGTTCGGCGCCATCGCGTCGTTGATCCTGTTGTCCAACGTATCTCGCCACAGCCCGCGCCGACTGGCGCTCGACGGTCTCATCGTGGCGACGTCGCTGTTCGTGGTGTCGTGGGTGTTCGTCCTGCAAAAGCAGCTCAGCGAGAGAAACGGCTTCCAGCTCGCGACGGTGGCGCAGGTCTTCGCCGATGTCGTCCTGATGACGGCGGCGATCCTGATGTTGTCGCGGGTTCGCCCTGGCGACGGACCCAGCCGCAACCTGCTCGCCGGCGGAATCCTGACGATCGGCGTTGCCGACATCGCCATGGTGTTCGAGACCGGGTTCGGCAGCTACCACGTCAACATCCTGGCCGACCTGGGTCGGGTGGCCGGGCTCGGGATGATGGCGCTCGCCGCTCTGTCCAGCATCAACGAACCACCGTCGGCCGCGTCGCGTGACCTGCTGGTGTTCCGCGCCCGACTGTGGTTGCCCTACCTGCCGCTGGCGCTGGCTACCGCTGTCGGATGGCCCTATACGGCAGCCCAGATGTCGCGCGGCCCGATGCCCGTCGCAGAGACCATTCTGGTGTTCGCCGTGCTGGTTCGACAGTTCGTCGTGCTCAACGAAAACCAGCGCTTGTTGACGCAGGTCGCACGGGAAGCCTTCAGCGACAGCCTGACCGGCCTGGCCAACCGGGCCAATTTCCTCCATCGGCTGGAGCAAGCCGTCACCCGTCAACACACCGACACCCCGCCGATCGCGGTATTGTGCCTCGACCTCGACAACTTCAAGTCGGTCAACGACGGCTTGGGACATCCGGCCGGCGACGAGCTTCTCGTGAGGGTCGCCGAGCGGCTGACCGCGGCGTTGGGGGACAAAGGCCTTGTCGCGCGCCTTGGTGGTGACGAATTCGCGGTCCTGATCGAAGATTCCCTCGAAGAATCGCAATCGACTGCCAACCGGGTGCTTGATTCATTCCACGCGGCGATCGTGATCGACGGCGTTCCCATATCGGTACGGCCGAGCATCGGCTTCACGGCATCCACCGCAGCATCCAGCTCCACCGTCGATCAGCTTCTCCGCCACGCCGACTTGGCCATGTATGCCGCTAAACGCGAAGGCGGCCAATGCATTCGAAGTTTCGTACCCGACCTCCCCTTGCCCTTCACCTTTCCCAAGTTCATCGACTCGACGCTGTCCCTCTTGGAGGAGGCCGACGAGGACCGAAAAGATCGCGTCGCCGGCCCGCCCGGTCCGTTCGGCAATATCACGGCGCCGCCCGAGGCGCTCGTGCCGATCGCCGACGTGGCGGCGTCAACCCCCGACCAACCCAAGAGCGCGCCGCGCGAGATCCGGTGGCCCCCATTTGCGATCCGGATCACGCTGGGGGCCTTGGCGATCGGGGTGATCGGCTTCACCGCGTCGAGTGCGATCGACACGAATGCCGGTCACAACCTCTTCTTCGCAAAAATCCTGTATCCGACGCTGAACCTGTTGGCGGCCGGGCTCATTGCCGTGCGCGCCTACCGCGTTCCGGGTGACCGATTGGCCTGGGTTCTGATCGCGGCCGGCATGACGTCCTCGGCGGTGGGCGACGTCATTTATGCGCTCTGGGTGACGAACGGTCAGTCGCCGTCACCGGCCGATCCCGCGTATCTCGCGTTCTACCCGTTCGTCTACGCGGGACTCCTGTTGCTCATGCGAACACGCCTCAAGCGCGTGCCGGTGCCGATCCAACTCGACTCTCTCGTCTGCGGGCTGGCCATGGCCGCGGTGGCCGCGGCACTGACAGCCGGACCCATCCACACGGCGGCGACCCGGGCGCCTGCGACCGTTCTGGTGGCGCTGGTCTATCCGTGGGGTGATCTGGTCTTATTGGCCCTGGCGGCCGGCATGCTGCCAATCCTCGGCTGGCGCAGCGAGTTTCGCTGGGCCATGCTGGTTGCCGGGTTCATTTTGTTCGCGGCTGCGGATACGGCGTATCTCTTCGAGACCTCCGCCGGCTCGTATCGCGTCGGCACCTTGCTCGATGCCTGTTGGCCCGCATCGTCTTTGTTCATCGCGATGGCCAGCTGGGCGCCGTCGTCGACGGTGGCCCCGGCGACGAGACGTGGACTCGGGTCTTACATCACGCCCGTGGCGTGCACCGTTGTGGCGCTCGAAGTCGCCATCCTCGGTCACGACTCACGAGTCGCGGCGACTCTCGCGGCGCTGAGCCTGATCGCGGTGGCTGCACGGTTCTCGGTTACCTTCCGAGACGTCACCACGATGGCCGAGAGCCACAACAATGCCATGACCGACAAATTGACCAGGCTGCCCAATCGGCGCTCACTCGCGACAGCCCTGACCGTGGCGTCCGACTCAACGTTGTCAGAGCCGTATATGGGGACCAGGCCTCCGTCACGCCGCGCGCTGTTGTTGCTGAATCTGTATGAGCTGCAAGAGATCAACGACTCCGTCGGTCGCCACTTCGGTGACGAATTGGTGTGCCATATAGCGGATCGGTTGTCCAACAGCGTGCGTCACGAGGATCTGCTCACGCGCTCGGGTGACGACCAATTCGCCATCCTGCTGGCCGAGGGGTCCGACCTTGCTGCCGCCCGCGGCCAGGCCGGTCGTTTGATCGACACCTTGCGCGAACCATTCGCTCTGGATCCGATCACGGTGCAGGTCGATGCGTGCATCGCGGTCGCGCTCTACCCCGACCATTGTGATCATCCGCAGGAGTTGCTGCAGTGTGCGGAGGCCGTGATTCCGCACGCCAAATCCACCAACAGCAAGATCGCGGTGTATGACTCGGCGTTCGAGCTGTGTCGCGACAACGACCCCAACCTGATCGAAGAGTTGAACACCGCACTGCTCGACGGCAATCAGCTCACGTGTCACTACCAGCCCAAGATCAACGCGGGCGACGAAAGTGTGCACAGCGTCGAGGCCCTGTTGCGCTGGCACCATCCCAGTCGGGGATTGCTGATGCCACAAGAGTTTCTGCCGGCCGCCGAGCGCGCCGGGCTGATGCGCAAAGTGGCCAACCGCACGATCAGCGTTGCCCTCGAACATATCCGGGCCTGGCGTGAAGATGGCGTCGCGCTGACCGTCGCCGTGAATCTCGCGACGGCCAATCTGCTCGACCTCGATCTCGTCGGCACGATCGAGCGGCTGCTGCGGATGCACCGCTTGCCCGCCGAGGCCCTCATCGTCGAGATCACCGAGAGCGCGCTGGTGGACTCGGCGCGCTCGCGCAACACCGTCACCGCGTTGCAGCGCCTCGGTGTTCGCATCTCGCTGGACGATTACGGCACCGGGTGGTCGTCGCTGGCACGTCTGCAGGATGTGTCGGTTGACGAGTTGAAGCTCGACAGAATATTCGTGGCGCGACTGGCCCAGGACCCACGGTCGGTCGCGATCGTGCGGTCCACAGTGGCGCTGGCGCACAGCCTCGGCGCGGACCTGGTCGCCGAGGGGGTCGAGGACAAGGTCACGTTGAGCGCACTGCGCCGATACGGCGTCACCATCACCCAGGGCTTCGTGCACAGTCCGCCGTTGCCGTCGCGCGATCTACTGGGGTGGATCGCCAGCCACGCACCGGAGAACACTACGGCCCAGTCCGAGCAGGCCGGCTGATTCTCAAGGGCGAACAGCCATTACTAGAAAAGCTCTTTCGCCAATAGCTCGAGCGTCGCGACGCGGGCCGGCGCCGATGCGGGGTCGGTACCCCGGCCGGCCGACGCGACCGGGTTCACCATCACCTCGTCGACGCCGAATCGCGCGGCGAGCGCGCGGACCTGATCGGCGGCCTCTTCCGGCGCGCCCAGGACGGCCCGCTCCATCCCGCTCTCCACGATCTGCTGCTGCTGCCCGGTCAACTCGGCGACCTGAGCGTCTTCGACCAGCGGCACCGGCCCGAGCGGCTGCCCGGTCCGAAGCCGCGCCATCATCTGCAGGTTGGGTAACATCAAAGCCGTTGCCTCATCGCGCGTTTCGGCCACGGCGGCGTTCACCGTCAGGAACGTCACAGGCTCGGCGGCCACCGAACTGGGCTTGAACCGGGAACGGTAAATCTCGAGGGCCTCTTCGGTTCCCTTACCGGAGAAGTGATGGGCAAACACGTACGGCAGTCCCTTGGCGGCGGCCAACTGCGCCGAGTACATTGACGAGCCCAGCAGCCACAGGCTCGGTTCGGCGACGGCGGCGGGGGTGGCTTTGAGGGTGTAGTCACCGGAGCGCAGCGCAACCCGCACTCCGCGCGCGCTCATCAGCGCGGCCACGTCGTCGAGGTAGTCGGGAAAATTCTCTATATCGCGGCCGTCCTGTCCACCCCGCAGCGCATACGAAGTCACCGGGTCGGAGCCGGGCGCACGGCCGATGCCGAGGTCGATGCGGCCTGGGGCGGCGGCTTCCAGCAGCACGAACTGCTCGGCCACCGCCAGCGGCGCGTGATTGGGCAGCATTACGCCGCCCGAACCGAGCCGCACCCGCGAGGTCTGGGCGATGAGATAGGCGATCAACACCGGTGGGCTGGTGGCACCCACGGACGGCATGTTGTGGTGTTCGGCGACCCAGTAGCGAGTGAAGCCCAGCCGATCGGCGGCCTGCGCCAGCTGCACGGTGGCCGCTAACGCGTCGCCGGTCGTCTGATCCGTGCGAACCGGGACGAGATCGAGGACGGAAAGACGCACGCTGCCATCAACGCCAGACGCGGCGCGAACGTTCCCGCTCAGTAGTCCTTGAGGGTGATCGAACTTACGATCCGGTCGAAGACTTCCTGCGGTATCGGGGCGCCACCCGGGATGTTGTCGACGACCAGCCATTGGTTGCGCTTGACGTAGTCGTTGAACTCCCGGTGGTAGTTGGCGAAACCGGTCGCGTAGTCGTCACCGGCGGCCGCGAGCTCGCCGGCCAGCACGTAGGCACCTAGCAGCGCGACGCTGGTTCCCTGTCCCGACAGCGGCGAACAGCAGTATCCGGCGTCGCCGACCAGCCCCACCCTGCCCTGCGACCAGCGATCCATCTTGATCTGCGACATTTCGTCGAAGTAGAAATCGGTGGCCGTCCGCATGTATTCCAGCAGCTGCGGGCGTATCCAACCGTCGTCGGCCATCCGCCGTGCCAGCTCCGCGAGCTGCGCCTCGGTGTCGCGGTAGTCGATCCGCAAATCACTATCCATGAAGCCCACCATGGCCCGGGCCTCGGTGTTATTGCGGGCGCTGTACACGCCGGCCATCGTGGAGTCGCCGTAGTGCCAGATCTGCCAGTAGTCGAGGTCCAAGAAATTAGGCACGGTGAAGATCGCCGCGTGCGTGCCCAGCCGCTCGATGAACTGCTCTTCGGGACCGAATACCAGCCGGCGCACGTTGGAGTGCAATCCGTCGGCGCCGATGACCAAGTCGAAGCTGCGTGGTGCGGCCCGCTCGAAGGTCACATTGACCGTGCCGCCGTCGTCATCCAAGGCGGTGATCGTGTCATCGAACATGTAATTGGCCGTCCATTGGCTTGGGCCGTAGAGCAATTCGACCAAGTCATCACGCAGAAGCTCGACGTCCGGACTGTCGATGAAACCGCCGGTGGGCGTCGATTCGGTGTCCTGCGACAGTTCATTGCCGTCACGGTCGACGACGGATGCGCCGCGAATTTGCGTCCTGCGCTTCTGGGCGGCGGCCAACAATCCCATGCGCTCCAGCACCGTCAGCGCTGGACCGCGGACGTCGATGGCCTGCCCACCCGGCCGCGGCCCGCGGTACCGCTCCACCACAGTGACCGAATAGCCATGGCGTCCAAGCCAATATGCCGCCGCAGTACCGGCCACGCTGGCGCCGGAAATCAGAACTTCAGTCACTTAATGTCTGCCAGCCTCTTTGCATCGCTAAAAACATCGTCGAGCATTGCTGGTGTCAACCTACCGGTAAACATATTTTGCTGGCTCGGATGGTAGCAGCCCAGCAACCGCACGCCGGGCGTCAAATCCGCAAGGACCCGGTGGCCGAACCGCGGCTTGCGCGTGGCGGACGGGCCCGGCAGTCGCAGCGCGATCTGCCAGGCGAATCCGCCCAGGGCCACCACAACGCGGACATGGTCGGACACCAGTCGCCACTCGGCTTGAAGCCATGGCCAGCAGGAGTCCCGCTCCGACGGCGTCGGAGCATTGGCAGGAGGCGCACAGCGCACGGGCGCGGCGATCCGAACCCCGTTGGCCCGCAGCCCATCCGCGGCGTCCACACTGGTTGATTGATTCACCAGTCCGGCTCGGTACAGCGCCGCGTAGAGCTGATCCCCGGACCGGTCACCGGTGAACATTCGTCCGGTCCGGTTGGCGCCGTGGGCGGCGGGCGCCAGCCCCACGATCAGCAACCGTGGCCGCTCCGCTCCCCAGCCCGGCACGGGGCGCCCCCAATACGGCTGATCGACGAAGGCACGCCGTTTGAGGACGGCAACCTCCTCGCGCCAGGTGACCAACCGGGGGCAGGCACGGCAGACGCTGCTCAGCGCGTCGAGTTCAACGATCGATCCGGCCTGGGCCGCCAGCACCTCGACCTGCGCGGCGTCGGACGCGGCCGGGGTCTGCGGCGTGGCCCTATCGCCCGGCCAGCCGGTACCGGCACCAACCGGTGAATCGAACGGCTGGCCGGTGCGTGGGTGGACGAGCACATGAACATCCTGCATTCAGGCGACGGTGACCACGAAATCCACTGGTTCCCGTATCGATTTGCGGTTAAATTCTCCCGCGATATCCAATGAGTCATACGAGCCGCGGCCCGGCGTTCCTGATCTTGTTCGCCACGCTGATGGCGACCGCGGGCACCGGCATCTCAATCGTCGCGTTCCCGTGGCTCGCCCTGCAGCACCGCGACAGCGCCAAGGACGCGTCGATCGTCGCCGCCGCCATGACGCTCCCTTTGGTGCTCTCCACGCTGGTCGCCGGTACCGCGGTCGACTTTTTCGGGCGTCGCCGGGTTTCAATGGTCTCCGACTCGCTGTCCGGCACGGCGGTGGCGGCCGTCCCGGTGATCGCCTGGTTGTTCGGTAGCGACGCGACCAACCCGGTGGTGCTGGCCGAGTTGGCCGTCCTGGCCTTCTTTTCGGCGGCCTTTGATCCGGCCGGGACGACGGCGCGCCAGTCGATGCTGCCCGAGGCCGCCGCCCGCGCCGGCTGGTCGTTGGACCGCACCAACAGCGTCTACGAAGCGATTCTCAACCTGGCCTACATCGTCGGACCCGGTATCGGCGGGTTGATGATCGCAACGGTCGGCGGCATCAACACGATGTGGGTCACGGCGGGCTGTTTCGGGTTGTCGTTCATCGCAATTGGTGCGCTGCGGCTCGACGGCACCGGTAAGCCGCACGACGCGACCCGGCCCGCGGGGTTGGTGGCCGGGGTCGCCGAGGGAATCCGGTTTGTCTGGAACCTGCGGGTGTTACGGACGCTCGGGTTGATCGACCTGGTTGTCACCGCGCTGTACCTGCCGATGGAAAGCGTGCTGTTTCCCAAATACTTCAGCGAACATCATCAACCCGCGCAGTTGGGCTGGGCGCTGGCGGCGCTCGGGGTCGGCGGGGTGGTGGGCGCGCTGGGCTACGCCGCGTTCTCGAAGCGGACGCGGCGACGCACGGCCGTGCTGACCGCGACCCTCATCTTCGGTGCCGCGTCGATCGGCATCGCGTTCCTGCCGCCGTTGCCGGTGATCCTGGTGCTGTGCGGCGTGATCGGCTTGGTCTACGGGCCGATCCAGCCGATCTACAACTACGTCATGCAGACCCGGGCACCGCACCATCTCCGCGGGCGAGTGGTCGGGGTGATGACGGGGTTGATGTACGCGGCCGGCCCGTTGGGCTTGCTGGTGGCCGGCCCCCTGGCCGACGCGGCCGGGCTGACGGCGACATTCCTGGCGCTGGCGGTGCCCATCGTGGCGGTCGGCGTCATCGCTTGCGGGCTACCGTCGCTGCGGGAGCTGGACAGCGAACCCGAGTATGCCGAGGATGCGGGGCCGTAAAATCTGGGCGTGGACGTGTTAGCCGAGCTGATCGCCGACCTGCCGGACGGGACGGTCGTGACCGATCCCGCCATCACCGAGGGCTACCGGCAAGACCGCGCTTTCCATCCGTCGGCGGGCAAACCCATGGCCGTGGTGCGGCCGCAGAGCACCGAACAGGTGCAGACCGTGTTGCGCTGGGCCTCCGCCAATCGTGTCCCGGTCGTGCCGCGGGGAGCCGGCAGCGGCCTGTCCGGCGGAGCGACCGCGCTGGACGGCGGAATCGTGCTGTCGACCGAGAAGATGCGCGACATCTCCGTCGACCCGGTCACCCGGACCGCGGTGTGCCAGCCCGGCCTGTTCAACGCCGAGGTGAAGAAGGCCGTCGCGGAATACGGCCTCTGGTATCCACCGGATCCGTCGTCGTACGAGATCTGCAGCATCGGCGGCAACATCGCCACCAACGCCGGCGGACTGTGCTGCGTGAAATATGGCGTCACCACCGATTACGTGCTGGGCATGCAGGTGGTGCTGGCCGACGGAACGGCGGTGCGGCTCGGCGGCCCGCGTTTGAAGGACGTGGCGGGGCTTTCGCTGACCAAGCTGTTCGTGGGCAGCGAAGGCACGCTGGGCGTCGTCACGGAGGTGACGCTGCGGCTGCTGCCCGCGCAGAACGTGTCGAGCGTCGTGGTGGCGAGCTTCGCCTCGGTCGATGCGGCCGTCGATGCGGTGCTCGGGGTGGCGGCGCGGCTGCGCCCCTCGATGCTGGAGTTCATGGACTCGGTGGCGATCAACGCCGTCGAAGACACCCTGCGCATGGACCTGGACCGCGGGGCGGCCGCCATGCTGGTGGCCGGCTCCGACGAGCGTGGGCGGGCGAGCGGCGAGGACGCCGAGGTGATTGCCGCGGTGTTCGCGGAAAACGGTGCGACGGAGGTGTTTTCGACCGACGATCCGGACGAGGGCGAGGCCTTTGTGGCCGCCCGCCGGTTCTGCATCCCGGCGGTGGAGGCCAAGGGATCGCTGCTCCTGGAAGACGTAGGGGTGCCACTGCCGGCGCTGGGCAAGTTGGTCACCGGGATTTCACGAATCGCTTCGGAACGCGACCTGATGATCTCGGTGATCGCCCACGCCGGCGACGGCAACACCCACCCGCTGATCGTGTACGACCCCGCCGATCCCGC
>DASYBR010000184.1:0-25330 GCA_036500645.1 Mycobacterium sp. | reverse complement strand
TGCCAAGAGCGCGGCTGAGCAGGCTGCCGCGGTGCGGGCCAGCCTGCAGTCCAAGCAGAGTCAACTGCAGGTGCAGATCGCGGTCGTCAAGTCGCAGTACGTCTCCCTGTCGCCCGACCAGCGCACCGCGCTGGCCAACCCAGGACCGGCTCCGGCGGCTGCCCCGGCTCCCGGTGCGCCGGCCCCGGATGCCGCCCCGCCCGGTGCGCCACCGCCCGCCGGCCAGGCACCCGGTGAGGCGCCGCCTCCCTTTGGATTGCCCGGACAGGTCCCCTTCGGCGGCGGCGGTGACCGCGGGACCGTCGTGCAGGCGGCGCTGACCCAGGTCGGGTCGTCCTACGTGTGGGGCGGCGCAAGCCCCGGTGCGTTCGACTGCTCCGGTTTGGTGATGTGGGCGTTCCAGCAGGCCGGCATCTCGCTGCCGCACTCCAGCCAGGCGCAGGCCCAAGGCGGCCAGGCGGTGGCGCTGTCGGATCTGCAGCCCGGCGACGTGCTGACCTTCTATTCCGACGCCTCACATAGCGGCATCTATGTCGGTGACGGCATGGTGATCCATTCCTCCACCTACGGCGTGCCGGTGCGGGTGGTGCCGATGAATTCCGCAGGCCCGATCCACGACGCCCGTCGCTACTAAGCGTCCTGCTTCGCAGCGCCGGCGGCTGCCGATACTGCTGGCCTGGGTGTTCGTTGTTGAGCTGATCGTGGCCGCGGCCGTGCCGTTCGACGCGGCCAGCGACAGCCGGGCCAGGCCCGCGCAATTGATCACGCCCGCCCGCAGCCAGGTCAACGCCGCGACGAAGTCGTTGGAGGTCGGCGACCGCACCGTGCGGTTGGTTGGTCTTGGCGGTGCATCCAGTGACCGCCTGCTCTCGCGGGTGGCATCCAACATGGGTGCCGCGGTCACCGCGGTGGAGGCGTTCTGGGGCGTCGACTGGTCGCGCCTCATCTCGGTGGTCGTCGCAGGCACGGACGAGGAGTTTCGCGCCGCCGCCGGTGGGGGACCGCCTTCACAGTGGGCCGACATCGCGGCCGTGACGGTTGTCGACCGTGTCGATCCCGTTCACCGGTTGGCGGTCGGCCAGCGGATGGTATTCGCGCCGGGTGCGGCCAACATGAGCGAGGCTTCACTACGAATAGTGTTGACGCACGAGCTTTTTCACTACGCTTCACGCGCCGACACCGTCTTGGGTGCACCCCGATGGATCCAGGAGGGGGTCGCCGACTTCGTCGGCCGCCCGCCGACACCGGTGCCGCCGAATGCGGTGCCGGTACCTCTGACGCTGCCGTCGGACGCTGACCTCGACGCGCCGGGTCCGCAGCGCTCCCTGGCCTACGACCGCGCGTGGTGGTTCGCCCGATTCGTCGCCGACACCTACGGCGCGGCAAAGTTGCGCGACTTCTATCTGATCACCTGCGGTATCAGGCGTGCCGACATCTCCACCGCCGCCCAGGAGATCTTCCAGACCAGCCCAACCGGGCTGCTCGCGGGTTGGCATCAGTGGCTGACCCGCTAGCGCTGGATCGCCAGGAGCCACGCTAGCCTGACGACGATGAGTCGGGTCCTGCTGGTTACCAACGACTTTCCGCCCCGGCCGGGCGGTATTCAGTCGTACCTGGGTGAATTCGTCGGCCGGTTGGCCGCCGTCGGGTCGCATTCGGTGACCGTGTACGCGCCGCAATGGAAGGGCTCCGACGCTTTCGACGAGAAGGCCCAAGCTTGCGGATACCACGTTGTGCGTCATCCCGGCACGCTGATGCTGCCCGGGCCCGCGGTGGACGGCCGGATGCGCCGACTGATCGGCGAACACGGCATCGACACCGTCTGGTTCGGTGCGGCCGCGCCGCTGGCGCTGCTGGCGCAGCGTGCGCGCGGGGCCGGGGCGACCCGGGTGCTGGCCAGCACGCACGGCCACGAGGTGGGGTGGTCGATGCTCCCGGTGGCGCGCTCGGTGCTGCGCCGCATCGGCGACGGCACCGACGTCGTCACGTTCGTCAGCCGCTACACGCGCTCGCGGTTCGCGCCGGCCTTCGGGCCCAAGGCGCGTCTGGAGCACCTGCCGCCCGGCGTGGACACCGACCGGTTCCGGCCCGATCGCGCGGCCCGTGACGAGCTGCGCGACCGCTACGGGCTGGGCGAGCGGCCGACGGTGGTCTGCCTGTCGCGGTTGGTGCCGCGCAAAGGTCAAGACATGCTCATCAAGGCGCTGCCGACGATCCGGCAACGCGTCGACGGGGCGGCCCTGGTAGTCGTCGGCGGTGGGCCCTACCTGGACTCGTTGCGCGAGCTGGCCCGCGACCGCGGGGTCGCCGACCACGTGAGGTTCACTGGCGGCATACCGTCCGCCGAGCTGCCCGCGCACCACGCGCTGGCGGACGTCTTCGCGATGCCGTGCCGCACTCGCGGCGCCGGCATGGACGTCGAGGGCCTGGGCATCGTGTTCCTCGAGGCGTCGGCGACGGGCGTGCCGGTAATCGCCGGTCAATCTGGCGGCGCTCCAGAAGCCGTGCAGCACAACAAGACTGGGTTAGTGATCGACGGCACATCGGTGGACGAAGTCGCCGAGGCCGTCGCCGAATTGCTCAGCGATCGCGACCGCGCCGCCAAGATGGGCGCGGCCGGGCGCGAATGGGTGACGTCCCAGTGGCGCTGGGACACCCTGGCCGCTCGGCTGTCGGACCTGCTGGGTTAGTCCTTGGCGTAGATCGCCTCGATGTCGGGGGCGAACTTCTCGGCCACTACGTTGCGCTTGACCTTCATCGTCGGCGTCAATTCGCCGGTGTCCTCGGTGAAGTCGACCGGCAGAATCCGGAACTTGCGGATCGACTCGGCGTGCGAGACCGCCTGGTTGGCGTCCTTGACGGCCGCGTCCACTTCGGCGACCAGGTCGGGGTCGACGGTCAAATCGCCCACCGACGCGCCGGCCGACTTCTGGTTGCGTTGCTTCCAGCCGTCGAACGCCTCCGGATCGATCGTGATCAGCACGCCGATGAACGGCTTGTTGTCCCCGACGACCATCGCCTGACTTATCAGCGGGTGTGCCCGCAGCCGGTCTTCGAGCACGGCGGGCGCGACGTTCTTTCCGCCCGCGGTGACGATCAGCTCCTTCTTTCGGCCGGTGATCTTCAAGAAGCCGTCCTCGTCGAGCGAGCCCAGATCGCCTGTCCGGAACCAGCCGTCGGTGAACGCGTCGCTGGTGGCCTGCTCGTTGCGCCAGTAGCCGCTGAACACCACGCCGCCGCGTACCAACAGCTCGCCATCCTCGGCGATCCGCATGCTGTTGCCGGGCACCAACGTTCCGACGGTTCCGATCTTGACGTTGCCAACCTGGTTGACGGTGATGGCCGAGCTGGTCTCGGTCAGCCCGTAGCCCTCATGGATGGTCAGGCCCACGCCCCGGTAGAAGTGGCCCAGCCGCGCGCCCAGCGGCGCGCCGCCCGAGACCGATGCGTGGCAGTCGCCGCCCAGCGCCGCGCGCAGCTTGTGGTAGACGAGCCGGTCGAACAGCGCGTGCTTGGCGCGCAGCAGCAGCCCCGGCCTGCCGCGGTCTTGGGCTTCGCTCCAGTCGACCGCGGTCTGCACGGCCGCCGCAAAGATCTTCCCCTTGCCGTCGTTGGCGGCGTTCTGCTCGGCGGTGTTATAGACCTTTTCGAACACCCGCGGGACCGACACCACCACCGTCGGTTTGAATACCGAGAACATCGGGACCAGGTTCTTGATGTCGCTGGTGAATCCGACAGTCACTTTGTTGGCGAACGCGGACAGGGTCAGTGACCGCGCCAGTACGTGGGCCAGCGGCAGGAAGATCAGCAGTCGCTGTCCCTCGTTGAGTAGTGTGGGGAGGCTTTCTTTCGCGCCCCGGGTCTCGTACAGCAGGTTGGAATGCGTCAGCTGGCAGCCCTTGGGCCGCCCAGTGGTGCCAGACGTGTAGATGAGGGTCGCGGCGTCGTCGGCGCGCAGCGCCTCGAGGCGCGCGGTCAGCTCGGCCGGGTCGGTCGAGGCGCCCTCCTCGACGAGCTGGTCGAGCGCCTTGGGGCCCGAGCCGTTGATGTGCAGCACCCGGCGCAGGGCGGGGAGCTCGGCGGTGAGTTCGGTGACCATCAAGGCATGCGCGTCGGTCTCAGCGAAGACGAGCACGGCCTCCGAGTTCTGCAGCACCCAGCGCACCTGCTCGGCCGACGACGTCTCATAGATCGGAACGGTCACTGCGCCCACCGACAAGATCGCGAGGTCGAGGATCGCCCACTCGTAGCAGGTCGCCGAGAAGATGGAGACCCGGTCACCGGCCTGCACCCCTAGGGAAATCAAACCTAGTGCGGCAGAACGGATTTGGTCAGCCGCCTCGGCGCACGTGACGTCGGTCCATTCGCCCTCGACCTGACGTTGGTAAATGACGAAGTCGGGGTCGTCGCGCTCGTGCTCGAAGACCATTGCCGCGATGTTGTCGTGTTCGTCGACAGAGAAGCGGGCGGGGACGCTGTACTCACGCACTCTTGTGACCTCGATTGACCTAGTGACGATTCGGAGAGACCCGGCTTGCTGCACACCAGCCTAATCGAGCATTCGTGCAGCACGGGGCTCCTCGGTTGGACGGGCGCCTCGATTGCGAGGCGCAACCGGCGAGTTGACCCGCCCTCGCCGGGGCGGCGGGAGTTCGGTGTGTGAAGCTGACGTGGTGAACAGCATCCAGATCGCGGATCAGACGTTTGTCGCCGCCGACGGTGCGCGGGTCGCCGCCGCGATCGGCGATCAGCCCAGCTGGCGCCTCTGGTGGCCGGATCTGCGCCTGCAGATCGTCGAGGATCGTGCCGACAAAGGCATCCGCTGGGCGGTCACCGGCGCGCTGACCGGCACCATGGAGGTTTGGCTGGAACCGTCGCTGGACGGGGTCGTGCTGCACTACTTCCTGCACGCCGAGCCGACGGGGGTCGCCGCCTGGCAGCTGGCCAAATTGAACTTGGCGAAGATGACACATCGCCGCCGCGTGGCCGGCAAGAAAATGGCGTTCGAGGTGAAGGCGACGGTGGAACGGTCACGTCCGGTTGGGGTTTCTCCGGTAGTTTAGCCGGGTCGGGTCAGCGCGGAGAGTACCGTTTCGGACCGGAGGTCCGCGGTTGGTCCCGTAGAAGCAAAATTCCTCCGAGCCGGGGCGACCCGCTTGCGGAAGAAAGGGCAGCAACCAGGTGGCGGAGAAGACGACGCAAACCATCTATATCGAAGCCGACCCGGACACCGTGATGCAGGTGATCGCGGACATCGATTCCTATCCGGAATGGATCTCGGAGTACAAGGAGGCCGAGGTCCAGGAGAAGGACGCCGACGGTAATCCGAAGGTTGCCCGTTTGGTGCTCGACGCCGCGGTCCTCAAGGACACGATGATCATGGCCTACACGTGGCCCGCCGATCGGCAATCGGTTAGCTGGACACTGACCTCCAGCTCGCTGCTGCGTTCCCTTGAAGGCTCATACCGCTTGGCGCCCAAAGGATCTGGCACCGAGGTCACGTACGAGCTCGCCGTCGACCTCGCCGTCCCGATGCTTGGTTTGCTCAAGCGCAAAGCCGAGCGCCGGTTGATCGACACCGCGCTGAAGGATCTCAAGAAACGAGTCGAGGCTGAGTGAGTCCGCTGAATTCCGGGCACCCATCCCGGCCCGGATCAGTCTTTTCGTTGGCAAAGGCGGGGTAGGGAAATCCACCCTGGCCGCTGCGACCGCGGTCGGCGCCGCAAGCGCGGGACAGCGGGTCCTTGTGGTGTCCACCGACCAGGCGCACTCGTTGGGCGACGTGCTGGGTATCCCAGTCCCGCCAAGTCGGGATGACCTGGTTCGGGTGCTCGCGGATCTCGAAACCGGGCAAGCGGAGGCGGGCGGCGGCTTCCTGGACGCGCTGGCATTGGACACTCTGGCCCTGCTCGAGGCCCGCTGGCGTGACGTGGTCGCCACACTGGATCGGCGGTTCCCCGATTCCGAGTTGAGTAGCATTGCGCCCGAGGAACTTTCAGCGCTGCCGGGTGTTCAGGAAGTGCTCGGTCTGTACGCCGTCGGCGAGCTGGCCGACTCCGGGCGATGGGACCGCGTCGTTGTCGATTGCGCCTCGACCGCCGATGCGCTGCGGATGTTGACGTTGCCCGCGACCTTTGGCCTCTACGTGGAGCGTGCGTGGCCGCGGCATCGCAGGTTGTCTGTCACAGCCGACGATGCCCGCTCGGCGGCGATGGTCGAACTGCTGGAGCGCATCAGCGCCAGCGTCGAGCGGCTCAGCGGCCTGCTGACCGACGGCGAACTCGTCAGCGCGCATCTGGTGCTGACCCCCGAGCGGGTGGTTGCCGCCGAGGCGGTGCGGACGCTGGGCTCGCTGGCTTTGATGGGCGTGCGCGTCGAGGAACTCATCGTCAACCAGGTTCTGGTGCAAGACGAGTCGTACGAGTACCGCAATCTTCCCGAGCACCCGGCCTTCTACTGGTACACCGAACGCATCTCCGAACAACGCGGTGTTCTCGACGAACTCGACGCCACCATCGGCGAGGTGGCGCTGGTGCTGACCCCGCACCTGGCCGGCGAACCGATCGGCGCCAAGGCGCTGGGCGCGCTGCTCGACGGCGCGCGCCGGCGGGGCGGCACCGCCCCGCCCGGGCCGCTGCGGCCGATCGTGGACTTGGAGTCGGGAACCGGAGCCGATGCGATATACCGAATGCGGCTGGGGCTGCCGCAGCTCGACAAGTCTGCGCTGACGCTGGGGCGCGTCGATGACGACCTGATCATCAGCGCAGGCGGATCCCGGCGCAGGGTTCGGCTAGCATCCGTACTTCGGCGGTGCACGGTGCTCGACGCACATCTGCGGGGTAGCGAGCTGACCGTGCGTTTCCGACCAGATCCGGAGGTGTGGCCTAGATGAGTGGGGCGCATTCCGATATCGGTCCGGAGCTGCGCAAGCTCGCCCAGGCGATCCTGGACGGAATCGACCCCGCGGTGCGCACCGCGGCCGCGCTGACGGCCGGCGGGGGAGTCGGAACCGGCAAATGCCAGCAGGTGTGGTGCCCGGTGTGCGCGCTGGCCGCGCTGGCGACCGGCGAGCAGCACCCGCTGCTCACGATCATCGCCGATCACAGCATCGCCCTG
Organism: Mycobacterium sp.; assembly: GCA_036500645.1. Taxonomy (GTDB): domain Bacteria; phylum Actinomycetota; class Actinomycetes; order Mycobacteriales; family Mycobacteriaceae; genus Mycobacterium. Next base: position 18,214 of record DASYBR010000184.1, on the reverse strand, counting down.
CTCGACGTGATACGCGACATCGTCGCCGACATGGACCGGTCCGCGAAGCCGGCACCCGAACCACCAGACGGCGGCCCGCCGGGTGGTGGCGGCGCCCAGACGGGTGCGGGGGATGCCGCCCCGAAGACGCGCTATCAGCACATCCCGGTCACGGTCGAGGAGTGACCCGCCCGCGGTGAAGGTGGTCCCTTCCGGCACGGGTGGGTACAGTTGGCCGCGAACACCATTTGGTGCGGGCGAGAGGGAGGGCCATGTGGTACTGGCTTTTCAAGTACATTCTTCTGGGCCCGTTGCTGTCCCTGCTCGGTCGACCGAAAGTCGAAGGCCTGGAACACATTCCAAGTTCCGGACCGGTGATACTGGCCAGTAACCACCTGGCGGTGATGGACAGCTTCTACCTCCCACTGGTGGTGCGACGCCGGATCACCTTCCTGGCGAAATCCGAATATTTCACCGGCACGGGTTTGAAGGGCTGGTTCCAGCGGTGGTTCTTCAACGCCGTCGGCCAGGTGCCGATCGACCGTACCGACGCCGACAGCGCGCAGGCCGCGCTGAACACCGCCAAGCAGGTGCTCGGCCAGGGCAAGTTGCTGGGGATGTATCCCGAAGGCACCCGCTCGCCTGACGGCCGGCTGTACAAGGGCAAGACGGGGCTCGCGCGACTGGCGCTGCAGACCGGGGTTCCGGTGATCCCCGTCGCGATGATCGGGACCAATGTCGTCAACCCGCCCGGAACCAACATGTTGCGGTTCGGTCGGGTCACCGTTCGCCTCGGCAAGCCGATGGACTTCTCGCGATTCGAGGGGATGGCCGGCAACCGCTTCATCGAGCGGGCTGTCGTCGACGAAGTGATCTACGAGCTGATGGAGCTGTCCGGCCAGGAGTACGTCGACATCTACGCCGCCAGCGTCAAGCAACGCGATAACGGCGCCCGGCCGGCCGACCCGCCCGAGCGGATCCCGGAAACCGCAGCAGGATAGCGCCGCCCGTCAGCCGACGGCCGTCACCGGCGTCAGCTGTTGGGTCTGCGATTCCCGCGATGTCGTGCGGGCGGTGATCGTGGCGCCGGCCGCGATGATCAGCGCCAGCGCCCACCACACGTAGGACATCCCGACAAGTTGACGCCACCAGGTTGCCGTCGTCTCGTGATACTTCGGCAGCAGATCGATGGGCGTCCACCTCATCAGCGCCACCCCGATGACGCAGACCACGGCAAGGGCCGCGTTACGGCGCCGCCAGGCCACTATCGCCGTCACCAGAATCGCCGGCAGCACCCATACCCAATGGTGCGACCACGACACCGGGGAGACCACCAAGCCGAACAGCGCGACGCAGATGACCGCCAGCATCGGCTCGCCGGCGCGCAGCACGCGGCGCATCGCCCAGACGGTGAGGGCCAGCACGGCCAGGCTCGCGGCCACCCACAGCACGAAGCGTGGCTGCTCGCCGAGGCCGGCCCGGGCCAGGGCGCCCGCGATGTTCTGGTCGGTGTTCAGCGCCGCGCCGCCGATCCGATCGGTGTGGTGCACCGTGTCGGTCCAGTACTGCCAGGAGTCGTGCCACGCCAGCGCGAAGCCCAACAGCGTTGCGGCCGCGAAGGAGCCCATCGCGGTCAGCGCGGCGCGGTAGTCGCGGCGCAACACGAAGTAGAGCAGGAAGACCGCGGGGGTGAGTTTGAGCGCTATCCCGAGGCCCAGCAGCAGCCCGCGAGGCCAGGGTGTCCGGCGCGGCATGCAGTCGGCGATCACCAAGGTCATCAGCACGACGTTGATCTGGCCGAAGGCGAAGTTGGAGTTGATCGGTTCCATCCAGAGCGTCGCCGGCACCACGATGACGATGGACAGCCACAACCGGCGCAACCAGGCCGGGCCGACCAGCGTTGCCGAGGTGTCCCAGACATCGAGGCGGGTCAGCACGATCGTGACGGACACGATCAGCAACACCAACGTCAGCAGCGTGATCGCGACGCTGGCGGCCGGCATGTGCAACCAGGAGAACGGGCAGAAAACGACGGCTGCCAGCGGGGGATAGGTGAAGGGCAGGTCCAGCCCGATCGGCGTGTGGAACATGGTGTTGCCGTACAGCGGATGCCCGTCCAGCCAGGCCCGGCCGCCCATCTGATAGATGTCGATATCGATGCGGTACGGCGTGTGCCCGAACAAGAACCAGGCCACGTATCCGAGCCCGGCGACGGCCAGCGCCCAAAGCAGGAGCCACAGCAACGCGCGGAGGGGTCGACTGCCCACGCCGGGCGTCTGCGATCTAGTCATTTCGGACAACAGCGTAATCGGTGTCGGTGTCTTCTCCGGCGCTGCAGCGCGGCTCCCGAGGTGTCGGCGCGTACTGGCGTAGGTTTCAAGAGTGCTCCACTGGTTCGTACCAAGGCTTACTAGTTGGTTCGCTCACGACATCATTGACCGTGGTCGGCTGCCTTTGCTGTGCTGCCTGATCGCCTTCATCGCGACCTTTTTCATCACCCGAACGTTCGTGCGCGTCATCCGTCATCGCGCCGCGGCCGGTCGCCCGACCCGCTGGTGGCAACCACGCAACGTCCACATCGGGGGAGTGCACATCCATCATGTGACCTTCGGCGTCGTCCTGGTCATGCTCTCGGGGCTGACGCTGGTGACCCTGGCCGTCAACGGACATGAACCCGAATTCACCTTGTCTGCAACACTTTTCGGGATCGGTGCGGCCCTTGTGCTCGACGAGTACGCGTTGATCATGCACCTGTCCGACGTCTACTGGGAAGAAGACGGCCGCACGTCGGTGGATGCCGTCTTCGCCGCGGTGGCGGTGGCCGGGCTGTTGATCATGGGGCTGCACCCGCTGATGTTCTTCCTGCCGATCTGGGAGGGCACCGATTCGCTGGCGCTGCGGGCGGTGGTGGCCGGTGGACTGATGCTGACGTTGCCGCTGGCCGTCGTGGTGGTGCTCAAGGGCAAGGTGTGGACCGGTTTGCTCGGCATGTTCATCGTCGTGCTGCTGGTCATCGGTGCGATCCGATTGTCGCGTCCGCACGCCCCGTGGGCGCGGTGGCGCTACACCACCCAGCCGGCCAAAATGCGACGCGCGCTGCAGCGCGAACGGCTGCTGCGCCGCCCGGTCGTGCGGGCCAAGCTGTGGTTACAGTGCGCGATCGCCGGCACCCCGCGCCTGCCCGACGAACGCGCGATCGACGCGCAACTCGACCACGACGTGCATCCCGCACCACCGCCCGAGGGAACCGGGCCCATCCTGATCGGCCCGATAAGCCGGGCATAGGTGGAGTACGCGCCCGTCTAGATCGATGGACCGGCTCCTCATTCGCGCCGGCGCTCGCCGTCGCCCGTCTAGATCGATGGACCGGCTCCTTACTCGCGCCGTTCCGGCGCTCGCCGTCGCCCGTCTAGGCTTCTGCGGTGCGGTACTTCTACGACACCGAATTCATCGAGGACGGCCGCACCATCGAGCTGATCTCGATCGGGGTGGTCGCCGAGGACGGCCGCGAGTACTACGCCGTGTCCACCGAGTTCGACCCCGAGCGCGCCGGCAACTGGGTGCGCGCCAACGTGCTGCCCAAGCTGCCGTCCCCGTCGTCACCCCTGTGGCGCTCGCGCCAGCGGATCCGTCAGGACCTCGAAGAGTTCTTCGGCGTGAACGGCACCGAGCCGATCGAGCTGTGGGCCTGGGTGGCGGCCTACGACCACGTGGCCCTGTGCCAGTTGTGGGGCGCGATGCCGGCCCTGCCGCGGGCGATACCCCGCTTCACGAGGGAATTGCGCCAGCTGTGGGAGGAGCACGGATCCCCGCGCATGCCGCCGCGGCCCAAAGACGCGCACGACGCCCTGGTCGACGCCCGCGACCAGCTGCGCCGATTCCGGCTGATCACGTCCGGGGAGCGCGGCCCGGACGCCTGAGCACCGGCTTGGGCTCATCCGGGCGGCGTTCGCCCTGATCAGCCGTCGGCCGGGCCCGGTTACGATGGTGCGATGAACTGGACCGTCGACATTCCGATCGACCAGCTGCCGGACCTGCCGCCGCTGCCCGCCGACCTGCGGGCCCGGCTGGACGCCGCGCTGGCCAAACCGGCTGCTCAGCAGCCCAGTTGGCCCTCCGAGCAGGCGGCTGCAATGCGCACGGTCCTGGAAAGCGTCCCGCCGGTGACGGTGCCGTCGGAAATCCTGCGGCTGCAAGAACATCTGGCCCAGGTCGCCAAGGGTGAAGCCTTTCTGCTGCAGGGCGGCGACTGTGCGGAGACCTTCACCGAGAACACCGAACCCCACATCCGCGGCAACATCCGCGCTCTGCTGCAAATGGCCGTCGTGCTGACCTACGGCGCCAGCATGCCGGTGGTCAAGGTGGCCCGCATCGCCGGTCAGTACGCCAAACCGCGCTCGGCGGACATCGACGCGCTGGGACTGAAGTCCTACCGCGGCGACATGATCAACGGGTTCGCCCCGGATGTGGCCGCGCGCGAGCATGACGCGTCGCGTCTGGTGCGCGCCTACGCCAACGCCAGCGCGGCGATGAACCTGGTGCGCGCGCTGACATCCTCGGGCCTGGCTTCGCTGCACCTGGTCCACGACTGGAACCGGGAATTCGTGCGGACCTCGCCGGCCGGCGCCCGTTACGAGGCGCTGGCCACCGAGATCGACCGCGGCCTGCGGTTCATGAGTGCCTGCGGCGTGGCGGACCGCAACCTGCAGACGGCCGAAATCTACGCGAGTCATGAGGCTTTGGTGCTCGACTACGAGCGCGCCATGCTGCGGTTGTCGCACAGCGACGACGGGGAGCCGCAGCTGTTCGACCTGTCGGCGCACACCGTGTGGATCGGCGAGCGGACCCGCCAACTCGACGGCGCGCATGTCGCATTTGCTGAGGTGATCGCCAACCCGATCGGCGTCAAGATCGGCCCCACGATCACCCCGGAACTGGCCGTCGAATACGTCGAGCGACTTGATCCGCACAACAAGGCCGGCCGGCTGACGCTGGTGAGCAGGATGGGCAACAACAAGGTGCGCGACCTGCTACCGCCCATCGTCGAGAAGGTCCAGGCCACCGGTCATCAGGTGGTCTGGCAGTGCGACCCCATGCACGGCAACACCCACGAGTCGTCGAACGGCTACAAGACCCGGCACTTCGACCGAATCGTCGATGAGGTGCAGGGCTTCTTCGAGGTGCACCGCGCGTTGGGCACGCATCCCGGCGGCATTCACGTCGAGATCACCGGCGACAACGTCACGGAATGTCTCGGTGGCGCGCAAGACATTTCGGACACGGATTTGGTGGGCCGCTACGAGACGGCATGCGACCCACGGCTGAACACCCAGCAGTCGCTGGAGCTGGCCTTCCTGGTCGCGGAGATGCTCCGCGACTAGGACCGTTAAAGCAGCCCGTTCAGGTTGCTGCCGATCGTCCACGCCGCCGTCGCGACCAGGCCGGTGAGCGCCAGCACGAGCGCCACCCAGATCAGCACCACCCGCCGGCCGCGCTGGCGGGCCCACATGAATTCGCTGATCGGGATGCCGGCGAATTCGCCTGTGACGGGCTCATATTCGTAATCTTCGTCGGGTTCGTTGTCGGTGTGCACCGGGCGTTGCGGCTCGGACCAGTCCTGGGGGCCCCGGGTCAATTGACGGGTGGGATGACGTACCGGTGCCGCGGCGGACGGCGCTGCCCGCTGCGGGGTGGCCGGCGGCTGCGGGCTCGTCCCGCCGCGCCGCAGCGCCGCCGACCGGTGTTGCGCGGAGTTCCGCGGTGCCGGCACGGAGAAGTCCGGCAGCGCAAGCTCTTCGGCGATCGCGTCGAGATCGGCTCGCATCTCGATCGCGTCGGCATACCGGGCGTCCGGGTCGCGGCAGGTGGCACGCTGCACGAACTCGTCGAATTGCGTTGGCACACCGTCGATGGCCGCGCCGGGCGTCGGCACATCGGTATCCAGCCGTTGATAGGCGATCGACAATGCCGAGTCGCCGGTGAACGGTGTGCGCCCGGTCAGCAGCTCGTAGGTGAGGATGCCGGCGGAGTAGACGTCGCTGCGCGGGCTGGCGTCGCCGTCGCGCACCTGCTCGGGCGACAGATAGGCCGCGGTGCCCAAAATGACGCTGGTGGAAGTGATTCCAGCGGCCGCGACCGCTCGGACCAACCCGAAGTCGGCGATTTTGACGTCGCCGTCGTCGGAGATCAGCACGTTTTCGGGTTTGACGTCGCGATGCACCAGACCGGCGCGGTGTGCGGCGGCCAGCCCGCCGAGCACCGGGCGAAGCACCGATGCCACCGCATACGGTGGCATCGGACCGCGTTCGGTCAGCAACTCGCGCAGCGTGCCACCCTCGATGAGCTCCATCACCAAAAACGGGTGCCGCGCATCCAAACCCTGGTCGTACACGGCGACCAGCCCAGGGTCTTTCAGCCGGGCGACCGCGCGGGCCTCGCGCTGGAATCGGGTCAGGAATTGGTCGTCGCCGGCGTAACGCGAATCCATCACCTTCAGCGCTACGGGCCGGTCGAGTCGGGTGTCCAGGCCGCGGTACACCGTCGAGGTGCCGCCGCTGGCGATCCGGGAACCGACCAGGTAGCGGCCATCCAGCAAGGTGCTCTCCAACGGGTCCCGCGTGCTTGCTTCGGCCACGGGGTCATCGTAGGTGCGGGGCCGTGATTGGGCGGGAAGAACATGGGTCCAAAGCGCCTCGCACCGCCTACACTTGCGCGGATGAGCAGTGTTCCTGCCGGCGACGACGTTCTGGATCCCGACGAGCCGACCTTCGATTTGCCGAGGGTCGCCGAGTTGCTTCACGTGTCGGTCAGCAAGGTGCAGCAGCAACTCCGGGAAGGTCACTTGGTGGCGGTTCGGCGCGACGGCGGCCTGGTCGTGCCGCAGGTGTTCTTCACCAAGTCCGGTGAGGTGGTCAAAAGTCTGGCGGGGCTGTTGACGATCCTGCACGACGGCGGCTACCACGAAACCGAAATCGTTCGGTGGTTGTTCACCCCGGATTCGTCGCTGACGATCAGGCGCGACGGCAGCCGCGACGCCATCAGTAACGCCCGTCCCGTCGACGCCCTGCACGCCCATCAGGCACGGGAGGTCGTGCGCCGAGCGCAGGCTATGGCTTACTAGCGGCTTACCGAGGCTTCTTCGCTGGGCTGCGGTTCGCCAACCCGGTGCAGGCTCCACCAGGCGATCAGCCCACAAGCGGTGGCGAGCGAGAACTGCAGCCACGAGTACATGCCCTGCGCACCATCGGGTTTGAAGATCACCATCACCCACGTCGAGAAGCCCGCGATGAGCGCGACCGCCGGTCGTGACTGGGCCAGCGGCGCCACCACCGCCAGCGGCCAGGAGTAGTACCACGGCAGAGCGGCCGGGACGAATAACACCACGACCAACATCGACCACGCTATGCCGGTGAGCACGGCGCGGTCGTCGCGACGAAACCGCCACCACAACAGCGGCAGCGCGATCGCGATGATCGCGATCCCGATGAGCCGGGTGACGCGAAGCAGTGGGTAGAAGTTCACCCAGAAGAAGCCGCTGCCCAGGAAATGGATCACGTTGGCGGCCGCGGTCGGCATGCTCAGCCAGTTGATGATCTTCACCGATCCGGCCAGCGCGGTCAGCCATCCCAAGCCGACACCGGCCACGGCGGACAAGATGGCGAACACGACGGCGAAGATCAGCAGCGTAGCCGCGGCGGCCGCCAGAAACGCCTGAACCGGGCGATATCCGCGCCGCTCGCGCAGATGGCGCGCCCATACCCACACCAGGAAGGGCAGCGCGATCCCGGCGGTGGCTTTGACCGCGATCGCCACCGTGATCAGTATCGTGCCCGCGACGTCGCGGCCGGCAAAAACCAGCGCGATGCTGGCGGTCATCAGACCCACCATCAACATCTCGTTATGCACCCCGCCCATCAGGTGGATGAGCACCAGCGGGTTGAGCACACAGATCCACAGCGCGATTGCGCCGCTGGTGCCCAGATGATGAGCCAGTCGGGGAGCGGCCCAGATCAACAGCGCCAATCCCGGCAGCATGCACAGGCGCAGCAGCATGGTGCCGACGATCACGTGGTTGCCGACCAGCATCGTGACGAGCTTGGCGATCAGAATGAACACCGGGCCATAGGGTGCGGTCGTGATTGTCCAGATGGGACTTACGTTGTCCAGCAAGGAATTCGGGTTGGCAACCGGACCGACGGTGTACGGGTCGAAGCCGTCGCGCAGCAGCGCGCCCTGGGCCAGGTACGAATACGTGTCGCGGCTGAAGATGGGCACCGACAGCAGCAGGGGCGCCAACCAGAAGGCGGTGGTGGCCCGCATGGTGAACTCGGTGGCTTCGCCCGCGAGGACGCGGCGGCCCAGCAGCAGCCACGCGATCAGCATCAGAGCCACGCCGATCCACAGCAGAATCGACGACAGCACCAGCCCGTGGCCAAATCGGAGCCAGGACATGTGTATTGATTCGAGCAACGGGTCGTGTGTCTTGGTGCTGCCCGCTCCCAATCCGCCCAGCGTGATGAGCACCGAGCCCATAAAGCCCAGCTTTGCCGGTTTTGCCTCCGGAGCACCGGCGAAATTGACGAGGCTGGAAAGGTGTTCTCTGACAGTTTTTTTCGTCGATGACGAGCGAGTCGTCTGCGGGTGTGTCGGCGCGGTCATCGGCTCAGGCGGACCGGTTCGTGGCCATCTTGGCCAGCTCGGACAGCCCCGCCTTGGCTGCCGTGTTGATGGGTGCGGCCGCCAGCGCGGCCAGCGCCCGCCGGGTCAGCGAAGCGATGCGTTCTTCGGCCGCGGCCAGGGCGCCCACCGATTCGATGACGTCGCGCAGCCGGTCGACTTGCGCGTCGGTCAGCTCGGCGCCGATCGAGCCGCGTAATAGGTTCGCGGCCACGGGATCTGACTTCTCGGCCAACTCGACCGCCTCGGCCAGCAGCACCGTTCGTTTGCCCGATCGCAAATCGTCACCTGACGGTTTGCCGGTCACCGCCGGGTCACCGAAGACACCGAGCACGTCGTCGCGCAGCTGGAACGCCACTCCGAGATCCGTTCCGATCTGCCCGAAGACGTCTTGCACGTCGGGTCGGTCGGCGGCGGCGGCCACCCCGAGCTGTAGCGGTCGCGACACCGTGTAACAGGCGGTCTTGAAGGTGTTGACGTTCATCGCTGAAGCGATCGAGTCCGCGGCGCTGGCCTCGGCGACGATGTCGAGGTACTGGCCACCCAGCACCTCGGTGCGGATCTCGGCCCACACCCGCCGGACACGCCGGTGGGCTTCGGGCGTCAGGTCCACACCGAAGACGATGTCGTCGGCCCAGGCCAGCGCGAGGTCGCCGAGCAGAATCGCGGCCGATACCCCGAACCGTTCCGACGAGCCCCGCCAGTTCTGGTCACGATGCAGCGCCGCGAAGTGGACGTGGGTCGTCGGTCGGCCGCGTCGGGTGGAGGAGTCGTCGATCACATCGTCGTGCACCAGCGCGCAGGCGTGCAGCAGCTCGAGAGCGGAAAACAACAGCAGCACTTCGGGATCGGGAGCCTCCGTGGCTACGGCACGCCAACCCCAGTAGGCGAAGGCGGGCCGCAGCCGCTTCCCGCCGCTCAGCACGAAATCTTCCAGGGCGGCGATCAGGACGTCGTAGTCCGCGCCGATGTAGGCGGTGCCGTCGCGCCGGTCATGCAGGTACTGCCGAAGTTGGTCGGTGATGGCGCCGGTCAACTCGACTGTTGCCGCTGCTTCTGTGGCCTTTAGGCTCAGCGCGGCGCCCCTTTCTGCTCAACGTCGCCTGGCTCGTCCCAGGCTCGACCAGTGTATTCGGCGCAGCACCGGGTGCCTCCCCAAGATGACGCGGCGCGCGGGCGACCAGTTGCTTCGACTGCCTCACTAACTGGCCCCTATGCTGGCGGGGGCGTCTGGGCCGCGCGGACGGACGGGCGCCCCTGGCCGCCAGGGCACATGTCGTCGAGAAGAGAGAAGCCGCGTGACCCTCAACACGATCGCGCTCGAGCTGGTGCCGCCGAATGCGGACGAAGATCGCGACCGCGCCGTCGAAGAGGCGCGGAAAGTGGTGCAGCACTCGGCCGAATCCGGGCTTGCTGGCCGAATCCGGCACGTGATGATTCCCGGAATCATCGCCGAGGACGACGATCGCCCCATCACGATGAAGCCGAAGCTGGACGTGCTCGATTTCTGGTCGATCATCAAACCCGAATTGCCCGGTTTTCACGGCCTGTGCACGCAGGTGACCGCGTTCACGGACGAGCCGGCGCTGCGCGCGCGCCTCACCGATCTCCGTGACGCGGGGATGGAGGGCGTCGTCTTCGTCGGCGTGCCACGCACCATGAACGACGGCGAGGGCTCCGGCGTCGCGCCGACCGACGCCCTGTCGATCTATCGCGACCTGCTGCCCAACCGCGGCGTCATCCTGATTCCCACCCGCGAGGGGGAGCAGGGCCGGTTCAACTTCAAATGCGACCAGGGCGCGACCTACGGCATGACCCAGTTGCTGTATTCCGACGCGATCGTGGGGTTTTTGAGCGAGTTCGCCAAGACCACCGACCATCGGCCCGAGATCCTGCTGTCGTTCGGCTTCGTGCCCAAGATGGAGAGCCGTGTCGGCCTGATCAACTGGCTGATTCAGGATCCGGGCAACGCCACGGTGGCCGGCGAGCAGGAGTTCGTCAAAACGCTGGCCGGCAGCGAGCCGCCGCAGAAGCGCCAGCTCATGGTCGACCTGTACAAGCGCGTGATCGACGGGGTCGCCGAGCTGGGCTTTCCGCTGAGCATTCACCTCGAGGCGACCTACGGGAACTCCGCGCCGGCGTTCCAGACCTTCGCCGAGATGCTTGCCTACTGGTCGCCCGGCGCAGCGGCCTAGCTGGTCGGCGGCTGATCGCGCGGCGCCGTGAGCCGCGGCGAACGGTCCCGGCTGGTCCACGCCAGTAGCGCCACCACGCCGGCGGCCGCGAAGGACGCGATGCCCAGCCATACGCCCGCACCGGTGAAGGAACGGGTGTTGGGATCGGTGTAGCGCGCCTGGGCGGTCATGCTGCTCACCACCCCCGGTTTGAGCTTCCACGACACCACCGTGGGCTCGACCCGGTCACCATTAGTGGAGGTCACCACGCCGGGGAAGGCGATCGTCAGCTCGCAGTCGGCATCGGGATCGGTGAGCGACGTCAGATCCGCCCGGCCTTCCAGGATCACCAGATTGCCGTTTCGGCGCAGGGACAGATTCACGCCGGTGGCGTCGGAGTTCATGTTGGCGAGCTGCGGCAACTCGGCGAAGGTCAGATCGGAGAACACGGCCTGCGAGCCCACATAGCCGTCGCTGTCGTAGTTCGACACCGCCACTTTCTGGCTGAACGGCAGGTTGTTGTTGTCCAGCTGTGGACCGGTGTCTTTGGGGGTCTTAGGTTTGGCGGCGGCGACGACCTCTCCGGACACCAGGTCGTCGGGCGAGATCGTGAGCGACGCGCGGACCCGCAGGCACCCGCTGAGCAGGGGCACCAGCAGCAGCACCAGCGCGATGGCCACCAAACGGCGCCGTCGAGCCCGTTTGGCTCGGGATCCTCGGGTCTGGGCCGGGGGCGGGCTGGCGCGCACCAGGTCATCGTGCCAGATCCGCGGGGCCGCTGAGCCGAGTGGCGTCACAGCGGCAGCTCGCGGCCCAGGATCGCGAATGCTCGTGGGTCCCCGGCGAAGTGGTAGCGGCGGATCACATCGGTGAAGCCCAGCCGCCGGTACAAGCGCCAGGCGCGGTTGGATTCGCCATTGGTTTCCGGGGTGGAGAGCAGCACGTTCCTTTCGGCGCGACCGGCGAGCAGCCGCCGGGCCAGCGCCTCGCCCAGGCCGCGGCCTTGGGCGCGGGGGTGGATATGCAATTCGGTCAACTCGAAGTAGCTGTTCATCAGCTTGGCGATCTCCTGGGGCGGCGAGCCGCCGCGTTGCATACCCAGCACGACTTGCTGCTGCCACCACTGCCCGGGCGCTCCGGGATAACCGTAGGCGACGCCGAGCAATGGCGCGTTGCTCAGTTCGTCGGCCGACGGGGCAGGGGCGTCCGTGCCCTCGGGCGCCCCCGCTGACTCCGTCTCTACGACACCCACCCCTTGCCAGCCGCGCCGCCGAATGTGCTCCAGCCACATCCCGGCCCGCTGGGCCTCGGTGCCGCGCGGGTAACGCATCGCATCGACGTACACCGTGAGCGCGTCACCCAGCCGGCGCTGCATATCGTCGGGCGGCAGATCGATGAGGAAAATCGCCAATTGCGCCCGTCCTCCTCAACCAGTGATCGGCGTCCCGCGCGGTACTTCGCGTTTCGTGGTCGCGCGGCCCGGGTCACCCCGAGCCGTCATCGCCATTATCGGACCCTTGCGGGGTCGACCGACGAGCGGTCGTGGCACCGAACGGGCGGAAGGCCCGTTCGGGAAGCCGGTTGTAGCGCACCGCCGTTGCGGCCTTTGTGGGCCTCGGGGTGCAGCAGGGATAGAATCGGCGCGGAACCAGTGGTATGGGGCAGATTGACCTCGTATCATTTCAATTAGTCGCCCCCACAACGGGCACAGCGTGCTATCGATAGTTACGTTTCAAACTGTCGGCAAGGAGGGACGAATGCCACTCTCCGATCATGAGCAGCGGATGCTCGATCAGATCGAGAGCGCTCTCTATGCCGAGGACCCCAAATTCGCGTCGAGCGTTCGCGGTGGTGGGTTGCGAGCGCCCACTGCGCGCCGGCGTCTGCAGGGTGCGGCGCTGTTCCTCATCGGCCTGGCGATGCTGGTTTCCGGGGTGGCGTTCAAAGCCACGATGATCGGAAATTTCCCGATTCTCAGCGTCTTCGGGTTCATCGTGATGTTCGGCGGGGTGGTGTTTGCCATCACCGGACCGCGCTTGTCCAGCAGGGCCGACCCCTCCGGAACAACCCCGGGCGCGGTGCGTCAGCGCCGCAACAAGAGCGGGGGATCGTTCACCAGCCGGATGGAGGATCGCTTCCGCCGTCGCTTCGACGAATAGCGAGAATCCCACACAGATCGGGGTAGCTGTCGGCTGCCCCGTTTTTGTTTCTCGAGGTTTTGTCTCGCACGGTATCGTCGCACGCCCGACCGGCCTGACCGACTCGCGCAGGGCTGCCGATGCCGTTCTGAATCCCAATCGAGCCGTAACCGAGTTGTGCCCCAGGATTGGCGCCCCACCGGGCCCCACCAAAGCTCCCCACGATGCCCCACAGAGCATAGTTTAGCCGTTTGACATGCGGTTTCCTGCCCTCGGGGCGGGGTGTTGTCACGGGCTGGGGACACGTCCAATGGCATCTGTATGTGCCGTGGACCTGGAAGGAGCCATAAAACTCATTCGCGACACTCCAACAATGGGGCGCAGTGGGGGATTGTGGGGTATGGTGGCGGAAGTGTTTGGGTGACCTCGAACGGGAGGTGAGCAGGTGTTTCTTGGCACCTACACGCCCAAACTCGACGACAAGGGGCGGCTCACGTTGCCCGCTAAATTCCGCGATGCGCTGGCAGGGGGGTTGATGGTCACCAAAAGCCAAGATCACAGCCTCGCCGTCTACCCGCGGGCCGAATTCGAGCAATTGGCCCGCAGGGCGAGCAAAACCTCGCGGAGCAACCCGGAGGCCAGGGCGTTCCTGCGCAATCTGGCCGCCGGCACGGACGAGCAGCATCCCGACGCTCAAGGACGCATCACATTGTCGGCCGACCACCGGCGCTACGCCCAACTATCCAAGGACTGCGTAGTGATCGGAGCGGTCGATTATCTCGAGATCTGGGATGCGCAGGCCTGGCAGGACTACCAGCAGACACACGAAGAGAACTTCTCCGCGGCCAGCGATGAAGCCCTCGGCGACATTATCTGAGGCGCATGCCCGTGCAACGTGGCCTCTGCCCGAACCGACCCTGGCGTACTTCCCCAACGCCAGGTTCGTGCCTTCGGACAGGGACCTCGATGCAGGGGCCAGCCCTTTCTGGGCCCTCGGGGCCTTTCCGGGGACCGACGAGCGCTGCCAGAGCCGGGGAGGTGTTGCGGTGGCTGACAATTCGAGCGACTTCGGTCACGTCCCGGTCCTGCTGCAACGGTGCGTCGATCTGCTCACCCCGGCGCTGACTCGGCACCATGCCGACGGATCGGATGCGGTGCTCGTCGACGCCACCACGGGCGCGGGCGGGCATGCGGAGCGGTTCCTTGACGACCTGCCGGGTCTGCGGCTGATCGGCCTCGACCGCGACCCGAATGCCCTGGAAATCGCCGGATCTCGATTGGCGAGGTTCGGCGACCGGGTCACGCTGGTTCGTACCCGGTACGACGGCATGCCCGACGCACTGGCCGAGTCGGGTTACCCCGCAGCGGAATCGGTCGACGGCGTGCTGTTCGACCTCGGTGTGTCATCCATGCAGCTCGACCTCGCCGAGCGTGGCTTCGCGTACGCGCAAGACGCACCCTTGGACATGCGGATGGACCCGTCGTCACCGTTGACCGCCGCAGACATCGTCAACACCTACGACGAGCGCGCACTGGCGGACATCCTGCACCGCTACGGCGAGGAGCGGTTCGCGCGCCGGATCGCCAAGCACATCGTCCTCCGGCGCGCGAGCACCCCGTTCACGTCGACCGCGGACTTGGTAGCGCTGCTGTACCAAGCGATTCCGGCGCCGGCCCGGCGCACCGGCGGACATCCGGCCAAGCGCACCTTCCAGGCGCTGCGGATCGCGGTCAACGACGAACTGAACTCACTGCGCGGCGCACTGCCGGCGGCTCTGGAGGCACTCGCGGTCGGGGGACGCATCGTGGTCCTCGCCTATCAATCGCTGGAAGACCGGATTGTCAAACGGTTGTTCGCCGACGCGGTCGCTTCGCGCACACCGGTGGATCTGCCGTTCGAGCTGCCGGGCCACGAACCGCGATTCCGCTCGCTGACGCACGGTGCGCAGCGCGCGGACGCCGAAGAAGTCGAACAGAACCCGCGCAGCGCGGCGGTGCGATTACGGGCCTTGCAACGAATCGCGCGCGGGGCGGAATCACAGCACGTATCTCCGAAAGGCGACTCATGAAAGCAAAGCGCGAGACGCCGAAGCGGCGCGGCGACACCGACCGCCGGGGCGCACGTGACAAATCCGTCGGGAGGACAAGGCGTTCGGCGACCGACTCCGCTGCAGCGCGCCGCACCCGGCCGGGAAAGACGTCGGCACCTACCCGGGAAGCGCGCGCTCCCAGGTCCGGACCGCAGACCAGCCCCATCGCCCGGCCGGCCGAGCGGCCGGCGCGGCCCAAGAGCACCAGCCAAGCCAAGGCTCGGGCTAAGGCGCGAAAGGCCAAGGCGCCCAAGGTTGTTCGCCCTCGGTTGAGCGAGCGCCTGGCCACCCGGCTGGCATCTGTCGACCTGCGGCCGCGGACCTTGGTGAGCAAGGTTCCCTTTGTCGTGTTGGTCATCGGTGCGCTAGGCCTCGGTCTGGGCCTCACCCTCTGGCTGTCCACGGACTCCGCCGAGCGCTCGTACAAGTTGAGTCACGCCCGGGAGAAGACCCGGCTGCTGCAGCAGCAGAAGGAATCGCTGGAACGCGATGTGCGCGAGGCGGAGTCCGCACCCGCGCTGGCAGAGGCGGCCCGCAAGCAGGGCATGATCCCGACTCGGGACACCGCGCATCTGGTCCAGGACCCGTCCGGAAACTGGGTGGTCGTCGGATCGCCCAAGCCGGCCGACGGCGTCCCGCCGCCGCCGCTGAACGCCAAGATTCCCGACGCAGTGCCGCCGCCCCCAGCGCCGGCGGTTCCCGCGGAGGTTCCGGTCCTGGTGCAACCGGGGGCCGGTGTTCCTGCCCCGGCCAGGTCCGGGCCCGAGGCGCTGCTGCGCGCTCCTGACGGCGCGTCGACGGTGGGCGGTCAGCACCTGCCGCCGGTCGCTCCTCAGCTGCCCGGTACGCCCGGTGCCCCGGTGACGGCGCCGTTACCCGGGATGCCCGGTGGCCCCCCGTTGCCCGGCATGCCCGGTGGCCCGGCCACGGGGCCGCTGCCAGGCATGCCGACTCCCGGCCTGCCGCTGTCGGCGGGTCCGGCGCCCGCAGCGGGACCTGTCGAAGTGCCGATTCCGTTGGGCGGACTGCCCATCCCGGCGGCCGTCCCCGTTCCCGCGCCACTGCCCGCGGAGGTGCCGGTCCCGGTGCAACCCCGGACGCCGCCGGCGGCTCCGCAAGCCTTGGTCCCCGTCGCTCCCGCGCCGGGGCCCATCGCCGGTGCGGCGCCGGGTGCCTTCAGATGAGCCGCGGCGAGTCCAAGCGGACCGGCCGCGCGCAGCGACCGTCGCGCGGTCCCCGCAAGGCGCAGGAACCCAAGGACGCCCGACAACCGAAGCGGCGCCGCAGCTCGCAGCCGGCCCAGCAGGGCCGTGACGTTCGGGAGCCGAAGCGGTTCCGAAAAGTCAAGCAGGCCAAGAATGTCAGCGCAGCGCAGCGGCCGGACGCAGCGGCGACCGGGCATTCGGCCAAGGAGCGCCGCACCCGGCAACTCGTGCAGGTGGGCACGCGCGGCGCATCCTTCGTCTTCCGCCATCGAGCCGGCAACATCGTCATCCTGGTGTTGATGCTGGTGGCGGCGGCCCAGCTGTTCGCCCTGCAAGTGACCAACGCCCCGACGCTGCGCGCCCAGGCCGCCGGACAGCTCAAGGTCACCGACGTCGAAAAAGCGGTGCGCGGCAGCATCATCGACCGCAATAAGGATCAACTCGCCTTCACCATCGAGTCGCGCGCGTTGACCTTCCAGCCCAAGCGAATTCACAAGCAGCTGGAGGAGGCCAAGGCGAAGAACCCGGCCGCCCCGGATCCCCAGCAGCGGCTGCGGGATATCGCCAACGAGGTCTCGACCCGGCTCGGCAACAAGCCCGACTCCGCGACCGTGCTGAAGAAGCTGCAAAGCGAAGACAACTTCGCCTATCTGGCCCGCGCCGTCGATCCCGCTGTCGCCAGCGCGATTTCGGAGAAGTACCCCGAGGTCGGCTCCGAGCGGCAGGATCTGCGCCAGTACCCGGGCGGATCGTTGGCGGCCAACATCGTCGGCGGCATCGACTGGGACGGTCATGGGTTGCTCGGGCTGGAGGACGCCCTGGACTCCTCGCTGTCCGGAAACGACGGTTCGGTCACCTACGACCGCGGATCCGACGGCGTCGTCATCCCCGGCAGCTACCGCAACCGCCATCGCGCGGTCAACGGGTCGACGGTGCAGCTGACGCTCGACGACGACATCCAGTTCTACGTCCAGCAGCAGGTGCAACAGGCAAAGAACTTGTCTGGCGCGCACAATGTTTCGGCCGTCGTGCTCGACTCGAAGACCGGCGAAGTGCTGGCCATGGCCAACGACAACACCTTTGACCCCTCGCAAGACCTCGGGCGTCAGGGCGACAAGCAACTTGGCAACCTGGCGGTGTCCTCACCCTTCGAGCCCGGTTCGGTGAACAAGGTGATCACCGCGTCGTCGGTGATCGAGTACGGCCTGTCCAACCCCGACGAGGTGTTACAGGTGCCGGGGACCATCCAGATGGGTGGGGTGTCCATTCACGACGCGTGGGACCACGGCGTGATGCCGTACACCACCACTGGCGTCTTCGGAAAGTCCTCCAACGTCGGCACTTTGATGCTGGCGCAGCGCGTCGGTCCGGACCGCTTCTACGACATGGTCCGCAAATTCGGCCTGGGGCAACGCACCAATGTGGGGCTGCCCGGTGAGAGTGCCGGGCTGGTCCCGCCGATCGACCAGTGGTCGGGTAGCACCTTCTCGAACCTGCCTATCGGCCAGGGTCTTTCGATGACACTGCTGCAGATGACCGGCATGTACCAGACGATCGCCAACGACGGGGTGCGGATTCCGCCGCGAATCATCAAGGCCACCATCGCGCCTGACGGCACCCGGACCGAGGAGCCGCGTCCGGAAGGCGTCCGGGTGGTTTCGGCGCAGACCGCGCAGACCGTGCGCAACATGCTGCGAGCAGTCGTGCAACGCGACCCGATGGGCTACCAGCAGGGCACCGGACCCGCCGCCGCGGTGACGGGCTACCAGATGGCCGGCAAGACGGGCACCGCGCAGCAGATCAACCCCGCCTGCGGCTGCTACTTCGACAACGTCTACTGGATCACGTTCGCCGGCATGGCCACCGTCGACAATCCCCGCTACGTCATCGGCATCATGATGGACAACCCGGACCGCAACGCGGACGGGACGCCGGGTCACTCGGCGGCGCCG